>NZ_JAALCR010000005.1 GCF_011065895.1 Paludisphaera rhizosphaerae | reverse complement strand
GTATCGCGGCGGCTGGGGCGGCAACGGTTTCTGGGGCGGCTTCGGCCTTGGAACGCTGACGGGCTGGGGCCTTGGCGCCATGACCACCAACTGGTTCCAACCGGCCGTCGTCGGCGTGCCGATGGTCCAGACGATGGGAGTTTACGACTACTTCCCCACCTGGAGCGTCGGCGCGTACGACGGTTGGGGGTTGGGGTCGGTGGCCAGCACCTCGATCCTGAGCGGCTACAGCAATCCGTATTACGCCTCGGTGGCTGCGGCCCAACCGGCCGTGGTCCAGCAGACGTCCGCGGTCTACGACTATTCGCGGCCCATCAACGTCGCCGCTCCCGCGCCCGAACCTGATGTGGCCGAAACGAACGAGCAGGTCTTCTCGGCGGCTCGCAACGCGTTCAAGTCGGGCGACTACAACCAGGCCCTGACGCTTGTGGATCAGGTGCTGAAGAAGACGCCGGACGTCCCCGTCATCCATGAGTTCCGCGCCCTGGTTCTCTTCGCCATGGGCAAATACGACGAAGCCGCGACGGTTCTCTACGCGGTTCTGTCGGCCGGGCCGGGGTGGAACTGGGAGACCCTCGTCGGTCTGTACCCGGACATCGCCACCTATACGAACCAGATCCGGGCCCTGGAGGCGGTGGTCAAGGGGGCTCCAACCGACCCTGCCTCCTACTTCCTGCTGGCCTACCATTACATGGTGCAGGGCCACAACGACGCGGCCGCCGCACAGTTCGAGGAGGTCGTCAAGCGCGCCCCCGAGGACAAGCTGTCGGCGTCGTTCGTCAAGGCGTTGAAGAAGTCCGACGAACTGGCGAAGGTCGCCGCGGCCAAGCCGGCGCAGCCTCCGGCCGCGCAGCCCGGCCAGCCTCCGGCGGCCGCTGCGAACGCCGCCACGCCGCCTCAGGGCGAAGCCAAGGAGGAGCCTGATTTTCAGCCGCCTCCGCCGCCCCCAGCCAGTTTGCATGGGAAGTGGACGGCCAAGCCGAACCCCGACCTGACCATCACCCTGACCCTGGACGACGACGCCGTTTTCACCTGGGAGGTCGACTCCAAGGGGCAGAAGCAGTCCATCACCGGCATGGCCGGCTACAAGGACGACACCCTCGGACTCTTCCAGCAAGAGGGCCCGCCCCTCTCCGGCAAGGTCTCGGCGATCGGTCCCAACTCGTTCACCTTCAGCGCGGCCGAAGGAGACAAGGGGCCTGCCTTGACGTTCACTCGATGATCATCGCGACGGGGGCGGGATGTTTCCGCCCGCCTCCGTCACGGCGCCACGGCGAAGACCCGCGCCGGGAAGCCCGAGCCCCCGCGGGGCCTGGGGAACGTGGCGACGACGATCGCGCCGGCTTCGGGGACGGCGTCGAGACTCGCGAGGGCTTCGATCTGGTAGCGGTCGCGACCCAGGACGTATGCTTCCAGACCGTAATCGCCGCGACTGGTCGCCGAGCCCGGGTCGGTGTCGAGCGTCTCATGACCGACGGCCGTCGCCTTGCGGTCTTCCAGCAGGTATCGCAACACCTCACGGCTCCACCCCGGGGTATGGGAGACGCCCTGAGCGTCGACATTCCGCATCGCCGCCGGGTCGGGCCAGCGCTTGCTCCAGTCGGTCCGGAGGGCGATGAACGCCCCCTCGGGAATAGGGCCGTGCCGGCGCTCCCAGGCGCGGACGTCGTCAAGGGTCGTCGTGTAGTCGGCGTTGGCGGCGACGGCCTCGTGGACGTCCAGCACGACCAGTGGCAGGAGCATCTCGCGGACGTCGATCTGATCCACGGTTCGGAGCCCTTTGATGAAATGCGCGGGCGGATCGACGTGCGTCCCCCACTGGCCGGCCAGGCTGTAGCGGTGGATGAGCAGGCCCTTGCCCATGGTTCCGCCGCCCGGTTCGAAGTCGTACAGCGTCTCCACCGTGGAGTCCGGTACGCCCCCCCAGTGCGGAATCCCCGGCGCGAACGTGTGCGTCAGGTCGATGAACCGCCCGCCGCGGAGCGTCGCCAGCAACTCCCAGAACGGCGGCTGTTCCACCTTCTCCGAGCGTCCTCGAACCGATGCCGTTGCGACGGCCGCCAGAGCCAGGCCCAGTGCCGCCAGGACTGTCGCACGAACTCGTCGTCCTTGCATGGAACGCCCCCCCATCGATTTCGCCGTCGCTCGGCCGCCGACGCGCATCATACCTACCGGACTGGCCTTATAATATCGACACTGAGGCGGGGCGAGTCGGAGGCGTTGAGGCGACGTGATGCGGATCGACGAACGGACGGGCTCCTGGTTGATCGTGGCGGCGCTGACGGCCGCGCTGACGGCGCTCACGACCACGCAGGCCCTGCAACGCTACGACGACCTGCGCACCGGCTGGTCGTGGGATCTGGCGTACTACAACCAGTGGTACTGGGCGCTGACCCAGGGAGACGGCTTGATCTCGGTCCGGCCGATCTCGTCATACGCCACCGAGGGGCCGCAGGTCTGGAAGTCGAACTACCTGTCGCCGGCGCGGTACATGATCGCCCCGATCTACATGGCGTTCCCCAGCCCTCGGACGCTGCTGGTCATCTGCAACGTCGTCTTCTGGTGGGTCATCCCGGCGGCTTACACGCTGTCGCGGTCGGAGTCCGGTTCGAGCCGCGTCGCGTTGGGGGCGGCGACGCTCGTGCCGTTGACGCCGCTGGCCTGGCCGATCGTCTGGAACGACTTTCGAGAACTGACAATGGCCACGCCCTTCGTGCTCTGGGCGTTCCAGGGGGTGCGTGCGAGACGCGTCGGACTGACGGCGGCCGGCGTGGCGGGGATGCTGGCCTGCCGGCAGGAATTCGCGATCGTCGTCGCCTGGTTGGCATTCCTGCCGCCTCGCGAGGACGAGGACGTCGGCCGCAAGGCGCTCTGGCGGCTGGTGCTGTTCGACGTCGGACTGGGATGGCTGGTCCTGGCGTTCTTCGGCTACCTCTACTTCTTCGTCGGCCGCTATGCTCCACAGGCGTATTTCAATCAGTTCATGGGACCGAAGCCAACCCTGGCGCAGACCTGGGAAACGCTCAGCGAGTTCCTCCGCGACGGCTTCGGCGCGTGGTCGATCTTGATGCTGGCGGTCCCCGGCGCGGCGTTGCTGGCCGGGTTCTGGGTTTGGAACCTGGCGGCCGGCCAGTGGGCGATGCGGTTCCTCACCGGGACTTCGTGGCACCACGTCCGCTACGCGACGCCCGCCGTGGCGACGACGATCGCGGCCGGGGTGGTCGGCTTCTCGCGAATGGCGGCCTGGCTGCGTGGCGTGCGCGGGGGGGCGGCGGCGATGGTCGTCCTCTGGCTGGCGTCGGCGGTGTTCTCGGCGGCCGGGACGTGGTCGACCGTCTCGCGGATGTCGGCGATCCCGCCGCCCGTCGCGGCGGCCGACGTCAAGCCTTACTGGGCCTGGGTCAGTCAGGTCGCCCCGGACGACGCCGTGCTCGCCTCTTATGAGTTCACGGCCCCGCTCTCCTCGCGCAAGAGCCTGTATAGCCACGTGATGAACGTCAACGAGCCGAAGGGATATCCGAACCTGCGCCCGGAGTTCCGCTGGGTCTTCTGGAAGACCCCCGAGTACGGCGGGGTCGACCGGTTCGTGAACCAGGGCTTCGTCGTCGTCCACCGGGGGCCGTCGTTGACGATCCTGCGGCGCTCGGGTACGCAATAGAGAGGGCCCACCCGGATCGATCCGAGTTCGGCGCAGTCATCCTCACGGCGGCGTGATCACTCCGTTCGGGTCCCAGAGATCCTCCCAACTCTGGCCCTCTTTCCAGAGGAAGACCTGGCCCTTGATGAGCCGGCAGCCGCGGTCGATTCCTGCAATGTCTCGCATGTCCTGATCGGTCAGCGAGTCCTCGCAGACGACCTTGAGGGCGGACAGAAACTGGGGGCGTTTGACCGAGAACGGGATGGGGATTTGCCCGCGTCGGACGGCCCAGAGTAGGCAGACGGTTCCGGGATGGACTCCCAGCCGTTCGGCGATCCGGACGATCACCCGATCCTCGACGTCGACCGTGTCGTCCTCGGTCCGGTCGCGCTCCGGGCGGTTGGGCGAGCCGATCGGGGAGTAGCCGATCGGGACGATCCCGGCGTCGACGACGAACTGGAAAAGCTCCGGTTGCTGGAAGTGCGGGTGCAGTTCCATCTCGTTGCAGGCCGGCTTGATTCGGGCGTCGCGGAGCAGGAGTTCCAGCTTCGGGATCGTCATGTTCGACGTGCCGATGTGCCGGACCAGACCGGCGTCGACGAGGGCCTCCATGCGCCGCCAGGTCTTCATGAAGGCTTCGTGGATGTATGGTTTGGCGTCGTTGCTGCGGGCGGTGACGTCGCAGCCGGGGGGATGGTAATTGGGGAACGGCCAGTGGACGAGGTAGAGGTCCAGATCGTCGAGCCCCAGATCCTGCAGCGACTGGCGACACGAAGGCTCGACGTCGTCCTCGCCGTGCTTGTCGTTCCACAGTTTTGAAGTGATCCACAGGTCCCTACGGGCGACCCCGCCGTCGAGGATCGCGCGGAAGGCCCCGCCGATGAGGTGCTCATTGCCGTACACCGAGGCGCAGTCGAAGTGGCGATAGCCGACCTCCGCCGCCTCCAGCACGGCGGCGGCGACCTGCTCGCCCGAGAACCGGTCGGAACCGAAGGTCCCCAGCCCGATGACCGGGATCGTCGCCCCGCTGGAGAGGGTCCGGTGCGGGACACGGCTCGGATCGACCCCGTCGGACGCGACCGAGAACGGTCGCAGCTTCGTTCCTTCGGCCACGTCCAGCCTCCTCGCGTAACGACCCAGGAGTTTGGTCCCGACCTGCATGCCGGCCTATGACTCGACATCCTAACGCGCGGCCAAACTCGGGGCAGGGGGCGTCTGGCTCGATGCTTCAACGCCGGCCGACGATCTCCGAGAGGAACCAGGTCCTTCGCTCGGTCTCGTCGATCCAGTTCTCGATGAGGCTGGCCGTGGCCACGTCGTTGTGCTCGTCGCAGACGGCGTGGGCGGCGCGGAGGGAACGCGTGAGCTGCTGGTTGTCGGTGGACAGTTCGGCCAGCATGTCGCGGGGCTCGACGAACTCTTCGTTGTTGTCCCGCAGCCGCTGATGCCGCGCGATGTCGCCGATCGAGTGCAGCGTCGTCGCGCCGATCTTGCGGGCGCGTTCGGCCAGGTCGTCGGTCATGGCGAAGATCTGGTCCGAGTGCTCGTCCAGCAGAAGGTGGTAGTCGCGGAAGTGCGGGCCGCTCATGTGCCAGTGGAAGTTCTTGGTCTTCACGTAGAGCGCGAAGACGTCGGCGAGCAGGCCGCGAAGCTCGTCGCCGATCGCGGCGACGCCTTCCGGCGCGAGGTCGGTCGGCGTGGCGAGGGCGGGATTCACGCGGACGGTCTGGGAGGCTGGCATGACTGGGTCCTTTCGTCGGAAACAAGGTTTGGGTCGAAGCGAGGACGGTACGCCCTCGCGGATTACCGTTTGTAGAGGCTCTGGGTCGCCGCATGCATCTGCATCGCCAGCGGCGGCGCCACGTACTTGTCTGTCACGACTTCAATGTAGGCGGCCGTGTCATGCGCCTGGGCCCGAGCCAGGGCCGCATCGAGTTCGCCGCAGGTGGTCGCGCGGGCGGTGTACCAGCCTTCACAGCCGAGCGCCTGGGGCAACAGGTGGTAGTTCCACGGCGCGAGGTCGTTGTAATAGACGTCCGGTTCCTCGCAGAGAAGACGCTCGATGAGGTAGCCGCTGTTGTTGAGCACGAAGATGATCGGCTTCGCGCCGAACCGATGGAACTGGCCGACCTCCTGCGCCGTCATCTGGTGCGAGCCCTCGCCGGTGATGAGGACCGTCCGACGATCCGGCGCCGCCAGCGAGGTCCCGAGTGCGGCCGGCGTCGCCCAGCCGATGGCTCCCCACAGGGTCTGATTGTGGAACGTCGCCCCCTCCGGCAACCGGGCCGCCGCCAGCCCCAGGACGTTCGTCCCCGATTCGGACACCACGACGTCGTCCGGCCGCAGGAAGCGCTCCCAGCGCGGGTAGAGAGCCTCCGCCGTGATCCGGTCTTCGCCCTGGCCTTGAGGCTCGCCCAGGTTGGTCGGCTTCGGCCTCGCGAGCGGGGTGCGCCTCGGCAGCCGATCGACGAGCGCGGCGAGGACGTCCCCCATCTCCACGTCCTCATACCAGTCGCGGCCGACGCGCGTTCGATGGTGCATCACGTTGATCGTCCGCGACGGATCCAGCTTCGCCGTGAAGGCCGCCGTGTTGAAGTCGCTCGCCATCGCGCCGACGCCCAGGACGCGGTCGGCGCCTTCGACCAGGTCGCGCACTTCCGGGTTCGACCAGCCACCGTCGTACATCCCGACGTAGTTCGGGTTCGATTCGTCGAGCACGGCCTTGTCCATCATCATGGTCGCGAACGGCAGGCCCGAGGCGTTGACGACCGCCGTCAGCGCCCCGCGGAGCCCCAGCCGCGCGACCAGGACGCCCGGCAGGATGCAGGCGGAGTTCGCCCGGCTCACCGCCTCGACGATCGCCTCCACGGCTCGCTCCAGCGAGGTCGGATCGCTGGACGGCTCCTCGGTCGGTCCGGCCGCTCCGATCACGGGGATATTCGCGACGTCGGTCGGGAGGGCCATGTAGACGGGCCGTCGGTGGTAGAGGAGGGCCGCGATCAGCCGCTCGGTTTCGGCGATGCAGTTCTCCGGGGTGATCACGGCGTGGGCGCAGACGGCCGGCGACGCCATCTGGTGGAAGTGGTCGAACTCCCCGTCGCCCAGGGTGTGATGGACGATGGCGCGGGAGCGTTTCGTCGCCCGGTTGGGCTGGCCGACGATGTGGAAGATCGGCACGTGTTCCGCGTAGGTGCCGGCGATTCCCGGCAGCGCTCCAAGCTCGCCCGGCCCGAACGTCGTGCTGATCGCCGCCACGCCCCGGATGCGGGCGTAGCCGTCGGCCGCGTAGGCCGCGTTCAGTTCGTTGCAGGTGCCGATGAAGCGGAGATTCTCATCCGCGCAGATCGCGTCGGTGATTGGAAAGGCGAAGTCTCCGGGCACGCCGAAGACGTCTCTCACGCCGAGCCGTCGCAGGCGAGACAGCACGTACTGGGTCGTCGTCAGGGTCGCGGGCTCAGTCTGGCCCAAGATCGATGTCGCGGACATGATGATTCTCTTTCGCGAATGGGCGGCGTGGGGGTGGGATGGGCCAAAACGTTAGCATGTGAAGTTGTATAATCTCCTTAGCGGAGTCGTCGCTTGAGTTCCTCGGCGACCTGGATGAGGGAGGCTCGCGTCGCGGGGACCTGGCTGATCGGGTTGAGCAATCCCCAGTCGTGGATCAGGCCGCTGTATCGCACGGCGATCACGTCGACGCCGGCGACGTCGAGCTTCCTGGCGTATTCCTCGCCCTCGTCGCGGAGCACGTCGTTGCCGGCGGTCAGGACGAGGGCCGGCGGCAGGCCGCGGAGCTGTTCGGTGGAGGCTCGCAACGGCGAGGCGTAGATCTCGCCCCGTTCGGCGGGGCTAGTGGTGTAGTTGTCCCAGAACCACTTCATCATGTTGCGGGTGAGGAACCGGCCTTCGGCGTAGTCGTGATACGACTCGGTCTCGAAGTAGGCGTCCGTGACCGGCCAGAGCAGGCCCTGGAAGCGGATCTGCGGTCCGCCGCGGTCCTTCGCCATCAGCGAGACCACGGCCGCCATGTTGCCGCCGACGCTGTTGCCGACTACCGCCAGCCGCCGGCCGTCGACGTCGATCTCATGGCCGTGCTCCGACACCCACTTCGTCGCCGCGTAGGCCTGGTTGATCGCGACCGGATACTGGGCTTCGGGCGAGGGCGTGTAGTTCACGAAGACGGCCGCCGCCCCGGAGTACGCCACCAGGTCGCGGACGAGCCGCTCGTGCGTCGGGTAGTCGCCGAGAACCCAGCCGCCGCCGTGGAAGAACATGAAGGCCGGGACCGTCTTCTCGGCGCCCGCCGGATGGACGACCGTCAATTCGAGACTCTGTCCGTCGTGCTCGATCGTCACGGTCTTCACCCGCGCCGGCGGCAGCTCGACGTTCGCGGACGCCTGGAGGTCGACGAGGACCTGGCGAGCGTCCTTCGGCGAAAGCTCTTCCAGGGGCTTCCCGCCGCCGGAGTTCAGCTTCTTCAGGAAGGCTCGGATATGATGTTCGATCGCTTCATCAACGCTGGGATCAACGGCTTTCATGGCACGATCCTCTCGAATTGGAGTTGGAGTTTCTCGCCACCGCTTGCTCCGCTCGGTTGTCGCTTTCAGGGAGTTCCGCGTGGAGACCTGTCGAAACCCTTCATCAAGTCAGGCCGCTGCCAGTGGACCGACGCCGGGAAGTTCGGCCTGAGTGAATTGTATGAGGAGGCCCGGCCTTACAGGGGGAGGACGTATGCCTGAACTCCGAACGCCGAATTTCACCGTGGGCTGTGGCGATTGGGTCCGTGAGATGAGGGCTTTTACCGACCCGTTCGACCCGCATTACTGGGACGATTTTCATCCCCACACGACCGACGAAATCGACGAGTGCGAGCGGATGGTCAATCGGAGGCTGCCCGCCGATTTTCGTGCGTTCCTTCTGCGTGTCGGGTCGGGGAATTTCAGTCGCGGGGGCGGCATCTACACGCCTGAAGAAATCGTTCTGGCCTGCCCGGGTCCCTTCTACAGCTTGCTTGGCAGTTCGGAGTGGGCGACGCCTGAGGAGCATCACCGCCTTTATGCATCGCGTGGAACGGAGAACCCTCGCCCCGATCGATTCACCGAGGAAGCTGTCTCATTCGGCGGCCTGAACCTATTCGACCTCCTTCAGGTTGGGTATGACGGGAATGGGGGCTACATCGTCCTCCATTTGGCACCCCCTGCGCCGCCGACGTCCTGGATCTCAAACCTGCGACGATTCCGCATTCGCTCGCTGACCCAGGCCCGCCTGCCGCGATCGTTCGGCTACGGCTTGCTCGTGCCCGAGGATGTCGAGGAACGGCTGCCCTCCTTCTCGGACGGCCTCAAGGCGTTCCTGGCTCGGGGCTGGCGTAGTGCAAACGGTCTGGATGAACCCACCGGCCTACGGCTTGATCTATCCGACCTGAAGTTCGACGAATAACGGCCGCTTGCGGCCAGGCGGAAGGGCCGCCGATCGATGGCGCTCCTGAGCCCGGCCAGTAGGCGGGGCGGGGGGGCGTCATTACAATAGGCCCCATGAACGCCATCGTCGTCGCCTGCAACAGCGTGCATCTGGGATTCCTCGGGGCTTACGGGAACGCCTGGATCGAGACCCCCAACCTCGACCGTCTGGCGACGGAAGGGGTCGTCTTCGACCATCACTTCCCCGAGAACCTGACCACGCTCCCGACGCGCCGGAGCTGGTGGACGGGACGGTACGGCTTCACCGACCCGGACCTCGGCTGGACCCCGCTCCGGCCGGACGAGACGATCCTCCCGGACCTGCTCAGCCCCCACGGCGTCCGCACGGCACTCATCTCGGACTCGCCGTTCCTCCGCGAGAAGGGAATGGGGTACGGGCGAAGCTTCGACGACGTGATCTGGATCCGGGGCCAGGGCTACGACCCCTACATCCCCGTCGACGACCCCCGCGCCCGGGGCGTCCGCCTGGAAGACGAGCCCGGCCTGCGGCTCCCTCCCGACGAGGACGAGGACCCTGAGGTCGCCGAGCGCTGGCGGACTCGCTGGGAGCAGCTCCTCCGCAATCGCAAGGCCCTGAAGGCCGACCGCGAGGAGAACACGGGCGTCGCCCGGACGGTCAAGGCGGCGGTCGGCTGGCTCGAACGGCGCAAGGACGACCCCGAGCCGTTCATGCTCTGGCTCGACCTCTTCAGCCCCCACGGCCCCTGGGACCTTCCCGAAGAGTATCGCGACCAGTACGCCACCATCGAGCCCGACGAGTTCGAGTCCGACGAGGAAGGCGACCTCGTTGAAGAGGATGACGACGAGCCGATCATCGACGTCGAGGACGTCTCCGTCCTGATCGACGTCCCCGCCGGCGCCGTGGGTGACGTCCTCAGCGAGGCCGAGCTTTACCGCCTTCGCCGGACGTACGCCGGGGCCGTCACGCTCGTCGACCGCTGGGTGGGCGAGCTGTTCAAGGCCCTCGAACGCCTGGGCCGCGACAAGGACACGCTGCTGATCTTCACGGCCGACCAGGGGGAGCCCCTGGGCGAGCACGGCTTCGTCCGTCGGTTCCGCCCCTGGCTGTACGAGGAGCTGGTCCACACGCCGCTCATCATCCGCATGCCCGGGGCGAAGCACGGTGGGATGCGGCACCAGGCGATCGTCCAGACCGTCGACCTGCTGCCGACGCTCCTGGGATTCTTCGGCGTTCGCCCCCCGGATGAGGCTCCGCTCATTCACGGCAGCGATCTGCTCCCCCTGATCCGGGGCGAGCAGACCAAGATCCGCGACTACGCCTGCATGGGCATGGACGTGGAGGAGTACGCCATCCGCACCCACGTCTGGCACATGATCCTCCCCCTCGTCGACGACCCCGAGGAACCCCGCCACCCCGAGCTATACCGCAAGCCCGAGGACCGCTGGGACCAGAACAACGTCATCGAACAGCACGGCGAGGCCGCCGAACACCTCGAACTGGCCCTCCGCCGCTTCGTCGAAGCCCTCCCGCGCGAGGGACTCGACGACCTCCCGCCGCTCCGAGACGTGGCGCGGCGGGGATAAGCCAGAAGCTCACCGGATTCTCAGCGTGGTCGCGCCTGTCCTGCTTCACTGCGACGGCGCGGCCACGGCCACATCGCGAGGGGCGAGGACGAAGTCGCGGCCCTCGAACGAGAAGCGGGCGGTTCGATAGGATGCGTTGAACAGGGTGTGCACGGTCTTCGGCCCCTTCCCGAAGCGGTTGATGAAGACCGCGGGATGGGGAGAATCCACGAGCGGTTCGGCGGGGCCGGCGAAGGCCTCGGCGTGCTCGTGCAAGAGCGAACCGGCCTTCTGGATCCAGGCGAGCAGCTTCTCGCCGTACCAGGTCTGAGCGTGCCCCTTCAACCACAGCCCGTTGCCGTGCCAGAGCGACAGGCGGAAGTCCTCGGCGGCGAATGCGCGAGGGTCGATGCCGAGCGAGACCATGTCCCAGAGCCGGATGTCCGGGAACGCGAACCGCGAGAGGTTCAACTTGAGCGGCGACTGTCGGACGTCGGTGAGCGGCAGCGCGTAGCAGAGAGCGGCGTCGAAGTAGGGGGCGGCGGCGTCGGGGGGTGTCTCCTCGATGTAAAGGATCGTCTCGCCGACGCCCGACGCTTCCAGCTCGCGGCGGACGGCGGCCGCGGTCTCGATCTCGCCGCGAAGCGTATCGACTCCCGGGGGATGGCCGTGGGTCGTGGCGAAGCACCGCTTGCCGCCGAAGCCGAACTCATCCAGGTAGACCCCCGCCGCGCCCACGTCCGCCGCGACCTGGGCGACCCGTCGCGACAGATAGCTTCGCCATTCCGGCATGTAGGGGCAGGCGTAGAATTCGGTGGCCTCGCCGCCGGCCCACCAGAGGCCTTTTCCGTTCTGGTCGATCAACTGCCAGCGGCCCTCCTGGGCTTTCCCGACCGCCGATCGCTTGTCGATCAGATATCCCTCGAAGTAGAGCCCCGTGGGGACGCCGCGATCGCGGGCTTCGCGAATGTTCCGGGCGAGGTCCGCGACCCCTCCCAGTTCAATGGGATAGTCGCCGACCCGTCCTACGGATTCGGACATCGCCCAGCCGGAGACGTCGATGAAGTCGATCCCTCCGAAGGCCCGGCCGTCCTCGATCAAGGCGTCGAACGTGTAGCGGCCCGCCTTCACGTCGAACAGCTTGCCCGTGCCGCCGACAGGGTAGTCCCGGCGGGTCCAGAACGCGGAGCGGAGCCAGGCGGGGCGGGGGCCGACGGGCCTGTACCACGTCGCCAGCCAATCGCGATACGCCGAGAAGCCTTCGCGCCAATCGCCGCTATGGAACGCGATCCGGACCTCGGGGGCCCGCCATGATTCGCCGGGCTCCAGGTGGACGCGATGGTCGACCTCCGCAGCGACCTTCGCGTCCGTCTTTTTGAGGCGGAAGGTCTTGTCGCGTCCCTCGACGTCGCACACGACGACCGCCGCGCCGCGATTCGCCTCCGGGGCGAAGACGTCGAGGAACTGGAGCGGGAAGGCGGCGTTGTACGGAGCCTCCAGCGTCCGCTCCTCAGTGGAGATCACGGTCCCTCGGCGGGGAAACAGGTAGGCGACGTCCCTGGGATCGTCCGAGACCTGGACGGTCGCCTGGGGAAACGTCACCGTGAGGTCCAGCGCCTTCGTTCCGCCGTTCTTCAACGCCAGCGTCGCGCGCCGGCCGCCGGCCACGGTCGACTCGACCAGGTCGGCCGCGACGGCGCCCTCGGGCGCCCCGGCGATTCGGTAACTCAGCGACGCCTCGGCCGGCGCGGCGGCCTCGTTCCGCTTTTGGGGAGCTTTCAGAACGGGGAGCGATTCCAGGGAGGTCGGCGGCGGGGCGTCCGAGACTCCTCCGGCGGCGACGAACAACTGGACGTGCGGGCTGCGGTCGTACAGTTCGACGGCCGCTAGCGGGCGTCCGCGGTCCAACTCCAACGCGTAGAGGGCGGGGGATCGGTTCGTCAGGACATGCCGACGCTCAGCGATCGAGAGCGGGTACTGTTCCTCCCAGCCGCCGTCCTTGTAAATCAGGCGGACCGTCACGTCGGCCGTCTCTCGACTCTCCTTCACGCGGATCTTATCGGCGGGGACGCCGGCCGCGAACTCCCGGACGTTGGCGAAGTGCGGCGCGATCGTTAGGTAGAACGCGCCGCCCGCGCGTGGGGCGCCGACGATTCGGATTGTCTCCTCGCCTCGCATCGTCGTCCCTCGCCAGGCGTCAGCCGCGACGGGAGCCTCAACGCCCCACGCGACCACGTCCGAAGGGAGCTTGGGCGGATCCGTGGGGAGGAGTTCCGGCCCGCCGACGAAGGTCAGTTCCTCCAGGTCGAGCCTGGCGCCTTCTGGGAGGGTGTATCTCAACTCGTGGATCTGGGGAGTCCGCATCTTGCCGCGGAGGTCGACTTCAAGCGTATGGCTCTCGCCGTCGGTCTTCAGGTCGCTCGACCGAACCGCCACGACCGGCTGGCCGGCGACGAACGGGTTCTCCGGGTTCGTCGCTCCCGGCGTCACCGGCCCGACGCTCCCCGGGGCGAGCGTCAGAACGGCGGCGTCTCCGCCAAGCGTCCCCGACGCACGGTATCTCAGTTTGAGCCTTGGATAGGCGTAGACCCAGACGGGTTCGACGGCCTCGCGCCGATCGCAGGGGCCGGTCATGCTGGCCGGCCCCCGTCGATATCCAACCAGAGACTCCCCGTCCGGCTCCCAGGCGGTCATCGCCAGGAGCAACATCAACCGATACGCCATGTCGCGGCCCCGATCCTCGTTCCACTTCGTCCTTCGTCCCGCGGGCCGAAGATACGACCCGCCTTTCGGCTCCTCAAGGAGCGCCTGCGAAGCCGAGCCTTGCGGCCGCGAGCATAACGCAGGCGATGAGGGCTTAGGATTTCGGCGTCAGCAACTTCATGGCCGTCATCCACTCCTCGCAGCGCTTCGGCCAGGTGGAGCAGGCGTTGGGGCTGGGGCGGAGACCGAAGCCGTGGCCGCCGGTCGCGTAGACGTGCAGCTCAGCAGGGACGCCGGCCTGTTTGAGGGCGGTGTACATCGAGACGCTGTTGAGCGGGCTGACCTTGTCGTCGCCGGCGTGGGCCAGGAACATCGGCGGCGTCTTTGAGGTGACGCGGAGCAGGGGGTTGTCGGCTTCGTTGCGGTCTTCCATACCGCCGGGGTAGATCAGGACGGCGAAGTCCGGGCGGGCGCTCTGCTTCTTGTCGACGTCGTCGGTCTGGGGGTAGACGGGCTCGTCGAAACGGGTCGAGGCCGCGGCCGAGAGATGGCCTCCGGCGGAGAAGCCCAGGACGCCGATCCGGTTCGGGTCGATCTTCCATTCAGCGGCCTTGCTCCGCACGAGCTTGACCGCGCGCTGGACGTCCATCAGGGGCTGGATCGGCTTCTTCTCCGGGGGCGTGCCTTCGCGGCGAGGGACGCGGTACTTCAGCACGATGCCGGTGACGCCGATCGAGTTCAGCCAGGCGGCGACCTCGTCCCCTTCCAGGTCCATGGCCAGGATGTAGTAGCCGCCGCCAGGGCAGATCACCACGGCCGCGCCGGTGTCCTTCTCCGGTGCCGGTCGGTAGACCGTCAGCGTGGGGTGCGAGACGTTCCCCAGGCGTTTGACGGGGGACGTCGGCGGGTCCATGAACTTCTCTTCCTCGATCTTCCCCACCTCGCCGGGCGCTGGGCCGGGCCAGACGTCGAGCACGGCCGCCGCCTTGAGCGGGGGTTCCTCGAAGGCCCGCGCCGAGGTCCACGGAAGGGCCGACCCGACCAGGGCGAGTAGCCCGATCCCGAGCGTCGCGGGGTGTAAAGTCATGGCTGAAAAACCTTTCAGGAAGGTGTTTTAAGGCGGGAGAGCCGTCAGACCGCCTTGCGGCGATCGTGGGTTTCGGTTGTAATCCCGGCCCACATCTTGAGCAAGCGGGACGCGGCGAATCCAAACAGCGCGCGCTTCCGCCCGCCTCCCTCGATCATCTCGTCATTCAAGGAGGATGCGGTATGACGCCTCTGTTCGCGTATTTCGGCCCGGAAACCGTGCTGCCGGCGACGTCCATCATAGCCACGATTCTGGGCGTGGTGCTGATGATGGGCAAGAACTCGATACGATGGTGCGTCGGCCTGGTCAAGTCGACCTTCGGCGCAGTGCTGGGCCGCAAGGCCGAGCCGAAGGCCGCCGAGGAACCCTCGGCCGGCTGATCTGATCGACGGGACGCCCTTCGAACGACGAAGGGCCGCCGCCTGTTGGAAAGGCGACGGCCCCGCGGGATTCGTCTCATCGACGATCGTTCGAGATCAGGAGCAGCCCATGCTGTTGCCGCAGTTGAAGCAGCGGTAGCAGGTTCCGCAGCGGACGGTCAGGGCGCCGCAGTTGTCGCAGGCCGGGGCGTCGCTCTGGAACGAGGCGAACTGCTGGTCCTGCACGTTCAGGCTGGCGTCCGCGGCGATCACATGGGGCTGACTCGCCGGTTGCTTGGCTGGCGCGGTCCCCAGAACGGCCTCGGCGTGCTCCAGGTCCGCCATCGTGGCTGAGCGGTGTCCGTTCACCTTCAGCACGGGAGCGGCCGAAGCCTCGACGGCGGCCGGCTTGGCCGCGGGCTCCTCGTAGCCTCCCCGGTTGGGGGAGTTGGCTTCGCGGTAGCCGTCGATGAACTCCATGCCGAGCCATCGGAAGATGTAGTCGGCGATGCTCTTGGCGATCGGGATGTCCTGGTTCTTGGTGAACCCGGCCGGCTCGAATCGGCTGTGAGCGAACTTGTTGACGAACACCTCAAGCGGCACGCCGTACTGCAGGCCGATCGAGATCGACGTCCCAAGGACGTCCATCAGGCCGCCGATGGTCGAGCCTTCCTTCGCCATCGTGATGAACAGTTCGCCGGGGCGGCCGTCGGGATAGAAGCCGACGTTGATGTAGCCCTCGTGCCCCTGGATGTCGAACTTGTGCGTGATGCTCCGCCGCGTGTGCGGCAGCCGCTCGCGCCGGGGCTTGGCCACGATGGTCGTCGTCACCGGAGCCGCGGCGGGCTTCAGGGATTCAACCGCGACCACGACCGGCGTGGGAGCCGGGGCGGGGGCGGCTTCGGCGGCCTTGGACGCCTCGGCCGACTTCTCCTCGCTCTTGGTGGAGACCGGCTGGCTCCCCTTGGAGCCGTCGCGGTAGATGGCCAGGGCCTTGAGGCCGAGCTTCCAGCCTTCCAGGTACGTCTCGCGGATGTCCTCGATCGTGGCCTCGTTGGGGAGGTTGCACGTCTTGGAGATCGCACCCGAGAGGAACGGCTGGACGGCCGCCATCATCCGGAGGTGGCCCAGGTAGTGGATGCTCCGGCCCCCTTGCGGCGGGGCGAAGGCGCAGTCGAAGATCGAGAGGTGCTCGTCCTTCAGGCCCGGAGCGCCCTCGATCGTGTCGTGGGCGTCGATGTAGTCGAGCACGCCTCGGATCTCGGGCTCGTCGTAGCCGAGCTTCCGCAGGGCCGAGGGGACGGTCCGGTTGACGATCTTGAGCATGCCGCCGCCAGCCAGCAGCTTGTACTTCACCAGGGCGATGTCGGGCTCGATGCCGGTGGTGTCGCAGTCCATCATGAACGCGATGGTGCCCGTCGGCGCCAGCACGGTCACCTGGCTGTTGCGGAACCCGTTGGCCCGGCCGACCTCCAGGCACTCGTCCCAGATCCGGTGAGCGGCGGTCCGGATGGCCTCCGGAGCCTTCTCGTCGATCTTGTAGGCGGCGTCGCGGTGCATCCCCATCACGTTGAGCATCGGCTCGCGGTTGATGGCGAAGCCGTCGAACGCGCCGACGCGCCCGGCGTGCTCAGCGCTGGTGAGGTACGCCTGGCCGTGCATGACGGCGGTGATCGCCGCGGCGACCGCCCGGCCTTCCTCGGAGTCGTACGGCAGGCCGGCCGACATCAGCATGCTGCCCAGGTTGGCGTAGCCCAGGCCCAGCGGCCGGAACTTGTGGCTGTTGGCGGCGATCTTCTGCGTCGGATAGCTGGCGTGGTCGACCAGAATTTCCTGCGCCGTGATGAAGACCCGCACGGCGGCGCGGAACCGCTCGACGTCGAAGGCGCCGTCGGCGTCCACGAACCGGACGAGGTTCAGCGAGGCCAGGTTGCACGCGCTGTCGTCGACGAACATGTACTCGGAGCAGGGGTTCGACGAGTTGATCGGCGCGGTGTTGGGGCAGGTGTGCCAGCGCTGGATGGTGTCTTCATACTGGACGCCGGGGTCGCCGCAGAGCCAGGTCCCCTCGGAGATCCGGTCGAGGAGCATCTTGGCGCTGTAGGTGTCCATCGGCCGACCGGAGAGGACGGCCTTGGTGGTCCACTCGCCGTCCTTCTCGGCCGCGTCGAGGAACGCGTCGGAGCAGCGGACGGAGAGGTTGGCGTTCTGGAAGAGGACCGAGCTATACGCCTCGCCGTTGAAGTTGGCCTCATAGCCCTGCTTGATGAGGGCCTGGGCCTTGGCCTCTTCCTTGATCTTGCACTCGATGAATTCGAGGACGTCCGGGTGCCAGATCTTGAGGGTCTGCATCTTGGCGGCGCGACGGGTCTTGCCGCCCGACTTCACCACGCTGGCGACAGCGTCGTACACCCGCATGAAGCTGACCGGACCCGACGGCTTGCCGCCGCCGGCGAGCTTCTCGCGGCTGGACCGCAGGGTGGAGAGGTCCGTCCCCGTCCCCGAGCCGAACTTGAACAGCATGGCCTCGCTGTGCGCGAGCCGCATGATGCCGTCCATGTCGTCGGAGACGCTCTGGATGAAGCAGGCGGACGACTGGGGCGTCTCGTACGCGTTGGCGGCGGCGACGATCGTGCGGGTCTCCTCGTCCCACCGCCAGTTGTTCGCCGGGCCGGCGATGCCGTACGAGTGGAACAACCCCACGTTGAACCAGACGGGCGAGTTGAACGACCCATACTGATTCAGGCAGAGGGCGGAAAGCTCGTCGTAGAACTTCGCCGCGTCGTCGTCGGAGGCGAAGTAGCCGTCCTCGCGACCCCAGTCGGCGATCGTCCGCGTGACGCGGTCGACCAACTGCCGGACGGAGTACTCGCGCTTGCCGTCGGCCGGGGAGCCGTTGCCGCCGGATATGTCGCCGTAGAAGTACTTGCTCACCACGACGTTGGTGGCGAGCTGGCTCCACGACCTGGGGATCTCGCAGTCGACCTGCTCGAAGATCGCCCGCCCCTTCTCATCTTTGATGGCCGCCGACCGGAAGTCCCACTCGACCTCGTCGAACGGGCTGACCCCCTCCGTGCTGAACACGCGCGGGACCACCATCCCGGAGCGACCCTTGGCCAGATCCTTAGCCTTAGCCACTCCCTCGGGCTGATGCTGTTCCACGGAGGTTGCCCCCTCCCGTCTTCCTGCGTTCGCCATCTTACACTCCCCAGGGACGATCGGACTTCGATCGGCGAGAGGAACGAGCCGACCGTCGGCCAGCGCGCCCCCTATACTATCGACCGTACGTCCACCAGTCCAGATGTTCATGCCCCGCTGACCTAGAAGTCGGCGTGCGTTTCGCGGAACTTGAGAGTCGGCGCGCCCAATTCTAGGACGCACCCTCGGGACGGCATCCGCCGGGCCCGAGATGTTCGCGACGAAGCGGGAGTAGGCTCCCCCAGATGGGAGACGACCTCGGCAGTTCCCTGGCGTTGGTTCTTCGCTCCACGACTCGGCAGCGAAATCATTGCGCGCAGGGATGTGAAGGGCGCGTAAAAAAGGACCCAAATCAGGGATGGGATCCAGGCGCGGACGGCAGAGGCGTTAAAGACGGTTGGTGGCCGATTCCATCCCTCACACTCAGGAAAAAAACCCTGGGTGCCATGGCCACGCTTGCGTGGCCATGCGATCGGCGACGGTTTTGCGGAGTCCCATGCCGGTTCATGGCCACGCAAGCGTGGCCATGGCACCCAAGGTCGAACCCATTTCCACAAGTCGTTTATAGGAAAGTCATTTAGCGACGGGGATCCTCGGGGAGCGACGAGAGGTCCAGGCGTAGTCGTGGCGATTCACTGCCCATATAGCCGCTCGCACTGGACCATTCCCAATCCTCGGGGCGATCGCACAGGCCCCGCCGAACGGGGTTGGCGTGGATATAGTCGATCATCTCCCAGACAGACCGGGGTTCCCAGGCGTTACGGTCGTAACCGCCGCCACGTTGCCAGAACCTATGCGACTCTTTGCCGTTGGGCTGACGATCAAGCATCCGAGGCAGAAAATCCGGCGCGTTCTGGCGAACGAAGAGGAGCGCCCGCTTCGCGACGGGTTGTTTAAGGCTGGTGAGCACCGCCCCAATCGAATACTCAGTGGTAATCGGGTAGATCAGCAGGTGGACGTGCTCGGGCATGAGCACGTAAGCCCAGAGATGGAACCGGTGAGAGTCGCGGGCGGCTTCGATGGCCTCGATCATCCAAAGCCGAGAGCGATCCGCAGCCAGGAATGGCTGTCTTCCAAAGCAGGAAAAAGTCAGGGCATGGGCATGCCCCGGCTCGTCGCAGCGGCGACAGCGTTTGCGACGAGGCCAAGTTGAGCCCGACGATTGGTCGCCCATCTCATAGATGAGCGTAGGTGATGGATTGGGCGTGATCCATCAATTAGGGACAGACGGCATCACAAGCTGATCGCTGACCCCAGGGGGCAACTCGTCAGGAAATCCGCAAATGAGTGCCATGGCCACGCTTGTGGCCATGAACAGGCTAGGAAGGTTCGCGAGACCATCGCCGATCGCATGCCCACGCAAGCGTGGACATGGCACCCAGGATTAGATCCAAGCGCGCAAAAAAGCCCGCGCGGGGCGCGGGCTAGTGATCGAGAATCCGATCCGATCAGGAGGCCTTCGCCACGCTGGTGATCTGGACCGTCGTGTAGTGCTGACGGTGTCCGCGGCGGCGACGCATGTTCTTGCGGCGGCGGAATTTCTGGATGATGATCTTCTTGGTGCGGAAGTGGTCGACGATCTTGGCCGTGACCTTGGCGCCGTCGATGACGGGCTCGCCGACGGTGGGCTCGCCGTCGCCGGCGATGAGCAGCACCTTGCCGAAGATCAGCTCGTCGCCGACCTGGCCCTGGCGGCGATCGACCCGGACGAAGTCGCCTTCCTGAACGCGATACTGGTGGGAACCGTCTTCAAAAACAGCGTACATGGTCTTTTCCGAAGCTCCTGGGCGGGACGGCCCGCACGCGACACATGCGACGAGACCGGGATGCTCGGGCTCGCCCGCCCCCGCTCGACTTCTCTGGACGTTGGTTCGTCATCAACGCGCGGAATCCCCTCCGCGCGAGAAGAAAATGCGAATATAGCCGATCGTTGGGGCCTCGATCAAGAGGCTTGCGCGCTTGAGTTTCGATCCTCCGCGTCTTTCTTACGGCGGGGAAAGGGGTTGCGTCGCAAGGACTCTCTCTTCTACCGTGATCCTGGAAAAAACCCAGGGCCGAACGTTCCGTCCCTCGCATGGCAGCAGCGACTTCGGAGATGGTAGGGACAAGGAGGGCGGCATGACGACGCCATCGACGACCGGCTTGCGGGCCCTCTTTACAGGCGGTTCCGCGACGGGTCTCACCGACGGCCAGCTTCTGGAACGCTTCCAACATCGCCACGAATCGGCCGAGGCCGCATTCGAGGCGCTGGTGGACCGACACGCGGCGATGGTCTGGGGCGTCTGCCGACGTTCCCTCGACCGCGCCGACGCCGAGGACGCCTTCCAGGCGACGTTCCTGGTCCTCGTTCGGAAGGCCGGAGCGATCCGACCCGACGACCGAGGCTCCGTCGGCCGCTGGCTTTACGGCGTCGCCCGCCGCGTCGCCGGCCGACTCCGCCAGGAAGCCGCGAGACGTCCTCCCTCCCTCGATCCAGTCCTGGCCGAGGACCCCGCATCCCTGGCCGAACGTCGCGACATCCGCGAGGCCGTCGCCGCCGAACTGGATCGACTCCCTTCCAAGTACCGACGTCCCATCGAGTTGTGCGACTTCGAGGGCCTCACCTACGAGCAGGCCGGCGTCTTCCTGGGTTGGCCGACCGCCACCTTGAAGAATCGCCTTGCGCAAGGTCGCTCACGGCTGCGAGATCGGCTGACCCGTCGGGGATTGGCCCCGGCGGCGGCCGTCGCGACGGCCGCGATCGCGCGGGAATGCCAGGCCGGCGTCCCGAGGGCCCTCATTCAATCCACCTGCCGGGCCGGAGCCATCGCTTCGGGGACCATCCCCGCGGCTGTCGCCCGGCTGACCGAAGGAGCGATTCGGACCATGTTCCTGGACAGGATGAAGACCATCGCCTTGATCGTATCGACGGGCTTCGGAGCTGTGGCCGTCGCCGGCGTGGCTTCGCCGCGAGGCGAGGAGACCGCCCCGCCGTCGACGGTCGTCGTGGTGCCGGACGCCGGCAAGGTCCCGCGCACCCCAGACCCGCGTTTCTCCAAGCGGATGCAAAATGGCGCGCTGGTCGAGATCGTAGCCGTCTCCTCCGCCCCCGCCACCGGACTCTGGTGGCGACCCGACGGCACCCCTTTGGCCGAGCCTCCTTGCGACTCCATGGGGCCTGACGAAGATGCCGAGGATGGACGATATCGGATCCTCTATCAGGTTACGGACGCTCCCGAGAACGACGATGTGAAGCCAAACTCCGGACCTGCATCGGACGTCATGGGTTACAACCGTCACGTCCGACTCAATGGCAAGGTCGTCCCCGGCCTGCGACGGTTCGGCTTGGGCTATCGCACGAAGCGAGATACAGCCTCGGTGCGCATCGGGGGCGCTTACGGTCCGTGGGAGACGATCGACGAAATGAGTCCGTCTCAGGGGGCGGGGCATGCCGACAACTGGCCGCGCGGCCATCGCCGGATTTTCTCCATCACGCCAGTCGGGGAAGGGTGGACCGTTGCAACGGTGGTCCACGAGATCGACCTCCGGGATAAAGTCTTCCGGCTCATCGCCGTTGATGAACAGGGGAAGGAGACGCGGGGCACCGTGCAAGATCTGGATACCGAAGTCTTCGCCATGTATCAGGCGACCTTCAACCTTTCGAAGGACAAGATTCAGGGATTCCGCTTCCAGATGCGACCCCGAGGATATGTCACGATCGACGGCATCGCCCTGAAACCCAACCGTCCCGCCGCTCCGCGTTGAAGCCTCTGCGTCCCCCTTGTTCGAGACGTCGCCGCCCGATCAGAATCCGGGAAACCCGGGTCCGATCGGGCGGCTCTCTGCATGGTAAGGGTGACGTCGAGACTTTGAGGGAGCGGGACGACCCATGACGAGATCCACCGGCGCACCGAAAGAACTGCGAACGCTCGTCGAGGTCGGCTGCACGGGGGATCTGACCGACGGCCAACTCCTGGAGCGCTTCCAACGTCGGTCCGCTTCGTCCGAGACTGCGTTCGAAGCTTTGGTGGACCGACACGCGGCGATGGTCTGGGGCGTCTGCCGACGCTCTCTCGACCGCGCCGACGCCGAAGACGCATTCCAGGCAACGTTCCTTGTCCTGGTTCGTCGGGCCGGAGCAATCCGGACGGACGACCGCGACTCGGCTGGGCGTTGGCTTTACGGCGTCGCCCGACGCGTCGCGAGTCGCCTCCGCCAGGAAGCGGCTCGGCGTCCCCCGGCTGCTGTCGATTCCGCGCCGGCCGAGGACCCCGCGTCCCTGGCCGAGCGCCGTGACGCGCGCGAAACGGTGATCGCGGAATTGGACCGCCTTCCCACCAAGTACCGACGTCCCATCGAGTTGTGCGATTTCGAGGGCCTCACCTACGAGCAGGCCGGCGTCTTCCTGGGCTGGCCCACGGCCACCCTGAAGAACCGGCTGGCCCAGGGGCGATCACGGCTGCGGGATCGGCTGATCCGAAGGGGATTGGCCCCGGCGGCGTTGATTGCGCTGGCTCGAGAATCTCAGGCGGCCGTCCCGAAGGCCCTCGTCCATTCCACCTGCCGCGCTGGAGCCATCACTTCGGGGACGATTCCCGTGGCGGTCGCTCGGCTGACCGAAGGAGCGATTCGGACCATGTTCCTGGACAGGATGAAGACCCTCGCCTTGATCGCGTCGATGGGTTTTGGGGCCGCGGCGGTCGCCGGGATGGCGGTGCCGGGAGGCGAGGAAACTGGGCCCCCTCCGGCGGCGTCGGATGCCGGCAAGACTTCGCAAACGCCCGACCCCCGGTTCTCGAAACGGATGCCGAGCGGGGCGCTCATTGAGATCGTGGCTGTCTCCTCCGCCCCCTTGACCAGGGTCTGGTGGAAGCCTGACGGCACCCCTCTGGCCGAGCCTCCGTGCGACTTGATGGACCCCGTGAGCAACCCCGGATACGACGATGAGGATGGTCGATATCGAATCCTCTTCCGGGTCACCGACGTCCACGAGTACGACGACAATCTGCCGGCGATGGGTCTGTGTGGACTGGGCTACACGCGCGAGGTGCGTCGCGACGGTGAGATCGTCCCTGGACTCAGGATTTTCATTCTCGGTCAGACCGAACGGCGCGATCCCGCCTACGTTGGATTCCAGGGAGCGTTCGGTCCGTGGAAGACGGTCCAGCACTGGAGTCCTGCCAGTAGCGGTCGCAGTAGCAACGATCATCGTGGTGAGCGTCGCATTTCCACGACCATGCGAGGGGATCAGGGCCGGGCAATCGCCACGATGGTCCATGAGATCGATCCGCGAGATTCCACCTTTCGGATCATCGCCGTGGATGAGCAAGATCGAGAAATCGAGCGGACGGATCTGAAGAGCATCGACAACGAGACTTTCTCCATGGTCCAGGCGACCTTCAACCAACCGCCGGAGAAGATCCACGAGTTCCGTTTCCAATCCCGTCGCCTCGGAAGCACCGTGATTGACGGGATCTCCCTGCATCCCAACAAGCCCGTCCCCCCGCGTTGACGTTGACCGTTTCGCCCCCCTCAGATACCAACCCGGCATCGGATTTTCGTATCGGATTTGCCCGTCGAAATGGCGCGACGGGGACCATTCTCTACATAAGAGGAAGTGGGCAGAGCGCGGGGTTTGGGTGAGAGGGGGGTGAGGGACGTGGGATTTCGGATGTGTGTTGGGTTTGCGATCATCCCGATTCGGGACCGTAACGGCCTTACCCCCTCGCGGGGGAAGGTGGCCGTGAAGCGGCCGGATGAGGGGGGATCGGCTCCGCGTTCAGGCTGAACGCGGGAAGCGAGTCCGACACCGGTCATCCCCCTCATCTGATCGCTTCGCGATCTGTCTTCCCCCGCGAGGGGGGAAGACTGTTCTCCACTTCGACCCGCTCGCTCCGAAGCGCGACGACCCTCACCCGGCCCTCCGGGCCACCCTCTCCCGGTGGGAGAGGGGACGTGGAGAGGCGGACGGTTTGATGGAGAAAGGGATCGAACGAAGCCAGCGTTTCGGCTCTGGAATCGAGGCTCAACACCTTGGTTTGAAACGGCTTGCGTTCGATGGGTTGGCTCGGCGGTCTGGAAGATCGAAGCCAAATCGAAGCCACTTGCGGGGGGCGTGGGGATGATCGTCGCACAACTCGTCGTCGCGGCGGCGGTTCTGGGGCAGTCGGGGTCGGTGGAGGCCAAGGTCGAGGCCGATCGGCTGGAGGTCTTCGACGCGGCCGAGGCCGATGGGTATGTCGTGACCACACTCCGACGCGGAGATATCGTCCGGGTGAAACCGGGGGAGGCTCTACGCCACGGTTGGCTGGCGATCGAGCCGCCGTCGGCCGCCTTCTGCTGGGTGGAAGAGTCGGCCCTGAAACCGGCCGGCGCGAACGACCCGCCGAACACGGCCAAGGTCAAAACGACGACCACGATCCGGTCGGGCAACCTGAAGGCGAAACTGCCAGGGCCGCCCCGGGGGTCGCTCAAGCCGGGCGACCGCGTCCGGCTGGTCGACCGCCCCGCGCTGGAGGTCGGCGACAAGGCCCCGAAACGATGGCGGGCCGTCACGCCCCCCCCCGGCCGCTCGTTCTTCGTCCCGGCCGACGGCGTCTCCTGGACGCCTCCGGCACCCTCGGCCGTGGAAGTGCGCGCCGTCTATGCGACGTCGTCCGAGGGCGACCCCGACCTGCGGAAGGTGGACGCCATGCTGCTGGCCGAGACCACCGGGCAGCCCGTCGAGAAGTGGCGGCTCGGCCCCATCCGCGAGGCTTACGAGGCCCTTGAAAAGGCCGACCCCGCCCGCAGCCGGGCCGTCGGCGAACGGCTGAAGCGGCTGGAGGGCCTGGAACGCGCCGCCAAGGCTGCCCAGGAGTTCGTCGAGGCCGCCATGAAGGCCCGCGACCTCGACGACGAGTTCGACAAGATCGAGGGAAAGCTGGCCGACGTGGAACGTACGCGGAGCCGGGCGTTCGACGTCGTCGGCTTCATTCAGCCGTCGGCGAAGATGCTCGAAGGCCGCAAGCTGTTCGCCCTGATCGGTCGCGAAGGGTCGGTCGTCGCCTACCTGGACGTCCCCCCCGGCCTCGACCCCGACGGCCTGACCGCCCACCGCGTCGGCGTCCGGGGCCGGCCCGGCTACAACGCCGAACTCAAAGCCCGCCTCGTCGACGTCCGCGACCTGGTCGACCTGGAGACGAAGCGCTGACCGGGCTTACCCCGAACCTGCGGCCTCCACGCGGTCGATGACCTCGCGGATGGCGGCGGCGCTCTTGTGGAGGAGGTCGGTTTCCTCGGGGTCGAGGTGGATGTCGAGCACCCGCGCGACGCCCCGGCGGCCGACGACGCAGGGGAGGCTCAGGCAGACGTCCCCCAGTCCCTTGAATCCGGCGACATGGGTGCTGACCGGCAAGACCGTGCGGGCGTCGTGGGCGACGGCCTCGCAGATGGAGGTCGCCGCCAGGGCGACGGCGAAGTTGGTGTAACCCTTGGAGCGGGCGACGTGATGGCCCCCCTCGCGAGCTTCCTCGGCAAAGGCGCGGACAGTCGAGTCCCGGGGCTCGAACCGCACTCCCCCCGCGCTGGCGACCGAGAGCGCAGGAAACTGGGTCTCGCCGTGCTCCCCCAGGATGTAGGCGCGGACGTCCTCCGGGTTGATGCCCGTCTGACGGCTGAGCAGCACGCGAAACCGCATCGTGTCGATGAGGGTTCCCGTCCCCATCACGCGACCCGCGGGCAGGCCGGAGGCCTTCAGCGTGACGTAGGTGCAGACGTCGACGGGGTTGGTCATGACCACGAA
The DNA here is from genome assembly GCF_011065895.1 of Paludisphaera rhizosphaerae. NCBI lineage: Bacteria > Pseudomonadati > Planctomycetota > Planctomycetia > Isosphaerales > Isosphaeraceae > Paludisphaera > Paludisphaera rhizosphaerae. The sequence continues at coordinate 318,300 of NZ_JAALCR010000005.1, read as the reverse complement.
GACGGCCGAAGGGGAAGCCTCGGCCAGGGGCGGGACGATCTCGCGGAGGAGTCTGGCGTTGGCGTCGGCCAGGGCGGCCCGGCCCTTCGAGACGTCGTCGGCCCCCGCGCTGACGGCGAGGATGACGATGTGGCTGCAGGCCGTATCCTGGATGTCGCCGGCGGTGACCTTCATCGGCCGGACCAGGGCGGAGGCGTGGAGCAGGTCGTGGGCGTCGCCCTCGGCCCGCTCCCTCGTCCGTCCGACCAGGACCAGCTCATGGGGGAGGCCGCGCGTCACCAGCGCGAACGCCGTGGCCGCGCCGACCTTCCCCATGCCGACGACGCTGATCTTCATTACGGCTTCGGCTCGGGTTTGGCGGCGGCCTCTTGCGGCTTCTCAGGCTTCGCCAGCGACTTCCCGGCGAGGAGCGAGTCGATCTCGGCGGTGAGCCTTTCGCGGAGGCCGGGTCGCATGTCCGGGTCGAAGCCGACGTGCGCCGCCTGTACCACGCCCTTGCCATCCAGGATGACCAGCGTGGGAAGCCCCTCAACCTCGAACAGCCCGCCGATCGTGCCGCTGGGATCGAGGCCGATCGCGACGTTCGCACCGGTCAGCTCGATCTTCTTCTCGGTCAGGGTCTTCTCGATCAGCTTGCGGACCTCGATCGGGTCGGCGGGCTGGCTGTCCTGGCTGAGCGCGACGACCAGCACGTCCTTCTTATCCTTGGCGAGGTCGGCGACGAGCTTCTGGATCTCGGGGAGTTCGACCAGGCAGGGGGGGCACCACGTCGCCCAGAAGTCGATGACGACGACCTTGCCGGCGAGGTCGGCCTTGGAGACGACCTTGGTCTTGTCGGGCCCGTCGAAGAGGGTCAGCGCGAAGTCGGGGGCCGGCTTGCCGACCTTCGACTCGACGGCCATCTTGGGCTGCTCGCCGCCGGGCGCGCCGGGCTGCTGGAACGAGTCGACCTTGGTGAAGCCCTCGGGGGCCTTGAAGGCGAAGAGGCCGGCGTCGGCAGGCTCGATGGAGACGGGCCCGGAGGACCAGCCGAGCTTCTCGACCTTTACCACGTTCCCCTGCGCCGCGTTCTTCTCCAGGAGCTTGGGGTCGACCATCAGGTCGATGTCCGAGAAGAGCCTGGTCTTGGGGTCGACGGTCAGCTTCAGGTCGGGGCCGTCGGCCTGGTCGATGATCAGCGCGTTCTCGCCGTCGAGCTGGAGCGAGCCGCCGAGCTGGTCGACGGCCTTGACCGGGTCGGGGGTGGTAAGCATGTTCGCCAGGACGTACATCGGCACGCCCGAAGGCCCGCCGAAGAGGATCGCGCCGACGGGGCCTTCGCGGAAGACCTCCAGGTTGATCGCCTTGGGGGCGGGGACCGAAATGTACTTCTTCATCGGTTCGACGACGGTGGTCATCGTGGCGCCGTCGCTGACGAGCTTGACCGGGCCGGCGTCGAGGCTCAGCTTGTTCGGCTTGGAGAGCGCCAGCTTCAGCGGGGCCTCCTGCTTCTCGGATTTGCCGTTGACCGTCATCGAGACGACGAAGCGTCCCTGGTCGCTATACGAGGCGAGTCCCTGGTACGCCTTGGCGACCTCGCCCAGCAGCGCGAGGGCCTTGGGATCGTCGGGCTTGTCCGCCGGGCGGGCGGCGAGGGGCTTGGGATCCTGGGCGGTCGCGGCGACGGCCGAGGCCAGTATCAGCCCGAGCGCCCCGGCGAGCCCTCGAACCCGGAGACGCGTCCGGATCGGGGGGGAAATGGAATTCATGGGTCGTCCTAGTCAGGTGTCGGCCGCGGTGGAGGTTGGATCGGAACGAGGAGTTGGAGTCCATCCTAGCCGCGGGGCGTGGGGGCCGTCGAGGCTCGGCGGACGGGGCGGTGGACGGAAATCGCCGCGAGCCGAGACGAACGGTGGCGGCGGGCGTCGCGTCGGTCTACAATCGGGCGCGTCAGGACCCCCATGGACTTATGATCGGTGCATCTCCCCTGCGGAGGCCCCCCATGCGCGAGCGGAACCGGCGGCACTTCCTTCACGACACGGCGGCCCTGGCTGCGGCGATCGCCGCGCTTCCCGCCACCCGCGCCCTGGCCGAGCCGGCCGGCGACCCCGATCCCGAGCCGACCAAATCGAGCGCCAATGAGACGGTCCGCGTCGCCGTCGTCGGCGTGAGGGGTCGCGGCATGGATCACGTCGGCGGCTTCAGCAAGCAGCCGAACTGCAAGGTCACGGCCATCTGCGACATCGACCCGAACGTCACCGGGCCGGCCAAGAAGGCCCTGGAAAAGGTCGACGCCAAGAACCCGCCCAAGTACTACCAGGACATCCGCAAGCTCCTGGAAGACAAGGATATCGACGTCGTTTCGATCGCCACGCCCAACCACTGGCACGCGCTGGCGGCCATCTGGGCGATGCAGGCCGGCAAGGACGTGTACGTCGAGAAGCCGGTCAGCCACAACGTCACCGAGGGCCGGCGGATCGTCGACGCCGCCCGGCACTACAAGAAGATCTGCCAGACGGGCACCCAGTGCCGAAGCCACAAGGCCGTCCGCGACGCCATGGACTTCATCGGCACCGGCAAGCTCGGCAAGGTCTACATGGCCAAGGGCCTCTGCTACAAGCCCCGCGGCTCGATCGGCCACAAGCCCGACGGCCCGATCCCGGCCGGCGTCGACTTCAACGTCTGGCTCGGCCCCGCGCCCGAGCGGCCCTTCAACGAGAACCGGTTCCACTACAACTGGCACTGGTTCTGGGACACCGGCAACGGCGACCTGGGCAACCAGGGGATCCACCAGATGGACCTCGCCCGCTGGGGTCTGGGCTGGAAAGAGTTCCCCAAGACCGTCATGTCCTCCGGCGGCCGGTTCGGCTACGAGGACGACGGCGAGACCCCCAACACCCTCTCCACGTTCTTCGAGAACGGCGACACCGAACTCCAGTTCGAGGTCCGGGGCCTCATCACCAACCCCGAACTCGAAGTGAAGATCGGCAACGTCTTCTACGGGACCGAGGGCATCCTGGCCATCGACGGCTACAACACCTGGCGAACCTACTGGGGACCGAAGCTCGAGCCCGGCGACGGCGGCTCGGGCGGCGGCGACCACTACGCCAACTTCCTCACGGCTCTGCGCGCCCGCGACCACAAGCTGCTCAACGCGGACATCGAGGAAGGCCACCAGTCCAGCGCCTACTGCCACCTGGGGAACATCGCCTACCGCCTGGGGCGCAAGCTCCACATCAACCCCGCCTCCGAGTCGTTCGTCAACGACCACGAGGCTGACGCGATGCTCACCCGCCACTACCGGGCTCCGTTCGTCGTCCCGGCCAAGATCGGCTGAGCCCGACCTTCAGCCGCCGCCTCCGGCCCCGGAGGCGGCGGCCATCGAATTCCGATAAAGAAAGCAACATGATTCAATCGGCCTCCTCGTCCTTCGCATTGACGGGGGGGAGGTCGAGGACGCCGCCCGCGTTGGGCCGCGTCTCAAGCTGCGCCCCGGGCAGAGGCGTGGTCTCCGGGCGGACCGTGATATCGCGCGGCGACTCGTCGCGCTCCCAGAGCCGGCTGATACGGAGCCGCTCACGCCAGGTGGGCCGGCCGGTCTTCATCGTGGCCTGCGGCCGAGGCGAGTTGAACGACGCGGCGCATTCGGGATTGCAAGGCCGGTGCAGGCAATGGACGCCGGCGCACCCGCTGAACGTCATGACCGACAGCCCGACCACCAGAGTCCGAATCGTGGCGCGCATGGGATTCCCTCCTGGCTCGAACGAGACGAGCCTTATCGAGTAACCGCCGAGGACAGGACGGCGGCGGATCGTTCACGTCGCACGAAGGTCGAGGTGCAGGGCTCGAAGCGACGGGGTATGGGATATCGCAAGGCCCGCGCCGAAACCGACCCCCGCAGCGATGGCCGAAGTGGGGTCGAGGTGGCCTGGCGACGACTGGGCTGACCTGGGAGGATCGACTCGACGGCTGAGAGAGACTTTGACGGCGCTGTCGCCGTCTGCACAATGCGATTCCCGCGTCGAGGGCCTTGCCATGAGGACCGCCTGGTTCGCTAGCCTGTTCCTCCTTGTGTACGCTTCGCTTCACGCCGAGACCCCACGCCTTCCCGAAAAGCTGGGACGCGGCGTGATAGCGGTCCCCGCGCAGGGCGGCATGCTCGTGACCTGGCGATTGCTCGGGGACGACCCCGAAGGCGCGGCATTCCACGTCGAGCGGTCGAGGGACGGCGGACCTGCCGAGCGGCTGACGCGCGAGGCCGTCGCCGGGGCGACGTGCTTCCTGGACGCGACGGCGGATGTCTCGAAGCCGCTGGCTTACACGGTGCGGCCCATCGGGGCGGGGGCGGTCGGGTCGTATACGGTCCGTGCCGAGGACGTGGGGAAGCCCTATCGGTCGATCCCGCTTCAGACGCTGCCGGGGAACACGCCGAACGACGCGGCGGTCGGAGACCTCGACGGCGACGGCGAATATGAGATCGTGCTCAAGCAAGAGATGCGGCCCCGCGACAACTCCCAGCGCGGGGCGACGGGGACGACCAAGCTGGAGGCGTACACGCTGGCCGGGTCGTTCCTCTGGCGGATCGACCTGGGACCGAACGTCCGCGAGGGTGCCCATTACACGCCGTTTCTGGTCTACGACTTCGACGGCGACGGCTGCGCCGAGGTCGCCTGCCGCACGGCCGACGGCACGGTCGACGGCCGAGGCATGACGATTGGCGACGCCAAGGCCGACCACCGCAACGCCGACGGCTACGTCCTCGAAGGCCCCGAGTTCCTGACCGTCTTCGAGGGGACCACCGGCCGGGAGCTGGCGACCGTCGACTACCTGCCGGAGCGTGGTCGCGTCGCCTCATGGGGCGACCGTTACGGCAACCGCGTCGACCGCTTCCTGGCGGCCGTCGCCTACCTCGACGGCGAGCGGCCCAGCCTGGTCTTCTGTCGGGGATATTACACCCGCACGGTCCTCGCCGCATGGGACTGGCGGGACGGCAAGCTCTCGTCGCGCTGGGTCTTCGACAGCGACGCCGGCCCCGATTCCAACCGGGCCTATCGCGGCCAGGGGAATCACAACCTCGTCGTGGCTGACGTCGACGGCGACGGCCGCGACGAGATCACCTACGGCGCCTGCGCCATCGACGACGACGGCCGCGGGCTCTACTCGACGGGCCTCGGCCACGGCGACGCCCTGCACGTCTCCGACCTCGACCCGGAGCGGCCCGGGATGGAGGTCTTCGACATTCACGAGCACGTCTCTCACGACCACGGCGCCGAGTTTCGCGACGCCCGGACGGGGGCGTTGATCTGGAGCAAGAAGTCACCGGACGTCGGTCGAGGCGTGGCCTTCGACATCGACCCTCGCCATCCCGGCGCCGAGTGCTGGGCTGCCGGCGCGGGCCTCTCGGGCCTGTGGAACGCCCGCGGCGAGCTCATCTCAGCAAAGCGCCCACGGTCCTGCAACTTCGGCATCTGGTGGGACGGCGACCCGCTCCGCGAGCTGCTCGACGGCGTCCGGGTCTCCAAGTGGGATTGGAACCGCGAGGCCGAGGACGTATTGCTCGTCGCCGAAGGCTGCGCCTCCAACAACGGCACCAAATCCACGCCTGCTCTCTCGGCCGACATCCTCGGCGACTGGCGTGAAGAAGTGCTGTTGCGTTCGCTCGACGGTCGCGAACTGCGGCTCTATTCCACCCCGATCCCGACCGCGATCCGCCTCCCCACTCTGATGCACGACCGCCAGTACCGCCTGGCCGTCGCTTGCCAGAACGTCGGCTACAACCAGCCGCCCCATCCGAGCTTCTTCCTGGCGGGACGGGTTTCGGGGCGGTGACGCCTCAGGCGGTCGCCTTCGTCGGGTCGGCCGTGCGGAGGAGGCGGAGGGCGTTGGCGACGACGATCAGGGTGGTCCCCACGTCGGCGAGGACCGCCATCCACATGTTGGCGATCCCGAAGAGGGCCAGGATCAGGACCACGAGCTTGATGCCGATCGCCAGAGCGATGTTCTGGTGGATCATCCGCAGCGTGGCTCGCGAGTGGCGGACGAGCCAGGGGAGGGGGCGGAGGTCGTCGGCCATCAGGACGACGTCGGCCGTTTCCAACGCGGCGCCGCTGGAGACTCCCCCCAGCGCGATGCTCACGCGGGCGGCGGCCAGGGCGGGGGCGTCGTTGACGCCGTCGCCGACCATGCCGGTCGGGCCGTGCGCGGCCGTGTACTCGTCGATCGCCCGGACCTTGTCGGCCGGCAGCAGTTCGGATCGCTGATCGCCCACGCCCAACTCGGCTGCGACGGCCGCCGCGGCGCGGGGGTTGTCGCCGGTCAGCATGACGGTCCGCAGGCCCAGGTCGTGCAACTCGGCGACCACCGCGGCGGCTTCGGGGCGCGGGCGATCCGCCAGGCGAATCCAGCCCAGCGGGCCGGCCTCGCCCGTCACGGCGACTTCCGACCCGGCGTGCTCCTCGGCCCCGTCCAACTGGGCGTGGAAGTCGGGCTGGCAGAGGCCGGCCTCGTCGATGTAGCGGTGGCTCCCCAGGTGGTACTGGACGGCGTCGATGCGGCCCTGGGCCCCCTTGCCGGGGATCGCCGTGTAATCGTCGGCGTGGGGGACGTCGATCCGAAGGTCGCGGGCATGGCGGGCGATCGCCTTGCCCAGCACGTGCCCCCCCTTGTCGCCCAGGGCGGCGGCCACGCGCAGGACGTCTTCCTCGCCGGCGGGACCTGAGGCGACGACTTCGACGACGTCCGGCCGACCGAGCGTCAGCGTCCCGGTCTTGTCGAACGCGATGGCCTGCAGCCGGCCGACGGCCTCCAGGAACTCACCCCCCTTGATGAGCACTCCCCGACGAGCCGCCGAGGCCAGCCCGCTGACGACCGCGACGGGGGTCGCGATCACCAACGCGCAGGGGCACGAGATCACCAGGACGACGAGCGCTTTGGCGACCCATGCCAGGAACGTCGTCCACACGGGGTCGCCCGTCGCCCAGACGTAAACCGTCGGGATCATGACGGTGAGCAGGGCGATCACCACGACCATCGGCGTGTACCAGCGGGCGAACTGCGAGATCCGCCTCTCCACCGGCGCCCGGCCCGCCTGCGCCGCGCGGACCTGATCGGCGATCTTGGAGATCAGGGCTTCGCCGATCGACCCGGAAGCTTCGAGTTCGATCGTCCCCTCGCCGTTGATGGTGCCGGCGTAGACGGGGTCGCCGGGGCCGCGGTCGACGGGCGTGGACTCGCCGGTGATCGCCTTCTGGTCGACGCCCGTGCGTCCCTTGACGATCGCGCCGTCGATCGGGATCTGATCGCCGGCCCGGACGAGGACCCGGTCCCCCTTCACCAGGGCGTCGACGGGAACGGTCTCCGATCGGCCGTCGACGATCCGCTCGGCGGTCGGCGGGGCGATCTCCAGCAGCCGGCGGACGGCCCGGCGGGCGCGGGCGACGCTGAGTGCCTCCAGCGATTCGGAGACGCCGAAGAGGAAGGCGACCGTCGCGGCTTCGTCCCACTCGCCCAGGGCGGCGGCGCCGAGGATCGCCAGCGTCATCAGGACGTCGATGTCGAGCCGGCCGCTCCGGAGCGTCCGCCAGGCGCGGGGGAACAGCCAAAGGCCGCCGGCGGCGATCGCCAGGGCGCAGAAGAACCGCGACGCCGTGGCGGCCGTCGACTCGGGGAGGCCGAGCCGCGTTCCGAGGTAGTGGAGCAGCATCGCGACGCCCAGCGCGACGCCCGCCGCGACGGTCGCGGCCATGAGCCCGTGAGCGCTCCACCACGACTCGCGGGCCTCCGACTCGGGCTCGCCGACGACGGATGTCGCCAGCCCGCTGCGCTCGGTGAGCCGGGCGGCCAGCCGCTTGGGCTCGATCACTTCGTCGTCGTATTCGACGGTCATCAGGCCGTTGATCAGGTCGAAGCCCAGGCCCTCAATCCCCGGCGTCCCCTTGAGAGCGGCGTGGATCTGCTCGACCTCATGCTCGCAATCCAGACCTCGGACGTGGAACGTGCACCGCGATCGACTCATCGACCATTCCCCGTCCAAAGCCCCGGGACCGTCGCGTCCTGCCTCGATCCGATTGGAAGCGGCGACACGGCCCATGTTTAAAGGTATAATCCGCGAGCGTCCAGGGGAACAGTCGGGGTTGGGGAAGGGATGGCGATGGCGGCGAGCGAAGGAGTCGAATGCCTGGTTCGCTACGGCCTCTCCGGCCGCGTGGCCTGGTTCGCGGGCGAGGACGGCCCGGACGCTCCCTCGCGGGGTGACGCGGTGGTTGTCCGCACCGTTCGCGGGCTGGAACTGGGCGAGATGCTCGTCGTCGAGGCCCCTCGCGGTCGAGCGGGTGAGGACTCAGTCGGCCCCTTTCGAGTCCTCCGCCGAGCCGGAGACGACGACCTCACCCGCGCCCGCGAGGCCGACGCCCTGCGCGAGTCTCGGTTTGATCTCTGCCGGGGGATCGTCGAGCACGAGGGCTGGCCGCTGGAACTGGTGGACGTCGAGCCGCTGCTGGACTTCTCCACGGTGCTGATCGTCCTGCCGCTGGATGAACTGGACCCGGCTCCGATCCGGGCTCGGTTCCGCGTCTCGTGCGACTTCGACGTCCACGTCGAGCCCGTGGGGGACGAACCGGTCGTCGCCGAGCCGACCGCTTCCGCCTCCTCCGGACGCTGCGGCGACTGCGATTGCGGCTCCGGCGGCTGTTCGAAGGCCGCGGCGAAGACCAGGGCCGACGGCCCTGCAACCGCCTCCGGCTCAGGCTCCTGCGCGACGAAACCCCACGGCGCGGGGTGCTCCTCGTGCGGAGTCGCCGCCTGGAAATCGGCGGCCCGACGTCAGGATCCGCCTGCTTGAGAGCGGGTCACAGGCTGACGAACGGCGAGAAAATACGGGCCCGCACACCGCGGGACCGGGCGTCCCGCAGCGCCTGGATTTGAATGCGGGTCGTGTCGAAGAGCTGGTCTTGCTGGAACCAGTCTTCGAAGAGCGGATTGGCCTGGACGGCCTGATCGAGATGCTCGGCGGCCCTGGGGAACCACTTGCGGTTGTAAAACGCGGCGCGGGCCTCGACCAGCGACAGGTAGTAGAAGGCGCGGCCTTGATGATGAGACTGAACCGCGATGCTCAACTCCACGGTTTTGGCGGCCAATCGCAACGCCGAGCGGATCTCCTTGGCGTTGGCGAGCAAGACGCTGGAGTATTGCAGCGACACCAGCCCATCGCGTGAGGTGCGGGCGAATTCGGGCAGTCGAGGATCGTGCATGATCCACTCGGCCTCGGCCACGGCTTCCGGATAGCGTCGACGGAAGACATCCAGGCAGAGGGAATCGATATGGGCCTGGAGATTGGTGGGATCGAGCTCCAGGATCTTCTCGACCTCCCGGGCCGCCAACTCGACGCGCTCGGAATCGTGTTCGACCTCTTTGATCCTGGAATCCCCGCCCTTCGGCTGGCCGTACTCGCGGATCCAGGCTGCGAGGACGGAGCGGGATTTGATCTCGCCGTTGGGGACGCCGTCTGCCTCTTCCTTATCGACCGCCCGCCGCCGGGGCTTCGGCGCGAGCGGAAGGTTGTCGCCGACGCCTGCTTCCTGATGGAGTCGGGAGGGGACCGCGCCCAGCAGCGTCTCGTAGCGTGCGAGGTCGCGCTTCAGGGCGTCAAGGTCTGAGCCCGCAGTGCGTGCGAAGGCGCGGACCTGGACGAACTCGGCGCGATCGGGCGCCGCTTCGATGGCCTGGTCGGCCTGAGCGACGGCCTCGTCGTCGCGGTCGAAATTCATGAGGCAGGTGGCGAGCAGGCAACGGAGGACGGCGTTGTCTGGACGGCGGCGGAGACAGGCCTCGACATGGTCGGCGGCGTCCGCCCATCGGTCGACCACCGAGGCGACCACCGCCGCGCGGTGGTGCCCCCAGAACGAGTTGGGGCGGGATCTTAAGAGTTCGGCGTAGAAGTCGGCAGCCCGGCGCGCCCCCGAGTCGGTGCCGGGGCCCTGGTCTCCGTCCCCGATTTCGGCGGCGATCCCGCGGAGATAAGCGTCGACCCACGCCGGAGGGAGTTCGGTCGGCCCTGGCAGGGCGGCCGCCGCTGATCCGGCGTCGCCGAGCTGGCGGGTAAGCTTGTCGCGCAGGGTCGTCAACTCACGAGGCCAGGTCGTGCCGCAGGCGTGGTCGAGGATTTCGCGGGCGCGACGCCAGTCCTTGGGGGAGTCTGGACGTTGAGCCAGGACGCGGCCGTAGCGTAGGGCGTGCTCCAGCAGCAGCAGCTCCAGGTCCTCGCGATCGTCTTCGGCGAGAAGCCGGAAGTCGTCGCGCGACCGCCAGTCGGGGTCGGTCGGGATGCTGTACTCGCGAAGGATGCGGAGGGCGTTGGTGACCGTCTCGTTCGGATTGCGGCGGCGGAGATAGGTCTCGTCAGGTCGTTGAGTCGGCAGGACCGGAGAGGCCGGATCGTCGACGAACTCCGTGTACTTCTCGTAGGCGTGTCCGCCGAGCCGGGCTTCTGCCGTTCGGTCGGCTCTGGCGGCGATCCCCAGCGCCAGCGCGGCGACTCCCAGAGCCGCGGCCGCGGCCGCGAGCGGCCGTCGTCGCCGGCGGGCCCATCGCAGCGACGCGTGCAGTCCGGAGGGCTCCGGCGCGAAGGCCAGGGGGCGGTCGGTCCGCCAGCGGTCCAGGTCTTCGGCCAACTCCAAACCGCGCGTGTGCCGTTCCCGGGGATCAGCCTCGAGGCAGTGGACCAGGATGGAGCGAAGGCCGGCCGGCAGCGGCCGTGCGGCCTGCGCCTCGGCCGCGCGGACGAGTCGGTCGGACCGGGAGCGAGCCTCGGCGGCGGCGGCGAAGGCGGAGCGTCCGAGACGCCGATCGGCGTCCATCTCGCGAGCCGGCGACCATCCCGTCAGGGCCTCCAGCAGGACCATCCCCAGCGAATAGACGTCGGCTCGATGCGCTTGTTCGTCGTCCACGCGCGAAGGCGACGGCTCGGCGATGCCCGCCAGGGCGCGAAGCCGTTCCGGGGCCATGTAGGCCGCGGTGCCGCCGGCGTCGAGGGCGTCGTCGCGCGACCAGTCCTGCGCCAGGTTGAAGTCCAGCAACATCGGCGTGCCGTCGGCCGCGATCAGGATGTTCGACGGCTTGACGTCGCCGTGGGCCACCCCCTGACGGTGAGCGTGGTCGAGCGCTTCGGCCAGTCGGGCGGCGGTCCAGGCGAACGCCTCGGCGTCGCTCATTCCCCGCAGCAAGGCCCGCGAGGGGGACGCTGAGCCGGCCCGGCGATGCTCGGGCGCCGAGACGGCGTCGAGATCCGTGAGGAACCGCCGCGACGATTCGCGCCGGCCTTCCGCCGGCTGCGACCGCCGATGCTCCAGCAGCGTCGACAACGCCGCCCCTCCCAGGAACGGCATGGCGATGAGCTGAAGCTCGCCGTCGTCGACCTCGGCGTGGGTGAGGATCTCCACGATGTGCGGGTGCCGGGCGCGGGCCAGCAGCCAGGGCTCGCGGGTCGGCCGGGTCGTGATCTTGACGACGACCGGGCGGTCTTCCAGGTCGGCTTGGCGGGCGAGGAAGACCCGGGCGAAGCCCCCTCGACCCAACTCACGCTCCAGCACGTAAGGGCCGATGGCGTCGCCGGCGCGGGGCAGGGGATCGTCGCTGAGGTCGGTCGCGTCGAACCGCTCCAGCAGCGAGTCCGGGCATGCGTCGTCGACGTCCAGCAGCCGTTGCAACTCGCGACGGTGCTCGGGGAAGCGAGCCAGGTATTCCGACTTCGACGGCGCCAGGCCGGCCGACTTGGCCAGGCGGTACTCGCGATAGATCAACTCGACGGCGCGGTCGGCCGACCATCCCGCGCCGTGGTGAAGGTAGCTTTCGGCGGCCGCCGGTTCGCCTCGTCGCCAACGGTCGGCCAGGTCGGCCAGCGCCGACGAGAACGCGCGTGAGTCGTCTCCGCCCGACAGGTCGATCGTCGATGACGAGGGGAACGAGGTCACGCCCATCCGTGCGCCTCCATTCGTTCCCGCGCCGCCTCGATGGTCCGTCGCACGGTTCGCTCGTTGACGCCGAGCCTGGCGGCGATCTCGTCGATGGTGAGCCCTTCGTGGCGGAGGGTGAGCATCTCCACCTCGCGGGCCGGTCGGCCGGCGGTCAGGAAGGCGAGCCGATCGCTGGCCTGGGCGGCGGCGCTGGGGGAGGGGTCGGCGGCGGGCAGCTCGCGTTCCAGCTCGCGGTCGCCGCGGCGGACGTAGAGAGGTTCCTCGCGGGCCAGTTCGTACTTCGCCGTTCGGGTCAGGCGTCGATCCTGTTCGAACACCTTGTTCCGCGCCACGCCGGCCAGGAACTTCCGCAAGTGTCGCGAGTTCTCGAACTCCTCCGGATCTTCCTTCTTATCGACGAGAAAGGCTTTCCAGACCGCCTGGACGAAGTCCATCGAGTCGAACTGGTTGCGAAGCCTGCGCGGGAGCCGGCCGCGAACCATTTTCCGCACCTCGGGCTCATAGCGACCGACGAACGTCCGGACCGCTTCCGGATCTCCCGCTCGGGCGCGCGCGACCAGTTCAGGAACGTCGCGCGAGAGATTCTCGAGAACGTCGCTCGAGAGTTGCTCGTCGCCGACCTCGCTGTTTTCGACCGATCCGGGATTTGCTCCCGTTTCCATCGGGTCATTCATCGGTCCGCCCCCTGCCGTGGAATGCTCGGGCCGGGCGTCTGCGCCGGGCCCCGTCCAGGAACCGCCGTCGAACGGGAACCGAAGGGAGTCGGGCGACCTCGTGCGCCTTCTCCACGCGAGGGTCTCATCAACCGATCCGGTTGATGAGCGCATGGAGGCTTATCCATTTCACAATGGTTAATTAAACAACCTGATGCCGCCTTTTTCCAGTCGCTGCTTCAAAATGTTGGGCGGTTATGGCGGTCGCGGAGGTTGTGGGGGTCGCCCGGTGGGCTCGCTCTGGGTTTCAAGGTTCCCTTTCAAACGGTTTGTACGTTGGTTTCGCCCGGTTGGGACAGCAAATCTCAATGATTCATGGATGAGGAGGGCCGGCTTATATCGCCGAGCCGGCGTTGCTTTAAAAAAATCCTTCGAATCCATGTCCGCTTCCATCGTCCCTGTGCAACTGGCAGTTCGTTGCTCCTTCCAGGGTTGGAAGCGATGGACGCATGACGCGGCTGAGGGCGGCTGCCGAAGCCCTCCCTCATCACCATCCTCCTCTCCTCGGAGCGTCCGCCGGCGGCTCGAACGGATCTGCAACCCGACGACATTCCCCAATCGAAACGGCGACCAGGGCCGGGAGAAAGCCATGTCTCGCATCGAGGCGAAGGACTGCGGCGTTTCGCACGACTTGCAGACCTATTTTCACGACATCAACGAAGTCTCCCTCCTCACGGCCGACGACGAGCGGCGGTTGGCCGGGGCGATCGCTCTGGGCGACGAGGCGGCTCGGGCTCGGATGATTTCGGCCAACCTGCGGCTGGTGGTCCGGATCGCCCGCGACTACCAGGGCCGGGGCATGTCGCTCGACGACCTGATCGGCGAGGGGAATCTGGGTCTGATCCGCGCCGCCAAGGAGTTCGATCCTCGGTTCGGCACGCGGTTCAGCACCTACGCCGGCTACTGGATCAAGCAGGCCATCCGTCACTCCTTGATCAACACGGCGACGACGATCCGCCTCCCCGCCCACATGGTCGGGCTGCTGACGAAGTGGCGCCGCGCCGAGCGGGCCTTGACCCGCGACCTCGGCCGAGCCCCCGGGTTTGAGGAGATCGCCGACCACCTGGAGCTGTCGTCGATGCAGCGGTCGCTGGTCGCCAAGGCCCGGCGGGCCAACCAGGTGAAGCTGGAGAGCGCGGCGGCCGAAGAGGACGACTACTGGACCCCCGACCATTCCGTCGACCCCACCGACGAGCCGGGCTCCGAGATGGAACTTCACGACGACCGCGCTGATCTGGCTCGCCGGATGGAGGTCCTCGACGACCGCGAGCGGTTCGTCCTCCGCCACCGCTACGGCCTCGGCGGCGCTCCGATCCTGACTCTCAAGGAGATCGGCGAACGCCTGGGCATCACCCGCGAGTGGGTCCGGAAGCTGGAGCTGCGGGCCGTCCGCAAGCTCGACGGTTCTCAGCCCGCGCCGGCTCCCACCCGTCGATCCCGCCGGACTGCGGCGGTGGCCGTCGCCGCCGCATGCTGAGGCGATCCCCGATTGCAGCAGCCCTCGACGACGCATCAGCCCCGGTTTCGCCGGGGCCTTTTCTTGCGCGGGGCGGGGATTTTCGACTTTCGTTGCGAGAGACTGGGGCTTGGGTCGCCGATTGGGCATAATCGGTCGCGTCGACTCCCCCTACTCGGCGTCGCCGGAACATCCAAGACCTCTCACCTGCTGAAACAGGTTGTTCTCCCATGCGCAACACCCTTCAGCTCTTCGTCGCAGTCGCGACGTTCGCCGTCGCTTCACCGGTTCTTAGCGCCGAGCCGCTTCCCTCGTGGAACGAAGGTTCGGCGAAGCGGGCGATCTTGGAGTTCGTTGAGCGAGCGACCAAACAGGGAGGACCGGAGTTCATTCCGCCGGCCGATCGGATCGCCGTCTTCGACAACGACGGCACGCTTTGGTCTGAGAAGCCCGTCTACGTCCAGGCCGCCTTCGCCGTCGACCGCATCAAGGCCCTGGCGGCGAATCATCCCGAATGGAAGGAGACCCAGCCGTTCAAGGGGATTCTCGAAGGCGACCTCAAGGCGGCGCTGGCGGGCGGGGAGAAGGCGCTCGTCGACGTGGTGAACAAGAGCCATTCGGGACTCACGACCGAGGAGTTCCAGACCGTGGTCAAGGACTGGATCGCGGCGGCCAGGCATCCGACCCTCGGCCGCCCGTACAACGAATTGACCTACCAGCCGATGCGGGAGTTGCTCGCCTACCTGCGGGCGAACGGCTTCAAGACGTACATCGTTTCCGGCGGCGGCGTCGAGTTCATGCGGGTTTGGGCGGAGGAGGCTTACGGCATCCCTCCGGAGCAGGTGATCGGCAGTTCCGGCAAGACCGAGTTCGAGATTCGCGACGGCAAGCCCGTGCTCGTGAAGCTCCCGGCGATCGACTTCGTGGACGACGGTCCGGGAAAGCCCGTGAACATCAACAAGATCATCGGCCGCCGGCCGGTCGCGGCGTTCGGCAACTCGGACGGCGACCTCCAGATGCTCCAGTGGACCACGGCCGGCTCTGGCCTTCGCTTCGGCCTGATCGTCCACCACACCGACGCCGACCGCGAATTCGCCTACGATCGCGAGTCGCCCATCGGCCGGCTCGACAAGGCCCTGGACCTTGCGCCCGCCGCCGGCTGGGTCGTCGTCGACATGAAGGCCGACTGGAAGGTCGTTTTCCCGCAGCCCAAGTGACGCCAGCTCAGCGGCCGACCGGCAGCGTGAGGAACGGCGCTCCGGGCGGCTGTCTTCCGAAATCAAGGCGGCTCAGGGCCAGGACCAGCGCGAAGGTCGTCTTGCTCTCCTGGTCGCGGTCGTCGATGTAGTACCAATGGTCGCGATACTTCACCGAGATGAACGCGTTCGGGGGAGGCTTATGGCCGCGAGCCGAGTGGACTGTGAAGAGTCCCTCGGTGACGGCGCGGGTGTCGAACGGACTGCCGTCGGGGTTGGTTGGGGCCTTCGCCAGGCCGGCTTCCAGGTGCTCGCAAGGGACCTCGACTCCGTTGGACAGGTAGTAGTTCACCTGTGCTGTTGAGCGCAGATTCACCTGAAGGGCGTCTGAAGGAGGGATGGGCGCCTTCGCCGGGTCTGGGGCCATGCCGGTCGCGACGACGATCTCGTAGCGTCGAAGTCCCGGCCGGAGATTCAGCAGTCCAGCAAGCTCGTCCAGCAGAGGATGATCCAGCGCGACGGGGTTCACCTCCAGCACCAGGCGCTTTTCCTTGCGGACGAGCGACCAGGCGGTCTCGTCGCCGTTGGGGCGGAACTCCATCCCGTTCTTGGCGGCTTCGACGGGGGAATCCGCGGTAATGGCCGATGCCGGCAGCGGACCGCCGATCGGGACCATCTGTTCCACGGGAACAACGACCGCGAGGCCCAGGTCCTGGACCTGCTGCAGCAATTCGGTCGCCCGACGGAACCGGACGAAGTCGGGAGGAAAGTCCCGCTGCGGGCCGCTGGCCGTGGCCGCGTTGGGGACGCCGTTGACTCGCTCGACCCAGAGCCGCAGGACGGTGGCCGCCGGCCAACTCGTCTGCTCGAGAAGAATCAGGGTCTCGGGCGCGATCGGCGTGAGGTACTGCTTGACCGCCTCGCTGTTGTCCGCCGGAATGAGTGTGAGCGTCGGCCGATTGGCGCCGCTGAGGCTCAGGTCGGGGAGGATCGAGGTGAAGGTCCGGAAGATGACGTTGCTGTTGCTCGGGTTCGGCGAGATGAAGAACGGCTTGGCCTCGGCCGTGCCGCTCAACTCGTACTGGGCCGCGATCGACGAGACGTTGAGGTTGAGCGGGGTTTCGTTGTAGCGGATGTGGACGAGGTTGCGGAGCAACTGCTCCTCGTCGACGCGCCGGATTGCCTCGTTATAACGCCCGTGCGAGCGTTCCAGGGTCTGGGGGCCGAACGAGCATGCCCCACCGGTCAGCGCGCAGCAGAGTCCAGCGACGACGGTCATCAGACGCGGGATGGGTTTCGATCTCGGGTCGCCCACCTTCCGATCCTTCCATGGCTCGGTATGATCACGCCCGCGGCCGAGGAAGGCGCCCCGACGCGGCGGCATTGTGATGGAACGAGCCGGATGGTCAAGGCGAATCGACGGGATTCGCGAGCCTTGGTGACCTCTCTCCCTTGTCCGTTCGGCGTCCATCCTGCTCCAATCGGTGGGGGATTTGCCGGGGAGGGTCGGTTGATGGAGGGGCGATTGACGCGAAGGGGGATTGATGGGCTGCTGATCGCCCTGGCTGCGGGGGCCGCTGCGCTCGCGCAGGCCGACCTCGACGGCCCCCCGCGATACGACGGTGCGGGATACGCCGTGCTGGCGGAATCGCTGCTGGAAGGGGCGGGATACCGGGCGATCGATCATCCCGACGAGCCCCGGCACGCCCACTTTCCGCCAGGCTATCCGGTCTTCCTGGCCCTCCTCTGCAAGGCCGCCGGGCCGGCCGACCGCGTCGTGCATCTGGCGTCGATCGCTTGTACCGTCGGTGCGACCCTCGCGGCCTGGCGGTGGTTCCGAACGATGTACGCCCGGCCCGCCTCGTTCGCCCTGGGGCTGGCGTTGGCCGCCAACTGGGCCTGGGCCCGCGCGGGGTCGGGCTTCCAGTCCGAACCGTTGTATGCGCTGCTCGGCTGGACGGGCGTCTGGCTGGCCGCAGCGAAACCCGGTGCGAGAGAAGCACGCCGTGGTGTCTTGATCGGTTCGGCGCTGGGTGCGGCGACGCTGACGCGCCAGGTCGGCCTGGTCCTGGCGGCGGCGGTGTTTCTGGAGATGTACGCGCGGGGCCGTTGGCGGACTCTGATGGCGGCGAGTCTTGCATTGGCGGTCCTGTTCGTTCCCTGGGTCGTCTGGTCGGCGATGGTTGGTCTTGAGGGAGCCGGAAGGACGCAGGCGGGTCTCCTGTTCCGTGCGGGGCATGGGATTGCGGCGACGGTGCCGGATCAACTCCTCTTCTACATCGGGCGGATCCCCGACGCCCTGACGGCGCCGGTCGTGGAGGTCGTCACGGTCTTCGGCGGTACGCCGAGGCTCCGAGGCGCGGCGGTCGTCTGGTCGTTCGCGGCGACGGCCGTGGTGCTGGTCGGGTTGTTCGCCACGTTGAAAGACCCACGGCGGCGGTTGGCAGGACTGATCGGGCTGGGGACGCTGGCCCTGCTGATCGCCTGGCCTTACACCGAGGCCGGGCGGTTCCTGATTCCGTTGATCCCCGCGCTTCTGGTTGGGGCCGTTGAGGGTCTGTCGCGGGCGGGGCGATTGCTGGGGTTGAGGTCGCGATTCGGCCGAAGGTGGTCGTCGAGGCTTTTGCTGCTGGCCGCGTTGCCGTACTCGGCCTATGCGGCGGCGACGGCCGACCGACGGATCGAGGCGAGCCGCACGCCGGCGTTCAACGCGGCCTGCGACTGGCTCCTCGACCGCGCCGACCGGATCGGTCCGGTCCTGACCCGCCACCCCGGCGAGGTTTACCTGCTGACGAGTCGGAAGGCCGTGGAGGTGGAGACGTCCGAGCGGCCGGGCTCGACCGACGCTGCGCCGGACGCCGTCGCCGAGGCGATCCGTCGCTATGGGATCGTCTACTTGCTGGTCGATTCCGATCGCTACGCCCGCGCAGTCGCCTCGCCGCTGGAGCGGTACGTCCACGAGCGGCCGCAACGGGTTCGCGAGGTCTTCCACGCCGAACTCGGGGGGAGTCTCGTCCGGGTCTTTGAGGTCGTCGAGCCCGATTGAGCGGGCGTCGACGGGGGCCTCGCGGGCTGGCATGATGGAGCAGGGCGGATCGCGGCGAGCGGCCGGCGAGCCCCCGCGGACCGAGGGCGGTCGACCGATGGAGAGACGATCCGAGGCGAGGGCGGTCTGGAGTGCGGCGGGGCTGGTGGTGGGGGCGTGGGTCGTCTGCCTGGCGGCGGCGTTCGTGGCCTTCCGGCTCTCGGCGGCGCTCGACGAGGAGGGCGTCCCCGTCAACTGGACCGAGCGGCTGGGGCAATTCGGCGACACCTTCGGTCTGGTCAACGCCCTCTTCACGGGAGTGGCCCTGGTCGGGGTCGCCTACACGGTGCACCTCCAGCGCGAGGAGGCCGAGGAGAACCGCGAGTGGATCCGTCGCGAGGGACGCGAGCAGTTCCTCTCGGCCCGGCTGAACGCGGTCGTGGCCATGCTGGACGCTCACGGCCGGAAGATGGCCGCGTCGCGCGATGAGTCGGTGGGCGAGGACTATTACCTCCACGCCCTGAAGTCCGAGGACGACAAACTCCGCCAGCAGATCGCCTTCCTCCGCAGCGAGGTCCGCCTGGGCTTCGACGGCGAATGGACCCCCGAGGTCGGCCGCCGGGCCGTGGCCTTGCACCTGCTCCAGTTCGTCGAGACCGAGCTGCGCTGCTTCACCGGGGCCTGCGGCTGCTACGCCGACGAGGAGGCCGGCGGTACGGACCACCTTTCCGTCGAGCGTCGATTCAAGGAATACCTCCGCGACATGCGCGGCCACGTCCGCCGCGAGTTCTCCCTCCTCGCCTCTCAGCCCGAGCCCGAATGCTTCGACGTGTATGAACTGGTCAAGCCCGAACTCGACCAGTGGTCGGCCGCCGTCGATCGCGCCCTCGCCGCCCCCGACATCCACCCCGCCGAGGTCGAAGCCCGCTTCCGCAGCCTGACGGCCCACCTGGCCCGCATGTGAGCCGTCGGCTTCGATTCGGCTTCGTTCGTGCGATGCGGTGTCGACGCAAGTCTTGTGAAGACTGGGTGTTTGATCCGATCAGGCGTTGGCTTCGATCGCGCGCCTTTACGACGCTCCGCACACAATACCACACCACCGAAGGAAGCGGATCTGGGTGCCATGGCCACGCTTGCGTGGCCATGAACCGGCGTGGGCAACTGTGCGACCGTCGCCCACCTCATGGTCACGCAAGCGTGGCAATGGCACCCGACTTCAACCCTCGATCCCGAAACGGCACCCGGCGAGTGATGGTGTTGTTGAGCGAGGACACGTCCGGCAAGCCCGTCGTTTCGATCCCACCGAATTGTCAATGAGCCGCACGCCACACCGTCGACTACCCACCGCGACTCGACGCCCTCGGGTCCGAAATGGGTTCGATCGCCGGGGCGAGCGACGTCGTGGCGGCCGTGTAAATCGTTGTTTTCGTGATGGTTGCGTTGAGTCGGGCCGTGGCTTCGTTCGGCGATTTTCGTCGAGACGCTCGTCGCGTCCGTCCCCAACGTGATCGCCTACGGGAGCCTCACAAGATCCAGGCCTGGCGTCGCCGCCGGCCGTTCTTTGATCGCGTCCTCTATCGCGACTAGGGTTCCAAAACCACGATGGTGATCGAGAATCTCGACCCTCAGTCGCGTCGAGGCAGCTGAATTCGACGAGTCTGGTGATTGAAATGAATGGAGGGCCAAGGGTGAATGCCCAGCTTCCCGCGTCTGCGGTCGGCCTCCCTCGGTTCAACTCGAACGAAACGCCGAGGGACTCACGCTGCGGGGAGATCTGCTTCTCCGGTTCCGTCTCGGAAAAAAACGTATGAGATGCATCCCCATCGGGTAATCCTGGGTTGTGGTCGGGAGATCGAGCCACGTTTCAGGGATGGGTGAATCGGTGAAAGGGACCGTAGACGGACTTCGCACGCTGATCCAGGCGGGGGCGATCGGGTCGCTCCCGGACGATGTTCTGCTCGATCGGTTCGTCGCGACCAGCGAGCCGGCCGCCTTCGAGGTGCTCGTCGGGCGTCACGGGCCGATGGTCTGGCGCGTCTGCCGTCGGATCCTGCGCGACCACCACGACGCGGACGACGCCTTCCAGGCGACGTTCCTGGTCCTCGCCCGCCGGGCCGATGTCGTCCGCCCCGGCGACCGGCTCGTCGCCTGGCTTTACGGCGTCGCCTGCCGGACCGCCTTGAAGGCGCGGGCGATCCGAGCCCGTCGCAGGCTGCGCGAAGTGCAGGGGGACGCCCACGAGCCCTGGACGACGCCCACCGACCCGCGCGGCATGCTCGTCGAGACGCTCGACCGCGAACTGATCCGCCTGCCGGAGAAGTACCGCATGCCGATCGTCCTGTGCGACCTCGAAGGTTGCTCGCACCGCGAGGCGGCGGACCGGCTGGGCTGTCCGATCGGCACCCTCTCCGGCCGCCACTCTCGGGCCCGCAGCCTGCTGGCGGATCGCTTGCGGCGACGGGGCGTCACGCTCTCGACGGCCGCCTGGCTCGCCCTGGCGGCCGAGGAGGCGTCCGCCGTCGCCCCGATCCCGAAGGCCTTCGCCTGTGCCGGAGGCGCGACGGCCGTCCCCGCGGCCGTCGCTTTGTTGACCCGTGAAGTCCAAGGAGGCCTGTTGATGACCAAGATCAAGACGAGCGCCGCGGTCCTGTTGATGGTCGCCGCGGCGGGGGTGGGCGTGGCCGGTTTCGCCCAGGGCCAGCCCGGGCAGCCGACCGCGAAGCCCACGGCCCCGACTCCGATCGCGCCCAGGACCGGCGACGGGGATTACCTGCTCAGGACCTACTACGTCGGGGACATCCTCGGCGCCGACGGCAGCATCCCGGACGGCCGCGCGATCACGGACGCCGATTTCATCGCACTGGCCGGACTGATCACGCGGACGATCGCGCCAGAGACCTGGGAACAGGGCGGTCAAGCAGGCCCGCAAATCAAGCCGCTTCCCCTGAACCTCAGCATGCTCATCCGCCAGGACCGGTCGACGCACGACCGCATCGGTAGGCTCTTAACGGGGTTGAGGCGGCTCCAGGCGGCTCGCCTCGACGCCCCGCCGGCGTTGCTTCCGCCCGCACCGCCGACGCCGACCATGCCGAGCCCACCCGGATTCGTCTCGTCAGTCGATGGGGCTCCCCCGTCCCGCTTGGCTGCGAACCCCCAGCCTCCTGTGAGCCCGATCGTCCCCGCGACGGAACTCGTCAACCGAAGCTATGAGATCGGCGAGTTGCTCGGGATCGCTCCCGGTCCGGTCGAAGATCAAGATGCGATCCCGGACCCGGCCTGGCCTCTCCTGGAATTGATCGCTGCGAAGGTCGAGTCGCAGAGCTGGGTCACGCAAGGCGGACGTGGCACATTGCGCCCCTACTTCGCGCACGTCGTCAAGTCATCGCCGGAAGGCGGCCACGAGGTCGACCCGAACCGACCTCTCATGGTCACTGTGCGGCAGACGGCCGAGGTCCAGCGTCAGGTCAAGGAATTCCTCGACGGCCTACGTCGCGTCAATGAGGCGAGAAAAGCCGTACCCTCCCCGAGCGACCCACGCTAGGCGACGCTCCGCCGCCCTTGAAATTGGCGATATGGACGAGGGGTGGGCCGAGGACGAACCCCGGAGCCGATCGCGTCAGTCGCCGCCGACTGCCTAGGATTTTAACCCTTGCTACAATGAGGCGGTCCTATCCGGGGGGAAGTCCGACCCATGACGACGATGAATCTCTCGCTTCCCGACGAGATGATGGCCTTCATCGAGGCGCAGGCGGCGCTCGGAGGCCACGCGTCGGCCGCGGAGTATGTCCAGGCCCTCATTCGTGAAGCCCAGAAGCGCACGGCGAAGCAGGAGCTGGAAGCCAAGCTGCGCGAGGGGATGGAGAGCGGACCCGCGACGGAGATGACCCCGCGGACTGGGATGGGTTGGAACGCCAGGTCTGGGAACGTCGCCGGGTCGGTGACGCAGAGTCTCCACCGGCGGTAAACCCCACTTGAATTGCCGAAATCGAAGCTCAAGCGACGGCCTACCTGAGATCTGGAAGAATTCCCCAGCCGTGAAACTCTCGAATCTCATCCGACGTTTCAGGGCCAAGGTCGCCAGGGCGGGCGTCCCGCTGGCTGAATTGACGCCACGCGACGGCCTGCGGTTGCTGCTCCGGTTTATGGAAGATGACCCGGCGAGCGAGGACCTTTTCTTGAGTGCGTGTTGGGAAGACGTGAGCCGTTACGGCCCGTCGATGGAAGGCTTCGTGTTCTCGGTTGTCGAACGCAACCCCGACCTGATTGGAGGCGACTTCTCTCTCCTCTTCCAGGTAGGAGCGAAGAACGAGATCGAAGAATTCCCCGACCCGTATGGGATCAACCACCTCGAGCGTTGCTTCCATTATGGCGATCTCGGCGTCGAGTCCCAGGTCGCTCACGACGAGAACGAAGTGGAAAGCCCCCCGGTATTGTTCACTGCGGACGTTGACCCCGTGGCCTTCCTCGCTCGCTGCGAGGATTGGCCCGCTTTCCGAGCTTTGGGAGACACCCGCGCGGCCGGCGTCGTGATCGAAGAGACAACCGATTCGCGCTGGGCTTACTACGATTGCTGGGGCTATCGCGATCACAGGCGGCCGATCGTCCACATGACCGAGGACGAATGGCTGCGATCCGACGACGTCGGCCTGATGCTTCGCTGGTATCGCCAGGATTGGAAGGGCTCGCAGGACAACCTGAATCGGCTCATCCGGCGTTATCTGCTCGCCTGCTGTCGCCGTATCGAGCTTCTGCTTCCTTATTGGGAGAGCCTGATGACCCTTGAGGTCGGAGCCTGGGAACTGGAAGGAAACGCGGACGACATAAATCTCGGGAATGCCCAGTACATCGCCGAGGGAGCGGCCTTTCACATCGACTTCGGTAAGGAAACTGAAGAGGTCGCGCGTTGGTGCGAGAAGGTCTCACGACTCTCGCCCCAGGAACTCGGCGCGATGATCGCTTCGCCTCGCCCCGGCGACGACCTATCTCCTTACGGCCTGTTGCAGAAAGCGGCGTATTTCGTCGAGCAGTCCCTGTTCTATCCGGGCTGCCCTCCCGAAGGCGTCGAGCGTTACCGCATCTTCATGCCGGTTCCGTTGCTGCGTGAGGTCGTCGGTAATCCGTTCTCGGTAAACGGGCCGACGCGTGAACGTCATGTAACCGCCAGGCACATGACCGCCGAGGATTGGCAGGAACTGGAACGCCTCGCCCGCCGCAAGGCTGAGCGTTGGATGTCAGGATGACGTAGGGCGACAAAAGGCCTTCCCCGAGAGGGAAGGGACAGGCCATCGGTCCACACTCGCTTCTCGACCGGCCCCCCTTGATTTTCATTGCGTCACCCCTAAGTTGTATATGCGACTTGTGGTGAGATAAGCCGGAGCCTGGAGGCTCCGTTGTTCATCAAAAGGGGAGGATACCGATGCGTGTTGCGAGGGCTTTGGGAGCGGCGGTTTTGCTGTCGGCTGCCTGCTTGGCGGCGGGAGCGGGAGCAATGGGCGAGAAGGGGCGTTCACGGTTCACGGTGGAGCACATCCGCGAGACGTCGGCCCGGCCGTTTGCGGAGGCGACGGCGGCGTTCGAGGCGCGTCTGGGTCGGCATGACCCGGTGCCGGCCGCGACGTTGGCCCAGGGCGCGGCCCCGGCGGAGGTCCGGGCGGCGATCGAGAAGATGGCCGGGCCGAGCGGATTCATGATCTTCGCGAAGCAGGACCACGGCACGCTGCTGGGGCTTGTTGGCCCGAGGCGCAAGGTCGTGCAGTACGTCGTCGGCAATCCGCTGTTCGCCGTCGAGATGACCCGCCACGACGTCGGCGCAGCGCTGTATGCGCCCCTTCGCGTGCTGGTCTACGAGCCCGAAGGGGGAGGGACCTGCGTGGAATACGACCTGCCGTCGAGCCTCTTCGGCCGCCTCGGCGATCCCCAGGTCGATGCTGTCGCCGCCGACCTGGATCGCAAGCTGGCGG
The DNA here is from genome assembly GCF_011065895.1 of Paludisphaera rhizosphaerae. NCBI lineage: Bacteria > Pseudomonadati > Planctomycetota > Planctomycetia > Isosphaerales > Isosphaeraceae > Paludisphaera > Paludisphaera rhizosphaerae. The sequence goes on along the minus strand of NZ_JAALCR010000005.1, from coordinate 294,002 downwards.
ACCTCGTCGCCACATCGTTGCGGTGACCTCCCGCGACGCTCAAACCAACATCGCCCGGACCTCGTCCAGCAGTTTGCGGGGGATCAGGACGCCCTCGGCTTCGCTCTTTCGTCGGGCCTCGTAGCGGCGGAGCGAGGGGAGGCGGGCGCCCTGGGAGACGACGCCTTCGAAGATCGCCTCGGCGCGGGCGAGATGCTTCGGGGCACCGTCGCCGAGCATCCGGGAGGGGTCGATCGCCAGGAGCAGTTCGCCGCCGAGCGGGGCGCCTTTCGCGCCGGCGTCGTAGGCGATCGAGTCGACGCTGGTCAGGTCGCCGATGAGCGGGCCAGCGATCAATTCGACCATCAGGGAGAGGGCCGAGCCCTTGTGGCCGCCGAAGGGGAGCATGGCGCCTTCGAGGATCTCGGCGGCGTCGGTGGTGGGCGTTCCCGATGCGTCGACGCCCCATCCCGGCGGCGTCGGGCGGTCCTCGCGGCGGTGCAGTTCAAGCTCGCCGCGAGCCGAGGCGCTGGTGGCGAAGTCGAAGACGAAGGGGTCGCCGGCGGGCCTCGGCCAGCCGAAGGCGATCGGGTTCGTCCCCAGCAACGGCCGCGAGCCCCCCGCCGGCGCGACCCACGCGTGGCTGGGCGTGAACGCGAACCCGACGAGACCCTCGCGGGCGATCGCTTCGACCTCCGGGAAGAGCGCCGCGAAGTGGCAGCAGTCGTTGACGGCCATCGCCGCCAGGCCGACCTCGCGGGCCTTCTGGACGAGCGCCGGCAGCCCGCGACGGAAGGCCAGCGGCGCGAACGCGCCGCCGGCGTCGACGCGGACGATCCCTTGCGCGGCGTCTTCCACCACGGGTTCCGCGTCCAGCGAGACCTTCCCCGCCCGGATCGAGTTCATGCACATCAACAGTCGGAAGATCCCGTGCGACCCGCCGCCGTCGCGCTCGCCGGCCGTCATCACGTCGGCGCACGCCTCCACGTGGGCCGGCGCCAGGCCGTGTCGCGTCAGGACCGACGCGACCAGTTCGTGAACCTCGTCCAGTGTGAGCCGCTCGCGATCGTCCATCATCACTCCGATGCCTCCGGGTCGTCGAACCCGGGACATCGAGCATAGGGAATGCCTGCCGGCGGCGTCGAGCCCCGGTATACTCGGGCCGGCGCCTGAGGGTTCGCGTCGAGCAAAACGGGCCGGTTCGAGAGGAAGCCATGCGAGCGAACGGCGAGAGGTTGTCGGTCGGCCGGCGTGAGGTGATTGCGGGCCTGGCCGCGGCGGGGGCGGCGGTCGCGGGTCAGGCGAACGCCCAGGCGCCGCCTCCTCCCAACCCCAATCGATGGGTCCACCCGGGCGTCAAGCAGGTCGAATTGTGGCCCGGGCCGGGCGGCTATCCCTGGGCGGCCAGCGGCATCAAGCAGTGGACTCGCGAGGCAATCCTCCGCCGCGTCGCGCCGGGGCGATTGATCTGCACCTGGACGACCGGCGGCTTCTCCGAGCCAGTCGACGGCAACTTCACGATGATCGCCCGCAGCGACGACTCCGGCGCGACGTGGTCGGCCCCGGAGGTCCTTTTCCGCCACGCCCATCGCGGGTTGTTCACGACCGAGCTGTTCGTCCCCCGCGACGGCGAGGTCCACGCGTTCCTCCAGACCTATTCGCTGGGGACCTGGCTGACCCAGATCCAGAGCTTCCGCGCTGTCAGCCGCGACGCCGGCCGGACGTGGCAGGGGCCGCACTCGATCCCCGGCGGCATCCACAACGTCTGGGTCAATCAGGGGATCGTCCTGGCGAGCGGCCGCTGGGTGATCCCCGTGAGCTGGGCCGAACAGATCGGCGACGAGTGGTGTGAGCCCTCCGCCGGCCGTCCTCCCGACGAGCCCCGCGTCGGCTCGCGGACGCCGCCGCAGGTGGTCCTGCCGCACGGTTCGGACAGCCAGTTGATCTACAAGGCGGCGAACGCCTGGGCGACGCGCCAGCATCGCTACTGCGTCGGCGCGATGCTCTCGGACGACGGCGGCCAGAGCTTCCGACTCCGCGGCTACCTCCACAACGACGACCCTCGCCACTTCTACGAGCCCAAGGTCGTCCCCCTGTCGGACGGGTCCGTCGCCATGCTCGTCCGCGAGGGGAAGGACGGCTGGCTCTGGCGGAGCGACTCGGCGGACGGCGGCGAGTCGTGGTCGCCGATCCGAAGATCCGACATCCCCAACCCGTCCTCCAAGTGCCGCCCCCTCCGCGCCCGCGATGGCCGCATCTTCCTGCTCAACAACCCCGTCGGCACGGATGGCAAGGGGGGAGGCCGTCGCAGCCCGCTCTCCCTCTGGATCAGCCGCGACGATATGAAGACCTGGGAGACCAAGGTCGACCTCGTCGCCGATCCGTCGTCCAACCTCAACTACCCGGACGGCTACATCGACGAGGAAGCCGGCGAGATCCACTTCGCCTGGGAGGACGCCGTCCGCGTCTACCTGATGCGCGTGCCGATGGACGTCAAACCGGCCCGCTGAGCCGCACTCGAGGCGACGAGACTCACCACCCGCCGCGTCATCCGTTGGAGCCACTCGTAGATGAGGCCTGCCGATCCCGTCGAATTTCGGGCGAAAATGTGGATATGTCGTGTGGAGGCAGTCGTTGGTGGTTTATTGACTTTGAACTTCGTCGTGCTGATCGCATTGATGATCACACATCGTCCTAACAAGGGCGTGGACGTGAAGGACGGTTTAATCACCCTGGGCATGGGGGGAGTATGCGCCGTCCTCTTCGCCCACGGTGTTTACAGCCTACGGGTGAGACGCCGCCCGTTGCTTCGGATCTGTCGTGAGGGAATCGAGGCGCTGGTGATCGGCGAGTCCTGGCTCGACAAGATTCCCCTCATACCGGGCTTTCTTCGAATCGTCTGGCTCCTTTTGTCTGGGCAAGGATTCCGATCTCGCGTCGTCCGTATCCCCTGGATGCGCCTCGGCGATTCAACCCTCCACGGAACCTCCTCCGGCCGTGTCCTGGAGATTTCCGGGACGACGGATTATGGCGAACCTGAAACCATCTACTTCACCGAATTAAGTTTCCGGCTTCCCGTCACCAGAATCGCTGAGGCGATCTCGTCCTATCGCAACGGTTCCAAGATCCCGACCACGCTTCGAAGCTGGGACGATCAGGGCCTTTTCATTCGATGAGGGGGGGGCGGAAGGACGATCGCCTCACGCCGAAAGCGAGGCGCGAAGGGACGGGCTCGACCGGGTCGCTTGGGAGTCATCCTGATTTCCCCTGGCCTTCCGGCGTAGAATGGAGCGAGGTTCGGCGCGCTCGGGAGGTTCCCGACGATGGGCGGGCCGGGAAATGGATGGATGGGGACGATGGGGTACGAGTATTCCAAGGTCGAGGACGCGATCGAGGCGCTCAAGGCGGGGCGGGTGATCATCGTCGTGGACGACGAGGACCGCGAGGACGAGGGGGACTTCGTCGTCGCCGCCGAGCGGGCCACTCCCGAGGTGATCGAGTTCATGATCACCCACGGTCGCGGCCAGGTCTGCATGCCGATCATGCCCGAGGTCGCCGACCGGCTCCGGCTCGATCCGATGGTCAAAAACAACACGTCGACCCACGAGACGCCCTACACGGTCCCCGTCGACCACGTCTCCTGCCGCACCGGCATCAGCGCCAGCGAGCGGGCGTTGACGGTCGCGGCGATCCTCGACCCGGCGACCAAGCCCGGCGATCTCCTTCGCCCCGGCCACCTGTTTCCGCTCATCGCCAAGGAGGGGGGCGTGCTCCGTCGCGCCGGCCACACCGAGGCGGCCGTCGATCTGATGAAGCTCGCCGGGCTGACCCCCGCCGGCGTCATCTGCGAAATCACCGACGGCGTCGGCATGGCCCGTGGCGCCCGGCTGCAGGCCGTCGCCCGCGAGCACGACCTGCCGATCATCTCGATCGAGGCCCTGATCCGCTACCGCCGGACCCGCGAGAAGCTGGTCAACCGCATCGCCGAGGCGGACCTGCCCTCGAAGTACGGCCACGGCCGGATCCTCGGGTATCGCGTCCAGCACGAGCCGGGCAACGAACCGGTCGCCTTCGTCATGGGGGACCTGCAATCGGTCGAGGCCCCGCTCGTCCGGCTCCACTCGTCCTGCTTCACCGGCGACCTGCTCGATTCGCTCCGCTGCGATTGCGGCGACCAACTTCACATGGCCCTGGAGATGATCGCCGCCGAGGGCGTCGGCGCGCTCATCTACCTGCCGCAGGAAGGGCGGGGCATCGGCCTGATCGAGAAGATCCGGGCGTACAACCTCCAGGACAAGGGGATGGACACCGTCCAGGCCAACCTGGCGTTGGGCCACCGCGCGGACATGCGCGACTACGGCCCGGGCCTCCAGATCCTCAAGGATCTGGGCCTGACCAAGATCCGCCTGTTGACCAACAACCCCAAGAAGACCGACGCCTTCATCTACTACGGCTACGACCTGAAGGTCGTGGCGCAGGTCCCCATCATCGCGCCTCCCCATGAAGAGCGTCAGAGTTACATGGACGCCAAGCGCGACAAGATGGGCCATCTGCTGCCGCCGCGTCCCTGCTGCGCCGGCGAGGGAGGCTCGTGCACGACCGCCGAGAGCCCGGCCGCCCAGACCAGCAACGGCGTCGTCGGCGCCTGATTCACACTCACACGAACCGGAAGCTCATCGAGAGGGTCGAGCGGCGGCTCGCAGCCAGTCGCCGCGGGTGGTGCGGCCGTCGGCCTCCGGGAGGCCGTCGACCCGCAGGCCGAGCCCCTCGGCGAGCTTCCGCCAGCGCGCGGCCAGAGGGGCGTCGAGCGGGGCGTCCAGGCTCGCGGCGTGGTTCGGGAAGGCCTCCAGATACGGGCTGTCCTTCCGCTTCTTGTGGGGCCCCGGCGGCGAAGTCGGGGCGAGGCCGTGCAAGCCCCCGGCCGTGCCGATCGTCTGGACGATCTCGAAGTCGGGGCTTCCGGGAGGAACGTCGGAGACGTAGATCGTGGCCGAGCCCGCTCGATGGAGACTCTCCTGAAGCCGGACGATGGGCACGCTCTGGACGGGGCGTGCCTCGACGCGAGCGAGGTGCGCGGCGTGCCCCGCCGCCTGGCCCAGCGACATCCAGATCGGCTCCAGCCGAAGGGCGCAGAAGCCGACGTGCGATGAACTCGCCGCCCCCGGCGCGAGCAGGTTGTCCACCTGTTTCGGCGTGAGGACCCCGTAAGGGATCTGGTAGGGCTTCGGGACTTTGTAAAACTCGCCCGTGTGACGACCGCCGAACCGAGGGCCCTCGTGGTTCGTGCCGTGGCAATTGTTGCCGTAGTCGCCGACGGCGATCGAATCGGCGTGGAGCACGGCGCGGTTCTCGTCGGGGAGCGACTCGGCGTCCTTCTGCGTGAACGTGAAGGCCCCTTCCATCCTCCTCGCCTCGCGGACGTAGAGCTGCGGGGGAAGGCCGCCGGTCTCCTCGAATTCGTCTCGACACAGCCCCCACGAGGCGGCTTCCTCGCGATACTGCGCGGGGACCTCCTCGTCGTTTTGCAGGAAGTAGAGCAGGCCGAGGGTGTCGTTCATATGGTCGGCGGCGATCCGCTCGCGCTCGGCGGGACCTCCTTCGGGCCAGCCAAGGTTCCGTCCCGGCAGCGACAGCCGGATCAGCCCCTTCGAGACGTCGTTGATGTCGTACTTGGCGTTCGGCAGGGGGGGGACGTGGGCCTTGAAGATGCAACCGTCGGGATAGCCGAAGATCGATCGGAAGCGGCCCGCCTTGAGCATCTCCAGGACCGGCTGGTAATCCTCGCGACGGTAGCCGGCCGGTCGCGGCGGGGCGACGCGGATTCGCGGGTCGCGCGTCATGATCAGGCGGAAGTTGTACGCTTGAAGCTCCCCGTCGGGTTGTTCCGGCGCGAGCGACTCGCCGAACTCCGCGCGGCCTTCGCGACCGACCCGGTACGGAACCCCGGCCGCGGCCAGGAGGTCGCCCTCGTAGGTGGCGTCGATGAAGACGTCGGCCGCGACGGTCCACGCCGTCCCATCCGGTTTCACGAACGTCGCCGAGGTTACGTGGGGGCGGCCTTGAGCGGACGTCGTGGCGACGCTCGTCAGGCGCGCGCCGGTTGCGACGGTCGCCGTCTTCCTTTCGGCGAGCATCTCCCGGAAAACGGCCAGCGCGACGCTCGGCTCGGCGAAGACGCCGTGAAGGGAATCGCGGACCTGCGGCGAGTCGGCGCCGTACTTCGCGGCGTAGTATGCCTGAACTCGTCGCGAGTAATCGAGGAACGCGCCGGAGAGACCCTCGAACGTACGGAGGTCCGTGTGCGAGAGCCCCGAGGCGGCCAAGCCACCGATCCGCGCCGAGGGCTCGATCAGGAGGACGTTCTCGCCGTCATCGGCGGCCGCGAGCGCGGCGGCGATTCCGGCCGGTGTCGCGCCGTAGACGAGGACTCCGGATCGCGTCGGCCCTTGCTGGGCCTGCGCCAGTCCCACGGACGTCATCGCCAGGATCAGCAGGACGAGCCCTCTCATGGCGTCCTCCGGAAGCAAGTCACCTTGGGTCGTATGAAAACAGGCTGCTGGTTTTCAGAGCCGAACCCGCAGGCCCAGGCGAGCGATCGCCCCGGTCAGGCCGCAGACGAACAAGGCCATCGCCAGCGATCCTCCGACGACGATCCAGGCGTTCGGCGAGTTCTTGTAAGCGAGCACGGTCCCCCACAGGCCGGCGGCCGAGACGCCCTCGACGACGATCGGGTGCAGGAAGTACGCAATGAGCGGGTTGGCCCCGGCGGGGCGGACGAGGATCGTCCAGCCTCGCCAGCCGTGGACGTCGACGACGAAGTAAAGCGCCAGCCACAGCAGCGCCGCGAGAGCCGCCGTCCAGAGGCACCACGTCGGCGTCGCGGCGTTCTTGTTGATCCCCTCGAACGTGTCCGTGACCAGCCCCGCGACGAATAGTCCAACTGCGAAGACGCCGACCCACGAGGCCCGATCGCGGGGCGTCGATACATCCGATTCCCGGCGCAGGATCGTCCCCAGCAGGCAGCCGGCCATTGTGATCGCCGCCAAGGAACCCGTCGCTTCGCCGAGATTCACGTAGGAGCCGATCACCTCAACGATTTGCTGCAGCCAGGCGATCATCGGTCGGACGGGCTCCAGCCACGCCTTGCTCTCAACCCTTCCGAACAGCCCGCCGCGCTCCATCGCCAGGTGGAGCAAGATCAGGACCCCCATCGCCCCCATGAGCCACTCGCGACGCCGCCCGAGCGCCAGCGTCAGGAGGGCGACCGTCAGGTAGGCCCAGCCGATCAGCCCCAGGATGCCCCACCAGCTCGTTCGGAGCCATCGCCAGCCTTCAATCGTCCCGTAAAAGGGGAGCGACGTGTTCACGGGATCGCGACGATAGACCGCCAGCAGGCCGATCAAGGCGACGACCCCCAGCGCCTTCAGGATGAGGAACGTCGTCCGCTTCGTCCCCGGCTTCGTCGGGGGGGCCGACCAGGCGAGGATCATGGCGATGAACGCCGCGAGTTCCCAGGTCGGCGAGCCGAGCGTCTTGTCCCGGCCGGCGTTGTTGGCGATCACGCCCATGATGAGCAGGCCGGCCGTCCGCGCCAGGACGTGGCCGACCTCGCCGGCGACCGTCGCCCCGCGCGCGAAGGCCCGCTCGAACGCCAGCGGGATCGACACGCCGACGATGAACAGGAACCAGGGGAAGACCAGGTCGGCGACCGTCATCCCGTCGGCCGACGACGGCTCGATGTGGTGCAGCCACGAGGGGGCGGCTTTCCCCAGATCGTTGACGAAGACCATCAGCAGGATCGTCAATCCGCGGAGGACGTCGACCGACTCCACCCGGCCGGGCTCGGCGACGAGCGTCGGCTCGGCCGTGGTTTGCAACTCCGTCAACGGCCCCTCATTTCTTGTCCTTGTCGACGATCTCCAGGAACGTCGGCCCCAGGAAGATCCAGTTGCCGGGCGTGACGGAGATGGGGCCGTTGATGCCGAAGACGGCCAACGAGTAGGTCTTGCCCGGCGCAGGGTCGGCCAGCTCGACGCGGTTCGGATAGTTGAATCCCGATGCGACGTTCCCCCCCGCCTGACCGACCTTGTACGGAAGTTGGCCGTCCACCCAGACCTCGCCGTAGTCGTCGACGACGGTCTGGAAGAAGACGGATTTCCCCTCGACCCCGGGGGGGAGAGTGACCTTGATCCGGTACCAGCAGAAGCAGATCTGGCCCGTGGATCGACGGTCCTTGAGGGTCTCGGGGGCGATGACCTCCCATTTCGAGTCGTCGTAGTCCGCGGCCATCGCGCGGGGTTCGTAGTTGTAGGTCTTGTTGGGGGAGCCGTCCGGGTTCTTGCCCGTGACGGGGACGAGCGTCACGTCATGCCAGCGCCATTCGCCCTTGACCGATTCGACGCCGGCCTTCGTCCGCAGGTCGATTTTCTTCGGCTCCTCGCCGCGGGTGGGGGCGGCGAGAGCGACCAGGGCGGCGAGGACGGTGAGGCATGATCGAACCGTCATTTGTTCTTCTCCGTGATGAGCGACCGCTCCTCGGCGGTGAGCCGTGAGTCGGCTTTCGGGCCGGGCTCCCAGCACGATTCGAGCGGCCGGGGGCGGGGCGTCTCGACGGGGATGACGAAGGTCTCGGCGCCGTCGGCCGAGCGTTCGATTCGGCCGCCGGCCTTCGTCACGGCCTGCGTTGCGAGGGCGTCGCAGACGGCCAGGATGTCGGGGAAGGCGTAGTCGGTGGAGTTGAATTTCGTCTTCTGGTCGAGGGCGCTTGTGTACTTGGCGGGGAGCTTCGCGGCGCCGATGCTGGCGAACAGGACGCCGGCGGCGTTCGAGGGGTTGCAGTCGGAGTCCTGCCCGCAGCGGGTGGAGATCACGATGGTTTGTTCGGGGTCGCCCTTGCCGTAGAGCAGGCCCATCGCGATGTACGCGCCGTTGATCTTGGCGTCGATGTTGAACTTGTACGGCTCCTTCTCGTTCTTGCTGCACGAAAAGCGGCGGTAGGCGAGGTTCTTCTGGTACTTGTCCTCGATCTTCCGCCAGGCGGCCTGCCAGTCGTCGGGGGTCTCGTGATACCACTTGAGGACGTCGGAGATGCACTCGTGGTACTGGCTCTTCTCCGGCATGGCGGCGAGGCCGGCGCGGACGATCTTTTCAGGGTCGCTCTCGAAGAACGCCTCGGAGTACATCGCGCCGACGAAGTCGCCGCCGTAGAGGCCGTCGCCGTAGTTCATGAGCCGGCCGAACGTGTCGCCCAGGCGGATGACCGTGTTGGGGAGGCCAGGGGCGATGAGGCCGGAGAAGTCGGCCTCGATCTGGTAGTCGATGTCGTCGGCGTGATCGTTGAACGCGGGGTGGCCGCTGTCGGGCGGGGCGATCCCTTCGCGGAGTCGGTCGCGGGCGGCCTTGTTGGCGTGCCAGAGCGGATACTTGCTGTTGGCGAAGTCGATCCCCGCCTGGCGGGTCGTGGCGTCGAGCCCGTACTTCTGGAGCGTCCGCAGGAAGGTCATCTCCACGTAGATGTCGTCCTGGTCGAACTGGTTGATCGTCTCGGGCTTCCAGGCCGGCACCTTGTTCGCCGGCACCATCGCCCCCTGCCAGCGGAACTCGGTCGGCCCGCCGATCCCCACGCCGGCCATCTGGCCGATCCAGCCGCCCTTCATCTTGTCGCGGTATTCCTCTCGCGACAGCCGCCGCTCCCTGGGCGGTTCGCCGGCCGAGGACTGGGGAACAATCGCGAGTAGAGCGACGACGAGCGCCGATGAGGTCTTCATGGATCTGATCCTTCGATGCACGCCGTTGCGTGACTCTGTCCGCCTCGGCCGTACGGGCTGTCTATACCTCCGGATAGATTGACCCAGGGGAAGGGGGAATGCAACGAGGTCGCGCTGCGGCGAGCCCCCTCGCGCTCTTTGGATGCCTGGATACAGCGGTTTACTCTGGGATGGCATACAAAGGAACCGGCGACGGCGTCCCTTCTCCCCTGGTGGGAGAAGGTGCCGCGCAGCGGCGGATGAGGGGGGGCGCGACCGACGCCGGCCGTTGGGATCCCCCTCATCCGGCCCTTCGGGCCACCTTCTCCCACCAGGGGAGAAGGGAGGTCTGACCAACAATCGTCCGCAGTTCCGGAGAAAGCCGCTGTAATCTCCACACCCCACGTCCGCCCCTTCGAGAAACCTTGATAACCCCCCATGCGGGACCGAAGGCCGGCCCCGGACGATCGGCGTGAGGGGGGTGGGCCATGTCTCGCATCAAGGCTTTGATCGGCGTCGTGTTGCTCGTCGGCGTCTGCCTGCTGCTGGTCCTGCTGACGAGGCGGACCACGTTCACGGACGTGGACGTCGCGGCGATGGTAGCGGCCGCGATCGTCGGCCATGTCGGGGTGATCTGGGACGAGTTGCGGAAGGCAGGCGTGATTCGGTCCCTGGGCTGACGAGTCGGCGAGATGCGATGGCGGGAGGAATGGAAACGGCCGACGTCCACCGTGGGGAGGGCGTCGGCCGTGGGCTTTTCGAAGTCGGTGCTAAACCGTCGCGCTCACTCCGCCTTGCCGGTGGCCGCCCAGATGGTGCCGCGGCGGATCCAGGCGGGGACGTTGGAGTCGGTCAGGGCGTTGACGTCGTGGCCGAGCACGCACGAGAAGACGCGGCCCTTGCCGTATTCATTGACCCAGATCACGGCCTCGTCCTTGCCGGTTCCCTTGGGCTTGGCCGGGTCGGAGAAGGCGGTGGCCAGCACAACGGCGCCCTCGGGGAGCTTGGAGTTCTGGTAGAGCTCGTCGATGGCGTGGTCGAACTCGGCGGGGAGGCCGTCGGAGATCGGGTGCTTGGCGTCGGTCTTCTTCACGGTGAAGGCGTGCGCCGGGCCGTGGAAGCCCTGTTTCCGCCAGCCGCCGAGGGCCTTCTCGTATTCCTCCCAGTTGGGGTTGGTGAAGGCGCTCGAGGCGAAGTGATACGAGACCAGCCCCTTGCCGTCGTCGTGCACGGCCTTGAGGAAGGCCGCCTTGTTGGCGTCGGACCACTGGCTCTCCGGCGAGCCCTGCGGGGTGTTGCGGTAGTTCAGGACCAGCACGTCGTACTTCTTGAGGTTCTCGTCGGTCAGGTCCTTGCTCGGCGTCGTGGTCACGTCGACGTCGAGCTTGCCGCCTTCGGACAGTATCTTCTGCAGGGCCTCATGGGTCTTCTTCCAGTCGTGCGCGCCCACCTCGTCGCCGGTGATGATCAGGGCGCGGGGCTTCTTCGGGGCGGCGGCCTTGGGCTCCTCGGCCTTCTTCTCCTCGGGCTTCGGCGCGGCGGCGGCGACGGCCGGGGCCGGCAGGATCGGGTCGAGCGGGACGGGGCCGAAGACGGGGACGGCCATGTCGGCGGAGTCGGTCAGGTTGCAGTAAGGGTCGTAGCCGTAGCCGTACCAGAGGAACGAGCCCGGCGGGATCGCGCCGAAGGTCTTGAGCACGACCGAGTCGCGGCTGACGCCGACGCGGGCCTCGTAGATCAGCGGGATCGCGGACCCGTCGGCTTTGCGGACCGAGAAGCCGGCGATGTGCGTGGCGGGCTTGAGGCCGCCGGCGTCGGGAATGGCAAGCGAGCCGGGCCTGAGGCCGCCGACGGTCATGACCCCCAGCGTCCCCGGTACGTTGAAGCTGTTCGGCCCGCCGGCGTCGAGGCGGTTCACGCCCCGGAACTTCACCTCCAGCGTGTTGTTCGGGCCGAGGGCGACGCGATCGAAGGTCGGCGTCGACGCGCCGATCAGGCCGAACTGCTGACGCTGGGCGATCTTCGCCAGCCTCGCGCCGGCGCGCTTCAGGCCCTGGGCGCCGACGTGGATCGGGTCGTCCAGTTCCAGGTCGATCACCGAGACCACGGCCGTGTTCGAGAGGCGGTCCGGCAGCACCCGCTGGGCCTCTTGCACGCGATTCCAGCCGGTGGAATCGCCGTGGATGGTGAACCGGCCGATCTGGACGAAGTAGAACGGCAGGTCGGCCTGGCCGAGATCGGCGCGGACGGCTCCGATGAAGTCGGCGAAGGTGCGTTCGAAGATCAGCGAGGCCTCGGGGGTCTGGTCGCTCTCGCCCTGGTACCAGAGCACGCCCTTCACGCGGCCGCCGGCAAGTTGGATCTGCCGCATCATCGAGCCGTAAAGGCTCTTGCTCCCTTCATCCTTCTTGGCGGGGTTCCACTGGGCCATGCTCGTGCCGCCGTGGGCCGCCGTCACCAGGCCGACGGGGACGCCCGTGGCCTTCACCATCTCAACGGCGAAGGGGAGACCCAAACCGGCCCCCTTGGTACGCGTCTTGTGGTCCTTGGCCGAGCGTTCGGCGCGGGTGGCGGGGTCGCCGGAGTGGACCGGGTCGGGCGAATCGACCAGCCAGTGGAGCGGTTCGACGGCCTGAACCCACTTGCCGTCCATCCCCAGAGCGGCCACCCGCGAATCGGGGGGCGTGACGTCAAGCAGGTCGCCGACGCCTTCCATGTTCGACTGGCCGGCCAGGACCCACAGATCGCCGACGTAGATCGGCCCGAGGGGGATCATCGCGGCGGCGGGAGAGCCAGGTGGATTGTAAGTCACGTTGAGCGTATACGGCCCGCCCGTCGGCACGCCGACGAGCTTACCGTCGACATACGGCGGCGACAGTATTCCTGCGGCTCCTGTGAGCGCCACCCGGACGTTCTTGGCGTCCTTGAGTGAGTCGTCCAGGACGAGCGGGACGTCGGCCGTACCGTTCGCGTTGCGCTGGAAGACCTGAAACGGGGCCGGAGACTTGATGAGCCCGTCGGCCCGAGCCGAGGAGACGAGACCTCCGGCCGGGACTTCGCGAGCGGCCTGGACCGGCATCCCGCCGAACTGGGCGTGACCGTTCGTCGCGAACCCGATCGCCGCGGCCAGGCTGAGCAGGCCCGAAGCGAGGCGGCGAGATCGGGCCATGATGGAAGGAGAGGTCGGCATGTTGGTGTTCCTCCGAGGACCGGACGGCCCGGCGCACTCTGCGCCAGGCCGCGGAAAACCGCGGACGGTCACCGATTCAGAGGAGGCAGCCCACGGAACGGTCAGATGCGGGGGAGGACCGCCGTCGGACTCGCATCCGACGATCGTTCTGAACCCAACGCCGATCCCCCCTCATCCGGCCCTTCGGGCCACCTTCCCCCGCGAGGGGGGAAGGCCGTTCGGATGGCTTCCCCAAAATCCGTGACGGTCGGGAAAGCCACATCGTAGCCCTCCCCAAGGGCCTCCGAAAGGGAGTACGCCGGCGCCGATCAGTCGCTCGTGAACGCCGGACCTAGCATTCGCCAGACGGCGTCCGCCATGGCATTCGCGCCGGCTTCGGTCAGGTGGACCGAGTCGGACGTCGTCCCCTGGCGAAGCAGGACGCCAAGCAGGACCCGCTTTGGGATCAGATGGACCCCGTAACGCCGAGCCAGCCGGCGCTGCGATCGGCCGAAGGCGTTGAACGTCGGCGGCAGGGGGAGTTCCATCATGACGACCACTCTCCCCGGGCGGACGACTTCTGCAAGCAGTCTATCGAGGCCCTCTTCGAAACGCGCGACAGGCGTTCCGCCGAGCATGTCGTTGCCACCGATCTCAAGCAGGACGAGGTTTTCCGCCGGGGTAATCTCCCTCGCCAATCCGATCGCCTCGGCGACCCCCGCGCCCGCTCTGGCGTGGGTACGCACGTCGATGCCGTGCTCGCGGCCCAGGATTGTGGGCCAGCCGACGACGTGGGCGTCGCCCGTACCAGCCGTGAGCGAATCCCCCACAACGCCGAGCATCGGCCGATCGAGCCGGGGCAGGGCGGGGATAACGTGATACGTCGCTTCCAGCATCACCGCCGCGAGCCAAACCGCAGCGACCCCGAGCCTCAGCGCCCCCACGGTTCGCGCCGAGAGCTTGCCGACGTGCCACTCACCGACCGCCCAGGACGCCGTCCAAACGAAGAGGATGACGTATGTCCAGACCGGCAGAGGCGTCGCTGACGCGACAACCAGGATCGTTCCGGATCCTACCAGCGCGTTTCTCGTCGCTCGCAGCGGCGTTCTCTTCGCGCGCGTCGAAAGCCACGCCGCGGCGATCAGGCACGCCGCGCCTGTGAAGAACGCCTGGCCGCTGGCGACGTGATGAATGAGCCAGGCCGACGGCATCGCCCGGAACTCCAGACAGGGTTCAGGTCGTCTCGCCTTCTCGGTCGCCGAGGGCGTCCTTGATGTACAGCTCCTCGACGAGCGTCTTGATCGCAACCGCCAGCGGCGCGGCGACGATCAGGCCGACGACGCCGAAGAGGACGCCGGCCAGGGCGATCGCGAGGAGGGTCAGGACGGGCGGGAGTTCGGCGAGCTTTTGCTGGATCAGCGGCGTGACCACGTAGCCTTCCAGCGATTCGGCCACGGTGAAGACCAGGATCGCCCAGAGGGCGGTTGACGTCCCCTGCGTCAATGCGGCCAGCACGCCGACGACCGCTCCGACGATCGGCCCGATGTAAGGGATGGCCGTCAGCAGACCGGCCACAAGACCCAGGACCAGGAACTGCGGCACGCCGATCAACTTCAGGCCGATCCCTGAGATGACCCCGACCGTCGCCATCGCCACCATCTGGCCGAGCATCCAGCCTTTCAGCCGCTCGCCGACGGCGGTCAGGACTTCGCGGGCGCGGGGGCGTCCGGCGGGCGGGACGAGTTGCATCAGGCCGTCGACGTACGTCCGCGGCGAGCCGGCCAGATAGAGCGTCACGAAGATCAGAACCACCGCGTCGCCGGCCGCGCCGAACGAGGTGGCGAAGAACCGCGCGACCTGCGAGGCCGCCCCGCTCGGCTCGCCGGTCATTGCGTCCTGGGCGGCGGGCAGCCACCGGAGGATCTCGCGTCCCCAGGTCGACTGACGAAGAAACTCACGGACGCGGTCGATCGACTTCGGCAGTTCCTCGCTCAGCTTCGAAAGCTGGTCGGCGGCCGTGGAACCGACGAAGTAGACAGCCCCGGCGACTGCCAACGCCAGGACGACCAGCAGGATGGCGAACGCCCATTTCGGCCCCAGCCCGGTGCGACGCCCCAGCGCATCGGCGGCCGTCCGAAGCAGGATCGCGAGCAGGACCGCGGCGAAGGCCAGCAGGAAGACCGACGCCGCCTGCACGAAGACCATCGCGGCCGCCGCAACCCCGGCGACGACCACAGTCGCGATCAAAACCCGCTGCACGTACTCGGCGCGGGAGAGAGGATGCCCTTCCATGCGATGCCGTTCGTCGTGAGTTGGGAACGCGCAATCCTCGCGACGGCGAACGCCACCGTCCTGGGACGCGGCGCTCCCCTGACGAGGTCATCCTATGGGGAGCCGCTCGAACTGGTCAAGCAGCCCCGATTCGCTCAGCCGCCCGTTTGAGGGCCCGCAGCCGACGGCGCGACTCCACCCCAAAGACCGCCCGAAGCAGGCCGGACAGCAGCCGAGGCCGGCCGATCAGGCTGTAGGAAAAGTCGACGCGGGTCTTTCCCGGACCGAGGCTCGCGAATCGCCACGACCCGGCGAACGACTGGAAGAACCAGGGGCCTCGGGTCATCTCCACCGCGCAGGTCGACGGCGGATTGAACGAGACGTAGCGCGTCTCCATCCCCAGCCCGTTCCGCGCCACGCACCAGGCTCGCACGCCGACGGCGGGGCTCTCCGCGTCGCCCACCAATCGCGCTTCCCTGAGGAACGGATCCCACGAGAGCCGCCGCGTGTAATCCTGCGTCAGCGCGAAGAGAAGCTCGGGTTCGGCGGTGATTTCAATGGAATCGCGGAACATGCCTGGCGCTCCGTGCAGTGGACCGGACTTCCAAAGTTTATCGCAAATTCCTCGAACTCATGGATAGCTCGCGGTCCCTCGCGGCACTATGTGGAGAGTTCAAGGGCTTGTCTGGGCCAGGGAACCGGAGGGCGCGCATGGCGGAAGCGGCGAGGGAACTGTCGACGCTTTTCCAGTCGGGGACGGCGATCGGGTTGACGGACGGCGAGGTGCTCCGGCGCGTTGCGCGAGCGGCGGACGACGAGGCCGAGACGTTCTTCCGGATCATCGTGGAGCGGCATGGGCCGATGGTCCTGCGGGTTTGTCGGGGGGAGTTGGGGAACATCCACGACGCCGACGACGCCTTTCAGGCCACGTTCCTGGTCCTGGCCCATCGGCTCCGCGAGGCAACTCGCTTCGAATCGATCGGCGGCTGGCTGTACGGCGTGGCGCGACGCGTCTCGGCGCGGGCCCGCGCCGATGCAGCCCGACGCCGCAGTCGCGAGCGTTCCGCGGTTCGCCTCGCGGTGGTGGGCGAGGAGCTATCCGAGGTCGGCCACACCCTGGCGGTGCAAGAGGAGGTCGGGCGCCTGCCGGCTCGCTACCGCGAGATCATCGTCCTCTGCTTCTGGGAGGGGCTGACGCAGGAGCAAGCCGCGGCTCGCCTGGGATGCCCGATCGGCACGGTGCGGAGCCGGTCGGCCCGGGCCCGGGATCTCTTACGGCGAAGGCTCGCCCGCCGAGGACTTGCGCCTGAGGGGGTTGAGACCCCGTCGCCGTCTGTTCCCGCCTCGCTGGCTCTCGCCGCCGCCAGGGGAGCGGCCGAGACCGTCGCGGGAAGGTCGGCGGAGGGGGTCGTCGGAGCCTATGCAATGGAACTGGCCCATCGATTGATGAGGAGCATGCTGATGTCGAAGTTGGTTTCCACGAGCCTCGTCGCGATCCTGGCGATCGTCGCCTCGATCGGCCTGGTCAGGGCGGCCGCCACCCAGGAAGACCGCTCGTCCGTGAAGGCGAAGGCCAAGGACCTCGACGATCCGAAGCGGCCTCCCGCGTCGGTCCGAACGGATTACATCGTTGATCCGCCCGACCTGCTGCTCGTCGAGGTCCTCGACGCCCTGGAAGGCCGGCCGATTTCGGGGGAGCGACTGGTCCGTCCCGACGGTCGAATCAGCCTGGGGTTCTATGGAGAAGTCGAGGTCGCCGACCTGACCATCCCACAGGTGAAGGAGAAGATCGTCCTCCATCTGAAGAAATACCTAAACGACGAGATCCTGGGACTCGTCGCGATGAATCCCGAGACCGGCAAGCTCGACCCCATCGATCCGAAAGACAGCGACCGAGTTTTCGTCGACGTCACGGCCTACAACAGCAAGCCCTACTACGTCCTGGGCGAAGTCGCCCAGCCGGGCAAGTTTCCGTGGACGGGAGGGGACAAAATCCTCGACGCCGTCCTCTATGCCGGAGGTTTGAACTCCGAGGCCGACGGGCGTCGCGTACTTGTCGTTCACGACAAACCTCGGCCCGGCCAGGCTCAAACGGAGGTTGTGGACGTCGAGGGCCTGCTCAAGGGGGAAGAGAACGCCGTCAACGTCCCGATCCGCCACGGTGATCGCGTGATCGTCAACAAATTGAAGCCGGCGAATCCGAGTCGACCGGCCGGAGTCGTCGCGGCTCCATCCCCTCCTCAGCCGAAGCGGGAACAACCTCGTCGCGAGCCGACGGCCTTTGAAATCCAGGACCAACTCAACCGCATCGAGGAACGCCTGGACGCTCTGATGAAGAAGCTTGAATGACGCCCGCGCGTGGCGATCCCACGGAATCGACCGTGACCTGCCATGCCGCGTGACGATTTCACGGCTCCTCGGGCAGCAACGCCTCCGCCCAGGCGTGGAGTTCGGGAGCCAGCGGTGGGACGGGAGAGGCGTCCCGGTAACGAATTCGGCGGCGGTACGGGCCGACGTCGTAGGCGCGGTCGAAGATCGCTTGAAGGTCGATCGGCACGTCGGGATCGCCGGCGAGGAGGGGGAAGGCGACCTCCGGCAGAGAGTCACGGAGTTGGATGGGGTAGATGAAGAAGTCCTCGAATCGGTCCGATCGATGGACCGAGACGTGATAATCGCAACGGCCGACCGCCTGGTGAAGGCGCTTCGCATCGACGGCCGTCGTGTGCAGGCCGCCGTGGAGCAGGTCGATCTCGACGAGGTGGACGCGGCTGGCGAGCACCTCTTGCTGCTTGCGGAGGTAAAGGTCCCGCCCTCGCTCTCCCGCCGTCTTGTTGCTGGGGCTCAGGATCTCCACCGCAGTGATCAGCTGTTCGCCCGAGTCGCCCGTCGTTCGGATTTCCAGGAAGGGCTCCCGGCGTTCGTCATGAGGGACGGTGACGACGACCGGAACGCTCCGGGTCGGCAACGCGGCGACTCCGCCGCGTTCCTGCGACGGAGATTGGAGGATGCTCGCGTCCGGCTCGATGAACCGGCCCGAGACCTCGACCCAGACCCGCTCGCCGATCTCGGCGAAATACGGAGGCGGGAGCGCGGCCTGGAGAGCCTCGCCCAGCAGGGCGATCAGGCGGTTGTGCAGCCCCGGGAAAACCGAGGGATGCTCCAGGTAGGGGTCCATTCCCGGAAACGGCGACGGCATGGCTTGGCCCTCGTGTCGGCGATCGGTCCATTCTAGCGGATCGTTTCTCCAGGAGTCAGAGCGGCTTCCAATCCTGTCTCCTTGCGAACTTCATGAAGGCTTTGCCCGTGGTTCACGGCGGGGTCGTAGGATGTCGCTCCTTGTGCGTCGATCATCCTTCTACCCGAGCCTCCACCCATGGCGTCCTCCCGGTCCCGCGGATTTACGCTGATTGAACTGTTGGTGGTGATTGCGATCATCGCCGTGCTGATCGCCCTGCTGCTGCCGGCGGTGCAGGCCGCTCGTGAGGCCGCCCGGCGGATCCACTGCGTCAACAACCTGAAGCAGCTCGGCCTGGCGGTGATGAACTATGAGAGCGCCAACGGGGCGCTGCCTCCGCAGCAGACGATGGTCATCGTCGGCAACAACCAGCCGACGTCTTACACCTCATGGGGCGTCAGCGCCCGCCTGGCTCCGTTCATGGAAGCCGGTCCGATGTACGCCGCGATGAACTTCACCTTGAAGTACAGCGACGGGGCGAATACGACCGTGAGCTACTCGCAGGTCAAGTTCCTGCTCTGCCCCAGCGAGACGAACACGAATCCGCCCGATGCGACCAAGCCGTTCGGCGTCTCGAACTACGGCTGGTCGGTCGGCGATTGGTACGTTTTCGGCGGCGGCGGGGCGGTCGACAACCGGAGCGCCTTCAGCGTCAATCGGAGCCGGAACCTGTCCGCCTTCTCCGACGGCCTGAGCAACACCCTGCTGTCGGCCGAGGTGAAGGCGAATCAGCCGCTGTACAAGTCTTGCACCACGCCCTCGGGGATCAGCGCGACCAGCTATCCCTCGGTGGCCAACTCGCCCGCGTTCGTCGCCGCCAACTACACGAACGGCTGCAAGACGGACGTCGGCCATGTGAAATGGTCGATCGGCTCGGCCTGCTACGACGGCTTCACCACGGCGATGGCGCCCAACACTCGCGTGCTGGTCGGTACGCCGAGCGTCGACATCGACTACGACACGAACGACGAGAACAACGGCGGCCCGACCTACGCCGCGATCACGTCTCGCAGCTATCACTCAGGCGGCGTCAACGCCCTGTTCGGCGATGGTTCCGTCCGGTTCGCCAAGAGCACCATCAACGGCGACGTCTGGCGGGCTCTCGGGTCGATCGCCGGCGGCGAGGTGATCTCCTCGGACGCTTTCTGACGCCTTTCCCGAGGACTTCAACCATGACCGCCCGCCACCGCTCGGCCTCGACTCGGCGCTACGCGCTCGATCCGAGCCTGGCGATCATCCTGGCCATGGGGGCCGCCGCCTCGACTGCTGGCGACGGCTCCCAACCCGTTCTGACTCCCTCGGCCGCCGTCCAGTCCGAACCCGTCCCCCACGACGGCGACGCGGCCGACGATCCGGCGATCTGGATCCACCCCGATGACCCGGCGCGAAGCCTGGTGCTGGGGACCGACAAAAAAGGAGGGCTGAACGTCTTCGACCTGGATGGTCGACGGCTTCAGATCGTTTCCGACGGCTCCGAGCCGAACAATGTGGACGTCCTCTACGGCGTCCCGACACCGGACGGCCCGATCGACCTGGCCGTCGCGGGAACCCGGGCCGAGGGGCGTCGCGGCCTCTCGTTCTGGAGGATCAATCCCCAAACGCGCTCGCTGACCGAGTTCGGCGGCGTCCCCGCCTTCTCGGTCATCGACGGCGGCGAGCCCTACGGTTCGTGCGTTTACCGAAGCCCCCGAGACGGAGCGGCCTACGCCTTCGTCACCAGCAAGACGGGACGGGTGGAGCAGTATCGACTGGAAATCCACGGCGGTTCGGTCCATGGCTCTCTCGTCCGCTCCATCGAAGTCGGCTCGCAGGTGGAAGGGTGCGTCGCCGATTCCGACCTCGGCCGGCTGTACGTCGGCGAGGAGGACGTCGGAATCTGGCGGTACGGCGCCGAGCCCGACGCCGGCTCCGACCGCGTCTCCGTCGCCAGGGTCGGCGAGCACGGCCTGAAGGACGACGTTGAGGGGCTGACGATCTATTTTGCTTCCGGCTCGAAGGGATATCTGATCGCATCGAGCCAGGGGAGCGACACGTTCCCGGTCTTCGAGCGCGATGGCGACAACGCCTTCGTCGCGACGATCGACCCGGCCGCCGGAGGACTTCCCGACGTGGGGGAGACCGACGGCCTGGATGTGACTCACGCGCCGACCTCCTCGCGATTCCCCGCCGGCCTTCTGGTGATCCAGGACGGCAAACCGGCCGACGGCCGCACCAATTTCAAGTTCTACGACTGGCGCGAAGTCGCCGGCGACGTTCTTCGCGTCGACGCCAGTCGTCCCGCCCGCCCATCTCCCACTCCGCCCGTCCTGCCCGCCAGGTAAGCCGACGATCGGCCGACCCGATTCCGGCACTCCGTCGAACCTCGGACGGTCGCCCTGCGTCTGATCGGCATGGCGCGGTGAATGGTCTCGATGGGGCTTGCCGGAACGTCTACGATAGGGGAATACCGGTGAGGCCGTCGCGCTCGCGGCGGGCTCCGGTCGATGCACGGGTCGGGCGAATTCGAGAAGTCGAGGAGTGATGAGCACGCCAGCCTCGCGGGTGGAGCAGGGGATCAGCGGGACGGAGTCCCAGGTGGAACAACCCCCCACGGAGGACGACGAACGCCGCGAGGCTCCCGAAGCGACGATCCCACACGTCGCCAGAACGCCCGACCCTCGGGCCTATCTCCTGCTGGCGACCATGGTTGTGCTGGGCTCGACGACCTCGCCGCTCGCGCAGGTGGCGGTGCGGCAGCTTCCGATCGGGCTGGTGCCGCTCCTGCGGTTCGGATCGGCGACGCTCTGCCTGCTGCCGTTCGTCGGCGCCGGCTCGATCCGTCGGCTGATCCGCGAGGACTGGCGGCGGCTGGCGGTCGTCGCCGCCTGCTGCGTGCCGCTGAACCAGTTCTTCTTCCTCACCGCCGCCAAGCTGGGGACCAACGCGCACGTCGGCCTGTTTTACGCCACGGTGCCGCTGATCGTCTGGACGCTCGCCTGGATCCTGGGGCATGAGCCGCTCGACCTCAGCCGGCTGGGGGCGATCCTCATCAGCATCGCCGGCGTGCTGGTGATCGGCCTGGGGAACATCCTGGGCGCCGACGCCGCCACATCCCCAGCGCAGACGCGCAACGTGATGATCGCCGACATCCTGCTGGTCGGCGCGGTCCTCTCGTGGGGGGCCTACGTCGCCCTCAGCCGGCCGCTGGTCATGCGCCACGGGGCCCTGCCGACGCTCGCCGGGGCGTTTCTGGTCGGCTGCCTGTTGCAACTCCCGGTCGCCGCGCTGACGGCTCCGAGTTGGGCTCCGCAAGTTCGCGATGCGTCGATGTCCGCCTGGATCTGCCTGGCTGTCCTGGCTTTCGGAATCACACCCGTCAATCTGGCCCTCCAGAACCTCGCCCTGCGCCGGCTGGACGCCAGCCAGGTCGCCGCGTTCAGCAACGTCGCCCCCGTCCTGACGGTCGTCTGGGGCGTCTGGCTCTTCCATGAGGTGCTCTCGCCGGCACTCCTCGTCGGCGGGGCCCTGACGCTCGCGGGCGTCTTCTGGACCAGCCGTCCCGCCCCCCGCCGCACGCCGAAGCCCGCCCCGCAACCGGCCTGGACCCCCGATGCGCCCGCGACGGAAGTCGTGGGCGGTTAAGGATTTTTCATTGACATTTGTTCCCCTCTGGCGTTGCCGGAATTGGGGGATTCGGCTGTGATGTCAGCCGGACACGCCGGGCCGAGGGAACGGCCGCGGCGACGGCAGCTCATGGAGGATCGCCCGTGTCGTCCGTATCGCCCGCCATCGACGGCCCTCGCCGATCGGTCGTCCGGGAGGCTTTGCTGATCGGCCTGCTGGCGCTGACGCTCAACCTCGTCGGCAACGGCCGGACGAGCTTGTGGGACCGCGACGAGCCCCGATACGCCGGCGCGACTCGTGAGATGCGCGAGAGCGGCGACTGGATCCATCCCACGTTCAACGCTGAGCCTCGCTACCACAAGCCGATCCTGATCTACTGGCTCATGCTCGCAGGCACGGCGTTGGGGGGCGACGGCCCGTTCGGCGTGCGGCTGGTCTCGGCCGTGATGGGCGTGGGGACCGTCTTGCTGACGTGGGGATGGTCTCGTCGCGTGTTGGGGGAGCGGACGGGGAGGCTCGCCGGTCTCGTTCTGGCGACGATGCCGCTGATGATGGCCGAATCGAAGCTCAGCACCACCGACGCCACGCTCGCCTTCTTCTACATCGGCTGCCAGATCGCCCTCTGGGAGCTTTGGGCTCGACCCTCGCGCGGGGCGGCGGCGACGTTCTGGACCATGATGGGACTGGCGGTGCTGACCAAGTCGCCGGCCGCGCCGGTGTTGCTGGTTGCGTCGGTCGGCTTTGGCTGGCTCTGCGGCGGGCCGAGCCCGTTCCTGTACCATCGCCGGCTGCAATGGCGATGGGGGCTGCCGTTGTTCCTGGCGATCGTCGTCCCGTGGAACGTGGCGATCCTGATCCGGTCGGCGGGCGAATACTTCAACGTGGCCGTCGGCTACCACATCGTCCAGCGGGCCACGCAGGGGATCGAGGAGCACGGCGGGTTCCCGGGGTATTACGTCGTGGTCGGAATGGCCACGCTCCTCCCCTGGGCGGCCCTGATCCCGGCGGCGGTCGCCTCGGCCTGGTCGCGACGCCGGGAAACGGCGGCGGCCGGGTTCCTGATCGGCTGGGCGATCGGCCCCCTGATCCTGCTGGAGTGCGTCCGGACGAAGCTGATCCACTACTATCTGCCGGCCGTCCCGGCGCTGGCCGTGCTGGTCGCCTGGCTGCTCGTCCGGGTGCTCGAATCACCGACCGAGTTGCCGTTCGTCAAACTCTTCCGATTCGCCCGCCGGACGATCGCCGTCAGCGCGGCGGTGATCGCGATGGGCCTGGCGATCGGAGCCGTCATGGTGCTTCCCGGCCCGATGCGGGCGCCGGCACTGACCGCGGGCGTGTTGGCGGCGGCGGGGGGCTGGTTCGTGCTTCACGAGTCGGCCGCGGGTCGGCTTTCTCGTGCGATTCTGGGCACGGTCGCATTCACCGCCGCGATGGAGCTGGTGCTGGCCGGCTGGTGCCTGCCGGCGGCCGAACCGTTCCGGTCGTCGTCGGTGGTGGGGCGTCGCCTCGCCGCCCTGGAAGACGTCACCGGCGCGAAGCCGGCTCTGTGTACATTCCGACCTCCGGGCACCGTCTATGCGCTGGGCCACCCCGCGCCGATCATCCGGAGCCGAGGCGAGTTCCTCGACCACACCGGCCGTGCCGGCGCGTTGCTGATGCCTCTCACGGCCGGCGAGTTGGAGATGCTCCGCAAGGACTCAACCTTCGAGGTCGAGATCCACGAGACGGTCGAGGGGCTCAACATCGAGAAGCTCCGCAACGAGACGCTTCACCTCTCCACCGTCCGGTTGCTCGGCGAGCCGACTCCCGCGATCGCACGGCCCGAGTCGGGGGCCTTGATCCGCTGAGGTCCGATTCCGACTCGCGATTCATCGTGGCTTCCCCGTTGGGAACCGTTCACCGGCCAGAGCCCGCTTGACCAGGGCGCCCCAGAAGGGGGTTGGCGTGTAATTCCAGTCGAGGATCACGCGCGGGGTGGCGCCGGGGTGGAACGCCCAGGCGGTCCAGTGGAGGCGATGCCCCTGGATCGCGGCGAGCATGTCCGGGGCCCACGTCGCCGGGTCTTCCTGGGCGGCGACGGGAATGAACTCCATCTTCTTGACGTCGGCGCCGACCTCGCCGAGGAAGATGGGATGCTTCTCGGCCGCGTCGAGGAACTTCCGCTTCCAATCGCGCTTCCATGGGTAGACGTGGCTGGAGTACATGACGCCGTCGCCGGATGAGTCCTTCAGCGCGTAATTCTCCAGAACGCCGGAGAGGTCGTAACCCCAGTCCAGGCCGCCGGCGATCACGACGTTCCTCGCACCGGTTTCGCGGACGGCGTCGAGGAGACCCTGCATGCCGATCGACTGGAACGAGACCAGCTTGTCGGCGTTCTCGGCGGCGACGCCGTCCCCCTCTTTCTTGCGGTCGGTCACGGTCCCGCCATTCCGCCAGACGTCCCATGAGACGTCGTGGGGCTCGTTGAACAGGTCGAAGAGGACGGCGGGGTGGTTCTTGTACTTCGCGGCGACCTCGCGCCAGAAGGCGGCGTGCTTCGCTTCGGGCGCTCGGTAGTCGTGGAGGTCGATGACGATGTACGCACCGGCGCCCGCGCAGGAGTTGACGGCGTCGTCGATGAGCTGGCGATAGGCCTCGGGTCCGCCGGCCTGGCGGAAGTCGTTGCCGGCCCAGAAGGTCTCGCGGACGGGGAGCCGGATGCAGTTCGCCTTCCAGTCGCGGGTGGCAACGGCGATCGACTCCAGGATGTGCTCGCCGCCGGCCGACCACTCCAGGCTGGGGATCGCGACCCCCTGGAGCCATGCCTCGCGACCGTTGGCGTCGACCAGCCGCTTGCCCTCGACATGCAGAGCAGGGGGGAGCCTGTCCGGGGCCGGCGCGGCGATCCTCGCGGCGGGAGTCGGGGGAGGCGGCGTGTGCAGGTCTGAGGCGGGTACGGCGTCCAGCGTCACGTCGTCGAAATCGAGCCGGCCGGCCTTGGCCTGGAAGAGCGTGAACATAAGTTCGAGCGATTTCGCTCCTTTCGGAACCCGGAAGACCTGCGTGCGTTCGTCCCAGTGCTTGGAGGTTCCGACGAAGTTCGGGGGCGACGGCGAGGGCTCCAGCTTGCGGCCTGACGCGTCCTTGAAGTTCATCATGATCCGGCCGTCGAACCAGGCCTGCTTGCCACGCTCGATCTTCTCGAAGCGGACCTTGTAGCGGAGGCGAAGCGCCTCGACGTCCTCGGGGAGCGTCACGGTTCGATGGACGAGCACGGTATCGCCCGACTTGGGGACGTGCAGCCGGAGGAAGTGGTTGTGTCCTTCGGCCTCATAGGTCGCGCCTTTGGGGCGACCCCAGGATTCACGGCCTTCGAAATCGCCGCCAGGGAGCAGCGGCCGAGCCTCCTCGGCACGCGCGGCGAGTGCGACGATCAGGAATGCGGCAAGTGCGGTTCGTCGCATGGATCGTTCCTCCGGTCGATCGGCGCGGGAATCCTTCTTCAAGCTTGCTCCGTGCCGATCGCGGAAACCAGGGGGAGGTCCCGCCTCAACGCGTGGCGGTCGCCGCCTCGTCGAGGGCGGCGTCGAGTTGCGGGTCGGCGCCCTCGGCGTAGCGGAGGCGGTCGGCGACCTCGACGTCCACCGGCACCCCGACGCCTTCCAGTCGCTCGCCATCGACGAGGACGTCGCAGCCGGCGAGATAGAGGAGTCCGTCGCCCACGGGGAGGGCCTGGCCGGCCAGGACCGCGCCGGCCGTCCGCTCGCCGACGAGCGTCCCCAGGCGGTGTTTGCGGACGGCGAAAGCGACGATCTCCTTGCCGCTCCGCGAGCCGCCGTTGATGAGCAGAACCAGCGGTTTGCGCCAGTGGGGAGCGTACCGTGAGCGGACGCCGTTGCTCGCGACGGTCTCGAGTACCGGCGGCGATCGGTCGAAGAGCGAGACGAAGCCCGGGTCCGCACCGCCCCAGCCGCCGCGGAAATCCAGCACAAGGGCGTCGGCCTCGGCGAACTTCCCGAGAATCGCATCGCGGACCGCCGATTGCGGTTCCTCGCCGGCGGCGGAGAACATCGGCATGTAGGCGATCTTGCGGCCTTTCCGTTCGATCACCTTGGCCCCGTGCCGCTGGTCGGCGAGCCACTCGCGTTGCGGTTCGGTTCGGCCCGGAGTGACGACGACCCGCCTCGGCGGCTCGCCCTCGCGGCTGCGAACTTCCAGAACAACGCCGCGGCCCGCCTTGCCGCGGAATGAGACGACCGGCCTGAAAGGCTCGCCGTCGGCGGAGACGATCTCGTCCCCGCGTCGGAGTCCCGCGAATTCCGCGGGGCTCGCCGCGAAGACCTTGCGGACGAAGCCGCCCGGCGCGACGTCCACGCCGATCGAATCGATCATCGGCGGTTCGCCTTCTGGTTTGATCTGGAAGATGCACGCGAGGCCGTAATACTCCGGGTCGTCCTTCGTGAAGTAAGCCGTGTGCGAGGCCTGTAGATCCTTCAGGACGCGGCGGGTCGCCTCGGTGAAGGCGTCACGGTCGTGCAGTTGGTCGGCGTAATGTTCGTGGCGTGCGACCCAGGCGCGGGCCCGGTTCGCATCGTAGAAGTCGCGGCCGACCGCCGCCACGATTTGGCGACCGTGTTCGGACCAGTCGTCGGCGAGAACCGCGGCCGGCAACAGGGCTTCGGCAATCACGATCAGAGCAAGGTTTCGAACCGCCTTCCATCCGCGCGCCATGGGAAGTCGCCTTTCAAGATCTGGTGTCGATCGAGTCGGGCCTTGGGTTCGAGTTTGCTCGTGCGGCGACCGTCGGGCAAGTTCGGCGTGGACTTCTCGAATGCGCCGAAATCGACGGGCCTCGTCGGGGTCGAGTAAACTGGGGCGTTCCCTGGCTTCGATGTCGAGAGGTGGAAGGTCGTGCAGCACATCGACGAGCGACGTCTCGAAGAGGACGTCGAATACCGGTTCCGTTACGTCGCCGAGTACATCGGCTTCGGCGAGGAGGACGAACGCGCGATCCACGAGGCGTCGTCGCTAACGCTTCCGCTGGTCCCGAAGATCGTCGATGCGCTCTATGACGCTTTCCACCGCCATGACGCCACCTGGCGGCACTTCCTGCCGCGGCAGCAGGGGAAGGCGGATTTCGGGGCCTCGCTGGATCGTCGGCTCAATGAATTGACGCCCAATCACGCGATGGTCAAGACTCGCAAGCACTCGCTCGGCCGCTACTTCGTTCGGCTCATGACCCAGCCCTACGACGCTGCCATGATCCAGTACATGGACGCCATGGGCCGCATCCACAAGGCTGAAACCCACCGCGCCCGGCTCGACATCCCGCTCGTCCAGATGAACGCCTTCATGGGCCAACTGGCCGACGTGATGTTCACGCTGATCCACGGCCTGGAACTCGACCCCGCTCGCGAGCACGCCCTCATTCGGGCTTACTCCAGGGTGTTTTGGCTCCAGAACGACCTTGTTTCCCGGCATTACCTGAAGTTGGAACAGCGATGACGGACGACGCGTCCCTCCTGCCGGCTCCGAAGGTTCGCTCCCAGGGAGAGAAGACTGGGTCCACCGGCAGGAGGGCCCGTGGCAAGATGCGTTTCGCGGTCCGATCGGTGTTGTTGGCGTTCGCGGTCGTTGTGGGCGTGGCTTGCTATATCACGCTGACCGAACACGAGACTGGCGAGCATGTCGCGAGTGTGTCCTGGCTGCCTGAAGAGGCGACCGACGTCACGTATTCCAGGAGCTACGGACTCACCGAGGCCGAGTTCCGCATTCCGGAGCCGGCCTTCCTCGCCTGGGCCAGAAAGCGCGGCTGGGACCTCAAACCGATCGAGCACGCGATCACTGTCCCAACGGCGTTCGGGTTAACGTCGCACAACCCGGCCGTCGCTCTCGCGCGGGCTCCGGCCAATGTCCAGGATCAGCTCCAGGAGGCCTACCAGGACTGGCTAAGCAAGGCTGAGGTTCGTGTTCACGACGGCTGGCAGGCCGAGTACAGGCAGGACAACGGCGGGGGCTATCGTGTGGTCTATGCGCGGAAAACCGGTCGGGCCCACTACCGGACGAGTCCGCGATAGAAAGCGGCGAGGCTGGATTCTCGACGAGCGCCCCTAAAATACCGCAAGGAACAGCGCCGTATTCGACTCGGAACCTCGTCTGGCCCGATTTGGGACATCGAGCTAGAATCCGGCGCGAATCTCCGGGACCCGCCCTGCGCGTCTCGGAATCGCGATGGATCGAGCGAGCGCACGGAGACCGCAACGGATTGGGGGAGCCACGATGCGTCTTTGCCTGGTCGAGGATCTCGCGGCGGCTGGACTGGAGCCCCTTACGCTCACCCGGCCGGTTTACGACCTGTTGCTCGGGGCCTCGACGCTGGGCGAGAAGATCGCCCGGGCGTTCGGCGTCGGGAACGGCCCCCAGAGGCGTGGGGCCCTGATTCGCAACCACCTGGCGGAAGTCCAGCGGCGACGCGATCCGCACGTCGTGGTCAACGATCGCGACTGGCTGGCGCGCGGGCCGGTGGTGGTCGCCCGCGGCCGATGGGTTCCGCCCGAGGGCTTTGAGCCTCCCTCTGGCGGTCCGTGGGTCGGCCTTTGCGACGGCCGCCCGGCCTGCGCCTGGGTTGGGCCCGACGACGTCCTGGGCCTGGAATGGAACAACGTCGACGACTGGTTCGACGGCCTCCTGGCCCGGCACTCGGGCGACGAGATCGGCGGCGAGTGGATCGACCGGCCTTGGGACCTCGTCACGGCCAACGGCCGGCACCTCGAGCGCGATTTCGCCCGCGAGGGGAAGCCGGCCGTCAGCAACCGTCAACTGGCGACCCTGGCCCTGGTCGGCCCTTCGGACCGGCTTCGGCTGCATGAAACGGCCCGCATCGACCCTTACGTCGTCTTCGACGTCACCAACGGCCCGATCACCGTCGGAGCGGGGGCCTGGATCCAGCCGTTCACGAGGGTCGAAGGCCCCTGCGTCATCGGCGCGGAGAGCCAGCTTTTCCGAGCCAACGTCCGGGGGGCGGTGACGATCGGCCCCAACTGCCGGATCGGCGGCGAGGTCGAGGCGTCGATCGTTCACGGCTATTCGAACAAGTACCACGAGGGGTTCCTCGGCCACGCCTACGTCGGCGAGTGGGTCAACCTGGGGGCGATCACCTCCAACAGCGACCTCCGCAACGACTATGGCGAGGTCTTCGTCCCGCTTCAGGGCGACCCGATCGCCACCGGCCAGGCGAAGGTCGGCTGCTTCGTCGGCGACCATACCCGCACCGGCATGGGCTCCATGCTCAACACGGGCACTTCGGTCGGCGTGATGTGCAACGTCCTGCCGGCAGGGCTGTTGCTGCCCAAGCACGTCCCGTCGTTCACGGCCGTGTTGTACGGCCGCGTTGAGCCGGGCTTTGCTCTCGACCAGCTTTTCGCCACCGCGAGGATCGTCGCCGGCCGTCGCGGCAAGGTCTTCGACGAGGTCGACGAGCGGCTCTATCGGACCCTCTTTGAACAAACCCGCCTCGAGCGCGAACGCGCCTTTCAACGCTCCTCGCAGCCTCGCCGCGACGCCTGGCCGGTCCTTCAAGCCGCCCGGCGGTGATCGACGAGCCGACGCACCTCGGGGCGGTCCGCTTGCCCGGCCGTCGCGAGGTGCGGTAACGTAGCCCCTCCACGAGGACGAGGAGGAGGCCGACGATGGCGAAGCGGGCGGGAACGAGTGCGAAACCGGGCGTGCTGGTAGTCCACGTGACGAGCCACGGCTTCGGCCACATGAACCGAACCGTGGCCGTGCTCAACAAGGTGCCGGCCGAGATCCCCATCATCATCCGGTGCTCGCCCGACCTGTTCCCAAACTGGCGAGAGCGTCTGCTTCGCCCAGCCGATCTGGACGCCCACGTCTCCGACTCCGGCGCGGTCAACCCGATGGGCGGCAGCGGCTCGACCGACGCGGCGGCGACCCTCGAACGGGCGATCGCCGTTTATCGCGAGTCGCTTCCTCGGGTCGACGACGACGCCGAATACCTCCGTCGCGTCGACGCCGCCGCCGTGCTCTCCGACGCTCCGCCGCTGCCGCTGGTCTCGGCCCGTCGCGCGGGAGTTCCGGGCTGGCTGCTGGCCAATTTCACCTGGTACGACATCTACAAGCCTTACGCCCAGGACGCCAGCCCGGAGGCGAAACGCCTCGTCGCCGATCTGAAGGCGGCCTATCGCCAGGCCGCAGGGGTCTTCCGCGCGGAGCCCGCCCTCAAGATGGGGTGGCTCCCCAACCAGACGGACGTCGGCCTGGTCGCCAACCCGGGCCGCGATCGCACCAAGGAGCTGCGCGGCCTGCTGGGGCTTGGGAAAACGGAGAAACTTGTTTATTTCTACGTCGGTCGATACGGCCAGGACGACCTGGACTGGGGCCGACTGGCGTCGTTCGCGAGTCGCGGCGTCCACTTCGTCGGCTATCACGCCGCGCCGGCGGGAGCCCTGCCGAACCTGCACCTGGTCTCGGCCTCGGAGTGGTCGGGAGGCGACCTGATCGCCTCGACGGACGCGGTGGTCGCCAAGGCCGGTTATGGGACGATGAGCGAGGCCATGGCCCACGGTCGGCCGATCCTGTATCCGCCGCGCGTCGGCTTTGCCGAATACCGGGCCCTCGACCGCGCCGCGAGATCCTGGGGAGGCGGCGTCCCTGTCGCCTCGCGCGACTTCGCCGCCATGCGGATCGGCCCGGCCCTCGACTGCGCCTTCGCCCTGGGCCGCCTCAAGCCGCCGTACGCGCCGGATGGAGCTGCGCAAGTCGCCGCGCATCTGGCGAAGCTCTGCCGCCCAGCGAAGGGACGAGCGGGATGACGGAGGACGATTCCTCATCAACGGCAACACCGAACGCACCCAGTAGCCGTGGGGGCTTTCGGCTGAGTTCGTTGATGCTGGCCGTTGCAGCGGTCGCGGGCGTCCTGGCGATCACGCCGCCGCAGCATGTGTCGGTTGTGGCGTTCTTCTTCGGCGTGACGACGCCCATCGCGTTCGTCGTTCGGCGTGCGAAGGGCGCGGGTTGGCTGGCGTCTTACGGGTGGGTCGTCGTTCTCTATCCCCTCATCGCCCTCACGCTGGTGTATTTCTTGTGGTTCGTGATCTGGATCAGAGGGGGGATGCCGCCCGGCGTTCATCCCAGAAACGTCGGGGGGCCGATCGGGGCGGCCTACGCCGCCGCGCGCTTCGGGCTGCAAGGGTTGGGCGTCGCCGTATGCGCCGGTCCGTCAATGACGGTCATGTGCATCGGCGACTGGGTCATGAAACAGGACCAGGCGACGGGACGCGCCGCCGTCTTGATCCTCAGCGGGATCGCCGCCTGGATCCTCCTCGTGGGGATCTATATGAACGACGCGACGCGAACGTTCCAGTGGTTCCTCTCCTGACTCGGCTCACGCCTTTCGGATCGTCGACAGCCTGCTGCCGGCGAAGGTGAGGCGGGCGCGGAAGTCGGCGCCGGTGTTCGAGCCGCCGGAGGGGAACGTACCGGAGAACGAGCCGTCGAGCGGGTTGCCGGCGATGTCTTGGATGCCGAAGGTCCGTCCGGCCGACGAGAGGACCGTCAGCAGGTACGCGCCGTCGACGATCCGCGAGCCGAAGGTCAGGCTCACCGTTTGCACGCCGTTCGTCGAACCAGGGGAGACGATGATCGAGGCGATCGGCCGGGCGGCCCCGTTCGAGGTGGCGAAGGTGTAGGAGGCCGCGTCGCGGGCGCGGGCCAGATCCACGCCCGTGCCGGCGTCGGCCTGGCCGCCGAAGTCGCGGACGCCGATCGAGATCCGTGAGGAGAGCGGCGCGGCGGTGAGGGACCAGATCCGGGGGCCGACGGTGTCGATGACCAGCGGAGTGGTGAAGGTGTAAGACCCGTTGGCCCAGGTCGACGTGCTCGTGGAGACCGCCTGGATCGTGTACGTGCCGTCGGCCAGGGGGACCGTCGAGGTGATGGTCCATGCGCCGGCGGCGTCGGACGCGACCGAGCCCAGCCGGACGATCGTCCCGCCCGCGCCGGCGGTGATCGCGTAAACGTCGATCCAGGCGCCGGCGATGCCGCTGACGCCCTGGAAGGTCGGCAGGACGACGTTGGTAATCCCGTCGGAATCAGACACGCCCGAGTCGCTGGAAGCCGCCAGCCGGCCGTAGAGAGCCGGGGCCGTCGCGGTGGTTCCGGACGAGCCGTCGACCTGGAATGTGATCGGCACGCCGGCGATGGTGGTCTCAGTGGTGCCAGCCCCGCTCACGTAGATCTTCGGCGTGTAGACGCCCGCGTTGGTGTAGGTGTGCGTCCCCACGATCTCGTAGGCCGAGGGATTGCCCGAGATGGCCTGGATGGTCCCGTCGGAGTAAGTCCCGTCGCCCCAGACGATCGTCGCCGCCAGGCCCTCGGGCGAGAAGCCGTCGATCGTGGTGGTCAGGATCCCGGCGACGACGTTCACCAGGGGGGACCGGGCCGTGGTCGTGATCGTCTTCGGCTGGAGCGTGAAGGTCAGGGCCGAGGAGTTATAGACCTGCACGTCCTCGTAGTTCCGCACCGCGATGGTCGTCGAGAGTCCCGGGAGTGCGGGGATCTGGAAAGACCCGGTCCCCAGCGGAACGAAGTTCGACGCCGAGAGGTCCAGGCCGCCGGCGGCGATAAACAGCTTGTCCTCGTACGGCTCGCCGTCGTTGGGGTTTGAGCCGGAGCCTCCGTCGAGGCCGACCGAGATCGCATCGGCCGTTCCCGCGAGGTAGAGGACCATCGAGTCGGACGCGTCGTTCTGAACTCCGAAGACCGAGATGTCGATGGGCGTCGACTGGATCCGGATGACGTCGGCCGTCGGCAGCGAGGCCGGGGACGCGTCCTCGATCGACAGCTTCTGGAGGCCGTCCACCGGCAGCTTGTCCTGCGTCACCTTGTCGACGTTCGAGACGTAATTGAGGACCGTCGTCACCGAGCCCAGCGACCATCCCCGCAAGATCCGGACGGACGACTTCGCGGATACCAGGTAGCTCGCCAGATAAGCCGCGGCGTTTGCTTCGGACAGAGCCAACGCCTGGCCTTCTGTGATCGAGACGCCGGCGCTGATCGTCAGGGTGGAATCAACCTTCGCCGAGACGACCGTGCCGTCGGGGAGCGTCCGCTGACCGTCCACGGCTCCGGCCATGATGTCGTAGAACCAGCGGTACGAGGTCGCCGTCGTCGCGTCGTCGATCAGCGGAGCGGTGGCGGTCAACTGGTAGGCGATGTTCCGAAGGCCTCCCGACGCCTCGGTCAGCGCGATGGTCCCCCGGTACAACGGCAACGCCGTGACCGCCTCAGTCGAGAAGGCTCCCGAGGGGGGCGAGCCGACGAAGGCCAGCGCGTACTTCGAGCCTGGGTGGATGCCCGTCGCGCCGACGTAGGTCAGGCCGACGTTCGGCTCGCCGGCGGTTCCGGTCGCGGGCCCGTAGGGGAGCGGGTCGCCGGTGCTGTAATCGACCATCAGCGACGCGCCCTGATTTCCGGACGCGTTGATCCCCAGGCTGTGGACCGACCCCGGCTGGAAGAACAGCCCGCCGACGGCCGGGTTGTCCTGATCGCGCAGGGCCGCATATCCAGCGCCTGAGGCCCTCGTGAGGAACCAGTTCGGCGTCCCGCTGAGCGAGCTCGTGTGGTTCCAGAAGTTGGCGACCTTGATGTTGGCCGCCCCGGACGAACCCAACACCACGAAGTCGGAGTCGATGCCGTAGTTCGTCCCCCGGACGCTCTCCAGGTAGATCGTCGACGAGGCGCCCCCCTGATACGTCACGGGGGCGTCGATCGAGGCGACCGAGACGCTCGCGTCGCCGGCCGATTTGATCGCCAGCTTGCTCCCCGTCGCGGAGGCGGTGCCGATGATCGAGAAGTCCCGGTGCGCCGGGCCGACCGATCCGTCGATCGTCGTGACGACGCCTCCCGCCGTTCCCTTGATGAGGTAGAGGGGGCTCGGAGAGGTCGTGTCGGACGTCCCCTTGACGGTCAGGGTCGAGACGCCCGAATACGTGATTCCCTTGAAGTCGGCCGCGACCGTCGCGTTGGTCGACGTGATCGTCGTCGCCGACACGGCGTAGGTCGGTTTGACGCCCGCGGCATAGACGGCCGGCCCGTCGTCGACCAGCAGGCTGTTCAGCTCGGAGCCCGTCGCGGCCGAGACCGTGATCGGCCCCTGCAGCGCCCGGACCCCACCCGTGGCGGCCGACACGTCGTCGCCCAGGATCACCTTTTCCGAATCACCCGTGAGAACGATCTGGGTGGCGACCCCCGTGCTCTGCACACGGATCGTCTGGCTGTCGGATACGGCGTCGAATTGCAGACGCGCCGGGCCGGTCACCGTCACGGTGGTCGTGCCCGAGCCGGTCGTCGGCAGACTCGCGGCGTTGCTCGTCACGTCGATCGGGTTCTCGGCCGTCCCCACCGCGAAGGTGTAGACGTTCCCCGTGCGGGAGACCACCAGCGTCTGAGCGGCCGCCGGGTCGGTCTTGTAGACCAGCGAGCCGTCGGCCGCGATGTCGATCGACGCGTTCAGCAGCCTTCGAGCCTCCAGGTGCTCGAACGCCAGGCGCATCCCCGCCGATCTTCCACGCCGCCGTCCGCCGAATCCCCGCGCCATGCTGCCGCCTCCCCGATGCCTGCCTCGCGACGTCACTCTCGGATTGCCTTCCATTCTTTCCTATCCACCCTATTTTCGCAAGTCGGCCGGTCTCAGCCTGTCGCGGCAGGACCACATCGGCATGAGGCGTGCGAAGGCAGGGGGGGAACGGAAGGGCTTCCTTCTTCTAAGTACGTAAGAGGTTCGGCCGTATGACGACTGTCTCGCCGACCACGTCGGAATCATTTCGGACTCAGGTCCCCGCCCGGATGGACCGTCTCCCCTGGAGCCGTTGGCACTGGTTGGTGATCGCGGCGCTGGGGGTGACGTGGATCATCGACGGACTTGAGGTGACGTTGATCGGCTCCTTCGGCGCTGTGCTGGAGGATCCGGGGACGCTCCACTTCACGGGCTCGCAGATCGGCCTATTGGGGACGGCTTACCTGACGGGGGCGGTTTCCGGGGCTCTGGTCTTCGGCTGGCTGACCGATCGTCTGGGGCGGAAGAAACTGTTCACCGTGACGCTGGGCCTGTACCTGGCAGCGGCCTGTGCAACGGCCTTCTCATGGGATTTCTGGAGCTTCGCGATATTCCGGTTCCTGACCGGCGCGGCGATCGGCGGCGAGTATTCGGCGATCAACTCGGCCATCGACGAGTTGATCCCGGCGCGGGTGCGGGGATGGACGGACCTGGCGGTAAACGGAACGTTCTGGTTGGGCGCGGCAGCCGGCTCGCTGGCCAGCATCGTCCTGCTGGACCGTCGGCTTTTGGACGTCAACGTGGGCTGGCGGTTGGGTTTCGGCCTGGGGGCGGCACTCGGGTTGGTCGTGATCTTCCTCCGTCAGCATGTTCCGGAGAGCCCCCGGTGGTTGCTCACGCACGGCGAGCCCGAGGAAGCCGAACGCGTCGTCGACGAGTTGGAGAAGGAGATCGAGGCCGACCCGAAAGTCGGTCAGTTGCCAGAGGTCGACGAGGAGATGGCGATCAAGCCCCGGGGGCCGATCGGCTTCGGCGAGCTGGCGGGGGTGATGCTGAGGACCTACCCCGGTCGGACGGCGCTGGGCCTGGCGCTGATCGTCTCGCAGGCGTTCCTGTACAACGGCGTCTTCTTCACGATGCCGTTGGTGCTCGCCAATTTCTTCGGCGTGGAGCGTGACCGCGTGGGGCTTTACTTGCTCCCGTTCGCGTTCAGCAACTTCCTCGGGCCGGTGACCCTGGGCCGGTTCTTCGACACCGTGGGTCGCAAGCCCATGATCGCTGGGACGTATACGATCGCCGCCGTGCTGCTGGCTCTCACTGGATGGCTGTTCTGGATCGACGTTCTGACGCCGGGCACACAGACGGCGCTCTGGGCGCTGGTCTTCTTCTTCGCGTCTTCGGCCGCCAGTTCGGCCTATCTGACGGTAAGCGAGATCTTCCCCATCGAGCTGCGCGGCATGGTGATCGCCTTGTTCTTCGCCACCGGCACGCTCGTCGGGGGGACGCTGGCCCCCTGGCTGTTCGGCTCGCTGATCGACAGCCGGTCGCGGACGAACCTCTTCTACGGCGACCTTTTCGCGGCCGTCCTCCTGATCGCGACGGTGGGCGTCGTTCTCGTTTTCGGCGTGAAGGCCGAGGGGGCTTCGCTGGAATCGGTCGCCCGGCCGTTGTCGGCCGAGGAAGCCTCGACGAACAGCGCGTAGAAGTCCTACGACACGCCCGCCGTTCGGATCCGCGTCTCGCCTTCCGCCGCCGCGCCGTAGGCGTCCGTCCTCGTCGCCGTCGCCATGAAAACCGCCCTCGGTGCCGGTGGATCAGCCTCCGGTCGTCGTTCCCGCCATTGTGCCACCGAGCCTTCCCCGTTCCTGGCGTTCGTTCTGCAATCCTCGACGCATCGCGCGGCGGGAGTCCCAGCCTTTGCTTTGGAGCAATTGCTCCGCGACGATTTTCGCCCCGAGGCAGCATGCGACGGTCCCCAGGCCCGGCCAGACGCCGTCGCCGACGAGCCGGATTCCGGGAACGCCGACGTCGTGGGGGATCGCGTTCTGGTTGGCGATCGAGGGGGTCAGCTTTGATCCGCCCACGGCCCCTCGGGGACGACCCGTGAACCGTGCGTAGGTCCGGGGTGTGCCCACCTCGTAAACCACCGCTGACTGGCCCAGGTTCGGGAAGACCCGTCGGGCGAGGGTCAACAGTCGGTCGCCGGCCTCGCGCTTGCGGGCGGCGTAGTCCTCGGGTGAGAGCCCCTCCCACGGCGACAACTCGCAGTGCGTGGAGATCATCACGGCCCGGAAGCCGGCCGGGGCGCTCTCGACGTCGCCGGGACTTGATACCGACATGAACATGTTGTTACCATTCCCGAGCGGCTGGTCGTAGTCCTGCATGAGCTGGTGGTGGGTGAAGGTCTGGCCGTCGACCTCGCGCTCGGGCACGCCCAGGAAGACGACCATGGCGCCGCCCATCGCATCGGCGTTGCGGCGCAGGTGAGGCTTGAGCGCCTCGTTCAACTCGGGAGGTCCGATCTTCGCGGCGATCGGCGGCGGGACGGCCATCACCACGCGGGCCGCCGTCAGGTGGTCGCGACGCGTCTGGATGTGGAACGATCCCTCGCGGCCGTCGACCCGCTCCACCGCTCGGCCGACGCGAATCTCGCCCCCCAACTCGCGGTAGCGCGCCGTCAGCCGCCGCCAGAATCCCCGCATCCCACCCCGAGCTCGGCCAATGCCGGCCCCTCGCATCGTCACCCCGAGCGCCGCGTTGATCAGCGGGGCGTCCTCGAGCGTGCTGTGGACGGTGTCTTCGACGAGCATTCCGAGCATCCCCGCGAGTGGCTTGTCCTTCCGTAGACCGGCCGATCGGAGGGCGTCGGCCATCGTCCGGTTCAGATGGCGAGCCAGAAACAGATCCCTCAGGCCGATGGTTCGGACGGCCCGGAACACGTCGGCCGGGTTCTGGAACGGCAGTTTGACGCCGTTGCGGCTCGCCCGCCAGAAGACCTCGGCCAGCCGGTCGATCAGCCCCCAGAAGGCTCGATGCGCCGGGGTGTCGCCGAAGGCCCGCATCCGCTCCACGGCCCACGCCGAGGCGTCCCGATGCAACGTCACCCGACGATCCGGCAACCACGCGACATACCCCGGGAGCATCTCGATCTCGGGATCGACCCCCAAATCGGCCAGCAGTTCGCCGCCCAGGCCCCCCGGGCCGAAATCCACCAGAGTCGTCGCCCCGACGTCGAACGAGAACCCCGCACGCCGGTAGAACCCCGCACAGCCGCCCGGCTGGCCGTGGCCCTCCAGAACCACCGTCGAGAGCCCCCGCGCCTGGAGCCTCGCCGCCGTCGCCATTCCCGCCAGGCCCCCTCCAACCACGGCTACGTCGTACATGGCCGAGCCTCCGTCGATCGACCTGATTATCTGGTTTCGACGGACTGTATCATAATTTCAGAAATCGCGGAAATCATTTCTTGTGCGAAACGGATGGAATCCGCGATGAGGGCCGACGGTCGTGCTACCATGACCGGCAATTAGGAGGGATGCGACTCATGAGCTTCTTCGCGATGCTGGCGGCGGCCGTGGTGTTGGCGGGGCCGGGGGATGAAACGAAGTCCCGGATCGATGCGATCGTCGGCACGGGCGAGGCGGGGTTCTCGGGCGACGGCGGGCCGGCGGCGAAGGCCCGGCTGAACCAGCCGTTCGACGTGGTTTACGACCGGGACGGAAACCTCTATCTGTCGGACACGGGAAACCAGCGCATCCGGCGGGTGGACGCGAAGAGCGGCGTCATCACGACGGTTGTCGGCGACGGCTCGAAAGGATTCGCGGGAGACGGCGGGCCGGCGACGGCGGCGAAGCTGGACGAGCCCTACGGGATGGCGATCGACGGCGACGGGACCCTGTATTTCGCCGATCGGCTAAACCGTCGCGTGCGACGGGTCGACGGGCGAACGGGGGTCATCACGACGGTCGCGGGCAACGGCGACAAGACGACCTCGGGCGACGGCGGGCCGGCGACGGCGGCGGGGATCGTCGAGCCGAACGACGTGTCGCTCGACGGTCGCGGCCGGCTGTTCATCGCCGACGTTTCGGGCCATCGCGTGCGGGTGGTCGACCTGGCGACGGGGAAGATCGCGACGTTCGCCGGCGACGGCAAGGGGCGTCATGCAGGGGACGGCGGGCCGGTCGCTTCGGCCTCGTTCTTTGGGCCCCGCGCGATCGAGGCGCTCGACGACGGCGCGGTCCTGATTCTGGAACGCAACGGCCACTCCCTGCGCAAGGTCGCCCCGGACGGGACCGTCTCAACGCTCGCCGGCGGGACGAAGGGTTACAAGGGGGACGGCGGCCCAGCGCGTGACGCGGTCTTCGACGGTCCCAAGGAACTCGACGCCGGTCCCAACGGCGACCTCCTGATCGTCGACACCGAGAACCACACGATCCGACGCATCGACGGAAAGACCCACACGGTGACGACTGTCGCCGGCCACGGCAAGAAGGGTCCTGAAGGCGACGGCGGCCCGGCCGTCGCCGCCGGTCTGGCGCGCCCTCACGGCGTTGCTTTCACCCCCGACGGCCGCTCCTTCGTCATCGGCGATACGGAGAATCATCGCATCCGCCGCGTCGTTCCGTGAGACATTGTCCGCGCCGGTTGGCTGCAAGAGCCTTCTTGACATCCCCCGAGTCGGTGGCTGAGGATATGGCGTCCACCTGACCCCACGCCCTCCTCCCTCAGGTCCCATGACCAGGCGAGCGCTGCCAACCTGCCCGACCTTGCTCCGTCGGATCGTCGCGATCCTGGCGCTGGTCGCGGTCGGCCCTGCGGTCTCGTGGGGATCGGCTCCGGCCGTCAGCCTGAGCGGGGAAGCCGCCGACGAACATGCTCTGAACTGCCGTTGCGGCAATCATTGCCGAGGTGCATCCTGCTGCTGCGGTCCGAAGAAGGCGAAGCCGCCACTCTCTTCCGACGCCTCCACGCCAGTTCCGAAGGCCGCGGAGGAGGAGAGTTCCGGGCCCTGCATGGGCGACGTCCCCTGCGGCGATCCCGTCGCTCCAACGGCCATTCCGACGGGCCCGACGGCCAAGTCGGCGGCGCTCGTCGAGCGGATGGATCTGCGACGGCCTCACAGCGGCCGCCGACTCCTTCCTCCACCGGCTTCAACGCTCCCTTCACCTCTCGCCTCTCGCCTCGAAAGACCCCCGCGCGGGGATGCCTCGGCCTGAGCTCGGCTCGGGCCTCCATCGCGACGCTTCACCAGCCGTCGCTCCAGTCGGCCGTTCCGTCCGGCATGAGTTTGCCGCGATTCGACCCGGTAGGGCGAGCTCCTCTCCCTTCTCCGATCCGTGGAGAAACGAGGATCTCGGTTCTCGCCGAAGTCTTGTGCAACT
This sequence comes from Paludisphaera rhizosphaerae, assembly GCF_011065895.1. NCBI lineage: Bacteria > Pseudomonadati > Planctomycetota > Planctomycetia > Isosphaerales > Isosphaeraceae > Paludisphaera > Paludisphaera rhizosphaerae. The sequence continues at coordinate 254,068 of NZ_JAALCR010000005.1, read as the reverse complement.
TACGTTGAACGGGATCAGCCTGCGCGGAGCGATGGATCGAGCTACATCCGTGATATGAACGCGTAACGGTCGACGCCGACTCGGGCCGGCCTGCGCCTCAGGCATCCTCGAATTCGGAACATCTTATTCTCATGCGACGTCAACGAGCCTTCACGCTGATCGAGCTGCTGGTGGTCATTGCGATCATCGCGGTACTCATCGCCCTCTTGCTCCCCGCCGTCCAGGCCGCTCGCGAGGCGGCTCGGCGGATGCAGTGCACCAACAACCTGAAGCAAATCGGGATCTCGCTGCACAACTACCATTCGGCGGTCAACTGCTTCCCGGTGGGGTTCCTCTATCCGCAAAACAACCAGGTCTACCCCGGGGTGCCCGCCTTGCATTACCGCTGGTCGGTTCTCGCCCAGCTTTCGCCGTACCTGGAGCAGACGAGCGTCTACAACGCGCTCAACATGAACTGGCCTATCGCGGCCGGCCCGTCGACCGTCCTCGGCACCGCCCCCTGGACGCCGTTCCCGACGAATCTCACGGTCATGTCGGCGAAGGTGAGCTTCTTCCTCTGCCCGAGCGATCCCGCCACGCCCCCCTCGCCGCTGGCCGGCGGGCTGACCTCGGGGCCGAGCAATTACCACTTCTGCACGGGGGACGGATCGCCCGGCAGCGCGAATCCGGGCGACGCGGGATTAACCGTCGTTCCCAACGGCGCCTTCGTGCTGGGGCCGGCGCAGTCGGTGGCCTCGGTCGCCGACGGGTCGAGCAACACGGCCGCCGCGTCGGAGCAGTTGATCGGCCCGGCGGCCGGAGGCGCCTCGACCCAGACTGGGGCGACGCCCATGCCGTCGGACGTGCGCCGGGCCGCCGCGATCGGATCGACCCCGCTTTCGGACGCCGGTTGCTCCACCCCGAGCGGCTGGCGGCTCGACAAGGGCTTCGGCTGGTGGGACGGCGACTACCGGACCAGCCTTTACAACCACTACCTTACGCCGAACTCCAAGCTCTACGACTGCTGGCAGTCGAGCCCGCCGCACAACCCGGCGTGGAAGGCCGCCCGCAGCAACCACTCGGGCGGCGTAAACGTTCTGTTTTGCGACGGCCACTGCCAGTTCGCCAAGGACTCGATCAGCCTTCCGACGTGGCGCGGAATCGCGACCCGCAACGGCGGCGAGGTCGTCTCCTCCGACGCGTTCTGAGGAGGCCGAAATGAGTCGTCTTGCGACTGCGGCGCTCTGCGCCGCCGTCCTCTTCGTCGGCGGACTCTACGCCTGGGCGCGAATCCATCGCGACCCGGGCGGGCCGACGCCCGGCGAACTGGTCATCCTGGAAAGCACGCCCAAGCACCTGGTCACAAAGGAGATGGCCGACGCCAGCCGGGCGATGGTGAGTCGACCGGCTCCGCCGTTCGTCGCATCCGCGCTGAACGGCGATCGAGTCGAACTCGCCGAACGGCTCCGTCGCGGGCCCGTCGTCCTGACTTTCATCAAGGCCGGCTGCCCCTGCAGCGAGGCCGCCCAGCCGTTCTTCAACCAACTGGACAAGGCCTATCCCGGCGTCGAGTTCCTGGGCGTCGTGGACGTCGAAGGAGGGCCGGCGCAGAGGTGGGCGGAGCGTCTTCGCATCGCCTACCCCATGTTGACCGACCCCGATCTCAAGATCGTCCGCGACTACGGAGTTGAGAACTCAGCATACGTGGTCGTGATCGATCGGCAGGGGCGGATCGTCAAGCACTGGCCCGGCTACTCCACGGGCATGCTTCGCGAACTGGGCGCGACTCTCGCCGCACTCTCGGGGACGGCCGAGCAGCCGCTAGACGTCTCCCAGGCGCCCGACGAAGAGTATTCGGGCTGTCCGTTCGACCTCTGATCCGATCCGGTCCGCCGCAGCGACGCCGGCCTTCTCATTGCGGCCGAGCGCCGCCGCGAGGCTGGGCTCCGCGGCGGCTGTTCCTCGCCATGCTCTTACGATGCTCGGACATGGGGCCGGTCAGGTCTTCGGGCGGCCCTGGGGCCGGGGGCGCGTCGACCGGCATCCCCTCCACCAGGCCGTTGCCGCAGCCGGCCGCCGATGCGCAGAGCAGGACGATCAGAAAGCCGGTTCTCATGTTCATGTGTTCGATCTCGTTCCTTCCTGGGTGGTCTCGGCCGGCCCCGGCCCGTCGGCCGGGTGTCATCAATAGGCGTCGGACGAGATGACTTCGCCGCCGTCTCGCGAGCCGAGAGCCCACCAAGCCTGGAGGTTGACCGTATCCTTGACGAACCGCGCCGAGCCGTCGGCCATGGCCATGACGACCCCCCCCGGGTGGTTGCTGGTGGCCGAGGCCGCGCTGATCGGGCCGACGAGGACGAACGACGGCTCCAACGAGGCCGGGTTCTTGCACGACGGGCTGTTCGGCGGAGCGTAGTGGACGTAGCTGGAGAGGCCCAGGTGCGCCGGGTAGCCGGGGAAAGCCATCCGGCCCAGGAGTTGGCCGTTGGGCGCGACGGCCGTCCCGGTCATCGCCCGGCACTCAGCAACGAACGCCCGCGCGCCGGCCTCGCCGGTGTTCGCCAGGGCCCCGGTCGTAAGCTGGAAGATCCCGCGCCTGGCGTCGGCAGTCCCGGCCTGAAGCGTCGTCCCGTCCGGGGGCCCGAGCAGCCGCTCGCTGAACAGGCCGGTGTTGGACATCCCGTCGGTGAACGAGGCCGTGCGGACCGTCGGCACGCTCGCCAGGTAGCCCAGGCCGGTCTCGGTGATCAGGTTGACCGTCGGCAGGATCACCCCGGAATAGGCGCGGACGGCTGCCGGACCGCCGTAATTTCCCACATAGTTGGCGACCGAGTAGGCACCGTAGCGGCGGCTCGGATTGGATTCCGAGGGGCAGATCCAGGCCGACAGTTGGGTGTAGCCGGACGTGGTGTTGGCGGCGTCCCACGGGCTGATGGAGAAATTCACCGAGCTGAAAAGCGCCTGCTGCTCAAGTTGCGGCAGGAGGGCCGTGTACCAGTTGAAGCCCCAGTCGTCCAGGGCCGTCGTTCGGTAGGGCATGCACTGGGACGGGGTCGCCTCGTTAGCGGATATGTAGTTGTGGACCGCTAAGCCGAGCTGCTTAAGGTTGTTGACGCACTGGGCTCTGCGGGCGGCCTCGCGGGCGGCCTGGACGGCGGGGAGCAAGAGGGCGATGAGTACCGCGATGATCGCGATGACCACCAGCAGCTCGATCAAGGTGAAACCCCGACGCTTCGTCATGGGATGGCTCCGAGTGGGACTGGATGGGATGCGGTTGGATCGAAGGACGGTTATTCGTAGCGGGGGTTGTCGGGAGACGGCAGGGCGGCGTCGCCCCACTCCTCGGCCATGGCCCGGCGATGTTGGACGATCGCGCCATTCATCTCGGCAGGGGGACCAGGCGGCGGCGGCGGCGCGGCGGGCATTCCCACCTCCATGGACGCGGTCCGGCGATGGTCGCCGAAGCCGTCGATCGACAGGCTGACGCCGCAGGCGACCGCGGTGCAGGTCGCCGCCAGGAGCCAGCGGGATCGCACGGGACGCGGCGAGGGAGCCGGCGCCGCGAGAGGGTCGGCATCCGTGACGGCGATCCCGGCGAACTCTTGCATCAGCCTTGCCTGGATCGCCATGTATTGGATGTAGAACCCCTCGGCCTCCGGGTCGTCCCGAAGAAGGCCCTCTAGTCGGGCCATGCCGGCGGGGTCGATCGCGCCCTCGCAGAGCGCGTCGATCAGCGGAATCAACTCGTCTAGGGTCTCGCGGCTCATCGTCGTCCCTCCGCGGCCAGGGTTCGCCCCACGCACTCGTGAAGCGCCCTTCGGATCCGGGCCATCGCCTTGTACACGGCGTCGACCGAGCGGCCGACTTGCTCGGCGGTCGAAGCGGTCGTTGCGCGGTCTCGAAACCGCTCGGCGAGCAGCTCCCGATCGCGCCGGGGGAGCTTGTCGATGCACTGCGAGAGGGCCTCGCCCTGCTCGTTCGCCAGGAGGGCTGCCCGCTCGTCCGTCATGGTCCTGACCAGCCGCTCAAGCACATCGTCGCTGAAGGCGACGCCCCGGCGCTGGCCGGCCCGGCGATGCTCCTTGATCCTGTAGTAGGCCACCCGGCACCCCCAGGCGGCGAAGTCGTCCGGTGGGTCGGCCTCGTCGAAGTTGTTCCACAGAAAGAGGCTCGCCTCCTGCATCACGTCCTCGGCATCCGCCCGGTGGGGCAACAGCGTCAGGACGTAGGCGAAGATCCGGGGCTGCGCTTTCACGAAGAGGCTCAGAAACGCCTCCCCCTTCGACGCGACCTCCTCCGCGAACAACGTGGCGACGCGGTTCGTCATCTCACCTCCTCGACGAATGGCGCCGGGCGACGTCGGTCGGCGCGAACCCCGGGCGCGATCCGCGCGGAAGGGAGGGAGGCGCGGGGCCCAGTTTTGTCAGGTCGGCAGGGGCGTCGGAAGTCGCCCCATCGCCTAGAAGGGACCGGACCGCCGGAAATTGGAAGGTGAATCCCGGATTTCCCCACGAAGCCGCCGGATTGGTCAGCCGAACGACCACCAGCCGGCATCCGGCCTCTCCCGGACGATTGTCGACACGGACCGGCGACGACTCATTAGTCCTCGCTGGTCGGCCCTCGTCTGGGGACTGTTCGCGACCCGGGGGGGGAGAACTCGACCTACGATGGAAGAACCGCCATGAAGGGACTCGCCGGCGTCCCCGACGGGAACCCATGCCACTTCACCGAGCACAGAGTGAGGGTGACGGACTTCGTTCCCTGTCTCCGCCCCGGCTGTGACTTCGGAGCATGAGAAAAAGTGGAAAACCTGTTCGATGAAATCCCAGCGAGGACATCTTTCTAGATGAAGGGCGTCGCTTTAGGCGAGAGAGGCTTAGGGTTGAAGGAGCGGGCGATGGGGATGAGCAAGAACGACGCTTCTCGCCGATCGAAGCCTGCTGCGGAAGGCTATGAAAGCCAGTCGCCGGAACAACTTCGGTCGATTTCGCGGTTGGCTTCGATCGCGTGGACGAAGCCAACCGCGGGAGCGATGACATCAGGTGTGGGCGAGGTACGCTTCGACCATCAGAACGTTCGGGCCGGCGCGGCGGATGACGTTCAGGCGGGTGTCGGCGCTGGAGACTTCCTCAAGCTGTTCGGAGACGAACCACTGGAGGAAGTTGTGGGCGATGTGGTTCCGCTCGGACAGGGCGAGTTCCACCAGCGCGTAGATCTGGTCGGTGGTTCGGACCTCGGAGTCGTAGGCGAGCTGGGCGGCGTCGATGGCCGAGCTGAAGCTGTTGCGGGGCTCGGGGATGGCCGGGTATCGCGGGGTGCCGCCGGCGTCGAGGATGAACTTCACGAACTTCATCGCGTGTTCGCGCTCCTCGTCGGCCTGCTTGGCGTAGATCTTGGCCAGGCCGAAGAGCCCTTCCTTCTCGAAGTAAGCGGCGATGGCGAGATACTGATGCGAGTTGCCCAGCTCGTTCCCGATCTGGTTGTTGAACTCGGCTTCGATCTTCTGGCTGATGAGCATGGGGACGGCCCCTCCATCGGGCGTCGTCGGGGATCCTGGGCGATGGCCTGGGCGCGCAGGAGCCCGGCGCCGTCGCCGATCGGTCGTCTCACGAAAAAGCGTTACGGACCGCGCATTCTATCCGATCCACGCAATCCGGGCGAGGCGAGTCGGACCGCGGCGACGCGGACGCAAGTCTCAGGAGTTGGCGTAGATCCGCCCGGCGCGGGTGCCGGTGGCCCACTTTGGACGACGACGGAACCAGAAGAGGTCCATCGCATAGGCGTGGTACGTCAGTCCGAGCATGCGGAAGACGACCATCCCCCCGTAGAGCGAGAGGAACCAGAACGACCACAGGGCGACGGCCTCGATCCACATCCGGGGGACGTGATAGATCAGCACGTAAACCCCCAGGGCCATGCCCGCCATGACGATGCTGGCGACGACCGTCGGCAGCAGGTAGCCCCAGCCGATCCTTCGGATCGCGACGGTCACCGTCACCGGGTTCGCGGCCAGGATCGTGTCGTGCATCAGCGCGGCCGCCAGGGCCATCTGGGTGAAGCCGATCCCGAGGAGGATCAGAACTCCCACGACGACTCCGGTCCGCCAGTTGACGGCGGCGTCCAGATCCAGGCCCCGGCAGTAAGCGTAGGCGGGCGGCCCGGCGACCGCGGCCCCCAGCAAGAGAGCCCAGATCCAGCGGCCGATCCCCTCAGCGATGTCCTCGGGGGCCCATTCGGGCCATCGCGGGTGGTCGTTCTCGCCCATGGCGCTGGCGACAAGGACGTGTCCCAGGAACAACATCATGTAGCCGACGACCGCCGTGAAGCTGACGAGCATCGGGATGAAGACGGGGACCACCATCAACCCCAGCGCCCAATCTTTCTTCGTGAGCGGTTGGAGCACGGCGATGAAGTCGTAGACCGGCAGCGAGAGGAACCAGAGGACCGGCGGGAAGAGGAAGAGCAGTCCCAGTCCCGGACCGTCGGACAGGGGGTAGGCCAGGCATTCGAGGAGCGTCGGCGCTTCCCGCGAGTGCCGCCAGCGTTGAAGGGAGTAGGCCTCGTCCAGACTGGACCGTCGAACCACCTGGATGGCGTCGGCGGCGTCGGCGTCATACCAACTTTGTTTATGTCGCGGCATCCCGGTTCGACTCCGAGGGCGCGGCGGGATCGGCCGCGGCGGGACGACGGGTTTTCGGGTGCGAAGGGAGCCCCGCGGCGCGCATCCCGACGCGCTTCGCGAGGCCGACGCCCCGAAATTATTCGGGATTCCGGCCGCGAAAACCAGTCGAAAACGACCGGGAATCGGGCGGAAAGCTCAGCCCTTCTTCTTGGCCGTCTTGGCGCCGGTCATCTGGTCGAGCACCTCGCGGACTTCCGACGCCTGGCCGGGGTCGAGCGGGTGGGACTTGAGGAGGTGCAGGACGAGGAGCCCGGGCTCCCCTTCATAGAGCTTGTCGACCAGGCTGCTGACGCGGCGCTGGCGGACCTCTTGAGAGCTGATCGTCGGGCGGTAGACGAAGGCCAGCTCCTTGCGGTCGCTCTCAACCAGGCCCTTGGTTTCGAGCCGGTCGAGGAGGGTCGCGACGGTCGCGTAAGACCATTCGCGGCCGGCCGCCTTGAGGGCCTCCAGGGCTTCGCGGACGGTGGCCTGACCGCGTTCCCAGAGAACTTTGAGGACGTCGAGTTCGGAGTCGGGGATGGTGGGGGGGCGTTTGGCCATCGGAGGTCGTCTCGGGACAGGGGCGGTGAACTTCGGGCCCGGCCCGGCCGCGCGGGGGGACGGCCCGACGGTCGAGACGTCGGGACCGGGCTGACTTCGACCGCAGACGTTCACGAGGTCAATCCTAAGACAACTGTCTCAGTGCGTCAATCCCCTTCGCCGAATTGGGGGACGGAACTTATCGTCTGGAACGAGGGGTGCGTATCATAATCTTGTCGCGGTCGGGACGAATCCCTTCCGTGAGGACCACCGTCCGGGTCGATCGACGGCTCCCGACGCGGGACTTCGACGCCCGGCGAGGATCGCCAACGCCGAGATCGGCCGGCGAGCAAGGAGAATTGCGATGAAACGGTACATTGGGATGGCTTCCGCGGTCGGTTTGTCGCTGGCGATGATCTGCGGCTGCAGCGGCGAGACGGCCGAAAAAGTGACCGAGAAGACCGGCGAGGGCATCTCCAACGCCGGTGCCGCCATCGAGCGCGGCGGCGAGAAACTGGAGAAGGCCGCCGAGGGAGGCAAGCTGGAAAAGGTCGGCGAGGCCGTCGCCCATGGGATGGAGAAGACCGGTCAGGCCGTCGACAAGCTCGGCGACAAGGTCAGCAACTCGGCCGAGAAGGTGGGTGAAAAGGTCGGCGCGATCAACGAGAAGGCCAAGGAGGTCAAAGACGCCACTGTCGACAAGCTCAAGGAGCTGACCGGCAAGGGCAAGGACGCGGCCCACGACGCCGCCGCCAAGGTCGACTCCGCCGTGAAGGAAGGCGCCGAGGCCGTTGAGAAGAAGGCCGACGAACTCGCTCCCAAGCCCTGACGCCGACAAAACGATGGACGCGGCTCGGACGGGGGCCGCGTCCACATTGTTTCGGGCCGCCGTTTTCGCTTGCACTCCGAAATTGCTCGGGGATACTGGAGACGACGCGCCTGGATGTCTCGATCCGTGCGGGCGCCTGTCTCGGGTCGGGGGTGGGACGGATGGAGGATGCTCGGACCACGGTCGCGCCGGCGCCGCAGTGCCCGGATTGCTCGGAAGCTCTGGAGCCTATCTCCGGACGGTCCGTTCCAGGGCGCTTCGTGTGCCCGGTGTGCCGTGGCGTCTTCCGCGTTGAGCGGGTTGAGGCGCCGCCGCTTCCGTCTTGCGAGGAAGGAGAACCCGAGGCCGTTTCCCCTGGATTCGTCCCCGCCGGGACGGTCAAGCTCTGGTGGCGGGAGGCGATTCTCTGGCTTCTGGAGTGGGTCTACTGGATCGGAACCGTCGGGATGACCTTGGCGATGCTCGCGGGGGGCGGCTCGCTGAAGGTCGTCAATGGCTGGCTCCGTGACGAGGTCGGTTCGTGGGCCGACGTGGTGGAATCCCTGGGCGGCGCGTGGTTTCGGGTCGAGACCAGCAACCCCGACGCCGACCTGGGACCGGTCCTCTCGCGGGTCGACGCCCCGCTGCTCTTCGAGGCCATCGACGTGGTCGCGCGGCGGCTGGGGGTGAAGCCGCCGGGGCAGGTGCGGTTGGCCTATCTGCCGTGCTGCGGTGTGGTGGCCTGGCGGCGGTCTCGGGCCCTGCTGGTCGGCCTGCCGTTGCTTCGGATCATGAATCGGGCCGAGATGCGGGCGATCCTCGCCCACGAGTTGGCCCACCTCGCCCGGGGCGACGCCACCCGCGCGGCGCGTCGGGCGCGATTCGTCGAGGGGTTGGAGCGATCGGTTGAACGTCGCGAGGCCGCGGGCAAGCTGCAGGGGCCGCTGGGAGCCTGGGCGCGCTACTGCCTGCGCGAGGCCTCCTGGCTGATCGAGCCCGTCGCCTGGGGCCAGGAGGCGCGGGCCGACCGCTTCGCGGCGCTGGTGGCCGGCGGCGATGCGGCGTGCTCGGCCTTGGTGAAGACGGCCGTCGTCCAGCCGCTCTTCCGCGAGGTCCTGGCGTACTACGATCCCGAGACGGCCGACGCCAACCTCTACGCCTTCTTCCGGGCCTTCTGGTTCCGGCTCCCGGAGGAGGTCCGCTCGGCGATGCGGATGCGGATCCTCGCCGACGGCGGTTCCCACGACCCGGCCCACCCGCCGCTCGCCGACCGCCTGATGCTCCTTCAGTCCTACCCGGAACACGTCCGCAGCCCCGGCGACAACCAACCGGCCAACACGTTCCTCGGCGACATGGAGATCTTCGAGCAGATGCTCCACAACCGCCTCTTCGCCTCTTCCTCCGCCGTGGAGCCCTCGGTCTTCCACCGGGCCTACTCGTAGGGCGGTCGGTCAGTAGTCGTCCCGCGAGACCGCCTCGCCGCCGTCGCGAGTCAGCAGGGCGTACTCGACCTTGCGGTCGATCGAGCCGCTGATGTAGCGGACTGAGCCATCCGCGAAGGCGAAGTTCACCCCGCCAGGGTGGAACGAGCCAGCGATTACGGTGCGGATGTCGGGCCGGTCGGGCATCAATGGCGACGGGGCGGCGTCGAACTCGCTCCCCGCGTAGCCGCCCACGGCCCAGCCCTGGCTGTCGCGCTTCTCGCCGATCAGGATCGTGGTAGCTAGGCCGTCGACGACGTCCTTCGGCCGGATCTGGCTCGTGACGCCGCGAGGCGTGGGGACACCCGGAGGTATCATGACTCCCCGGTAGTTCCCCCGGGTCGCAGCGAAGTCGTCGCCGAATCCCGGCAGCCGCCCTCCTCCCCAGTTGGCCGCATAAGAGCCCGGGGCGAACGATGAGCCCGCGGGGTAGGCAGAGCCGTCGGATCTCAGAATCGGCAACGCAGCGGAAGGAGGATCCAGGTAATAAGAATCCGGACAAATCATGGAAGGCAGTCTCGCCCCAAATACCGTGCTATTCGCCGGATCGTAGTTGGGGACGTCGAAATTGTAGGCATTGTAGAGATCCGCACGGTCCAGGTCCTGGAAGATCGCAGCCGTCCACGAGTGGTTCGATTCCCTCCCCGGCCAGGCCGTGGTGCTCGCGGGGAAAACACCGTGGACGGTCGAGTAATCTGCAGCCGCGAGAGCAAGATTCCTGATGTTGTTCGCACATTGAGCCCATCGCATGCCGGGGCCGCAATGGGAGGTAGAGAGCGCAGGGATCACCAAGCCGAACGTCAGCGCGACGATGAAGACGACCACCATCAGTTCGATCAACGTCATCGCCCGCCGTCGCATGGCGTCCTCCCGGCTCAATAGGCGTCGGCGGCGACGGCCTCTTTGCCGTCGCGGGTGAGGAGGCCGTACCAGACCTTGGTGTCGATCGAGCCGCGCAGAGGGCGGACGGAGCCGTCGCAGAGGACGGCGTTGATCTGGTCGCCGTGGTAGGAGCCGGAGACGACGGTGCGGATGTTGGGGAGGTCGGCGGGCAGGGGGGACTTGGCGGCGTCGAACTCGCTGCCGGCGTATCCGCCCACGGCCCAACCCTGGCTGTCGCGTTTCTCGGCGGCGAGGACCGTGTTGGAGAGGCCGTCGCGGATGTCCTGGCTGCGGACGCAGTAGGTCGGCCCGCGCGGGCCGACGGCGCGGACGGTCATCATGACGCCGCGGTAGTTCTGCTTGGTCGCGGCGAAGTCGTCGCCGAATCCCGCCAGTCGGCCGCCTCCCCAGTTGGCCCCGTAATGGCCCCGGGCGAACGCCGAGCCCGCCGGATAGGCCGTGCCGTCGGCTTGTTTCACATTCGCCGAGGCGACCAGGTCGTCCGGCAGCGGGTTCGCCGGGCAGACGAGCGTGGCCAGCTTCGTCCCGACGGCCGTTCCGTTCGCCGTCGCGTAGTTCTCCCACTTGAAGTTGTAGGAGTTGAAGAGCTGCCTCTGCTCAAGCTCCGCCAGGATCATGGTGAAGCACGAGTGGTTGACGCCCCTCCCCACGCCCACCGTGGCGCTCATGGGGAGGACGTTCTTCTCGGTCATGTACGTGTTGAGCGCCAGGCCGATCTGCCGCAGGTTGTTCTGGCACTGCACCCGCCGGGCCGCCGCCCGTGCCGACTGCACGGCCGGCATCAGGAGCCCGATCAGGACCGCGATGATCGCGATCACCACCAGAAGCTCGATCAGCGTGAACGCCCATCGCCGTCGTCGCATGGCGTCCTTCCCTCCGTCCCAAAGAGGCGAGTCAGAGGGCCAATCGTGCCTTCCCCCCTTGAGGGGGAAGGTGGCCGGTACGGCCGGATGAGGGGTCGACCGGCGGCGGGTGAGGACCCGTCTTCGCGTCCCAGGCTCGCGGTGCGTCCACCCCTCATCCGCCCCTTCGGGGCGCCTTCTCCCTCAAGGGGAGAAGACGAGGAGGTCGACACCGCTTCATCCTACGCCGCCGCTCGAACTAGAACCAGAGCCTCTTGTCGACCACGTTCCGCAACGCCTCGCCGCGGGCGAACCGCCCGAGGTTGTCCACCAGGAGCGCCCGGTGGCGCTCGGCGATGATCGGCGAATAGCCGGCGGTGTGGGGCGTCAGGATGACGTTGGGGAAGTCCCAGAGCGGATGGTCGGGCGGCAGGGGCTCGACCTCGTAAACGTCGAGCGCAGCGCCGGCGATCCGGCCGTCGCGAAGGGCCGCGACGAGGTCGTCGAGCGCGACGATCGCCCCCCGGCCGATGTTGATGAGATAGCTCGTCGGCTTCATCTTCGCGAACCGAGAGGCGTCGAACAGCCGGACGGTCTCAGGCGTATGCGGCGCGGCGATCACGACGAAGTCAGACCAACCGAGCAGGTCGTCGAGGGCGTCGAGCCCGTCGATCCGATCGATGAAGTTGGACTTCTCGATACGGTCAGGATGTCGATCCACGCCTCGGACCTTCATACCGAAGGCGCAGGCCCTTCGCGCGACTTCCAGGCCGATGCCGCCCATGCCGACGATTCCCATCGTGGCCCTCGGCAGGTAGATCGTGGCGCGGTCCATCGCGTTGACGAGGCCAGGCCCCGACGCGAAATCGACCCGCGCCGCCGCTCCTCCCTCGGGCTCGTAGCGACGCTCGAGTTGCCGACGGGCGTATAGGTGCAGGTTGCGGGCGAAGCAGAGGACGTAGCCCATCACCTGATCGGCGATGACGTCGCCGAAGAGGCCGCGGGTGTTGGTCAACTCGCAGGGGTGGTCGGCCAGGGCCGGGAAGATGTAGTGCTCCAGGCTGGCCGTGAAGGCCTGGACCCATCGCAGGCGATCGGCCTTCGCCAGCATCGCCGGCGTGATCTTGCCCAGGAAGGCGGCGGCCAACGGCATGGCGGCCTCAGCCTCCTCGGGCGACGCGGCGTTGACGAAATCGGCGCCCGGCACGGCGGATCGGAAAGCGTGCAACCGGTCGGCGTCGACCGCTGGATGGATGACGATCTTCAAGCTAGGATCTCCGTCAGGGGCAGTCGTCTCTGGATGTTCGGTCCATCAATTGCGGGGTCGAGCCGTTCATGAAAATCTGGCTCGGTAGTCGCTGGGACGAGCTGCGCGCGAATTTCTGGTTCGTGCCCACCGTCATGGCCATCGGCGCGACCTTCCTGTCGCTGGCGACGCTCCACCTTGATCGAGCGACGCCCTATCATAATCGACTCGCCACGCTGGGGTGGACGTTCACGCGAGGACCGGAGGGCTCGCGCGCGGTCCTTTCGACGGTCGCCGGGACGATGATGACGATCACAAGCGTCACGTTCTCGATCACGATCGTGGCTCTGCAACTCGCCTCGTCGCAGTTCGGTCCTCGGTTGCTGCGGAACTTCATGCGCGACCGGGGGAATCAGGTGGCCCTGGGAACGTTCATCGGGACCTTCACCTATTGCCTGCTGATTCTGAGGACCATCAACGGGACGGAGGGGGAACAATTCGTCCCTCACATCTCGGTGACGGTCGGCCTGTTCCTGGCGATGGCCAGCCTGGGTGTGTTCATCTACTTCATCCACCACGCGGCCGAGTCCATCCAGACCGAGAACGTCCTGGCGGCGGTCAGTCGCGACCTGGAGGAAGCCATCGATCGCCTCTACCCGGAAGCGATCGGCGAGGAAGCCGACGACCCGAGAGCCGGCGATCGCGACGTCCCCGCTGACTTTGATCGCGAGGCCGAGCCGATCGCCTCGACGAGAAGCGACTACATTCAGGCCATCGATCTCGATCGATTGTTCTCCCTCGCCGTTGAGCGGGATCTCATCCTCTCGCTCCCGTTGCGACCGGGGAAGTTCGTGTTCGAGGGGAACGACCTGGTCCTGGCCTGGCCTTCGGAACGGCTGCAAGAGACCGACGCCGACGTGATCCGAGGGGCGTTCTATCTCGGGCGAAGACGAACGCCGGCTCAGGACGTCGAATTCGCGATCGACCAGCTCGTGGAGGTCGCGGTGCGAGCGCTGTCGCCGGGCGTCAACGACCCCTTCACGGCGATCAACTGCGTCGACCGCCTGGGCGCTGCGCTCTGTCGGCTGGCCGCCCGCAAGATCCCCTCGCCGTATCGCTACGACGAGGAAGGCCGCCTGCGGCTGATCGCCGATCGATCGACGATCTCGGGAGTCGTCGACGCGGCGTTCAACCAGATCCGCCAGTCGGCGCGCGACGACGCCGCCGTGACGCTCCGGCTGCTGGAGTGCATCAGCTCGGTCGGCCGACGCACCCGAAACCGCGAATTCCTCGAAGCGCTCAGGCGTCAGGCCGATCTGGTCCGACGGGGGACCGACGAAGGACTCCCCGAAGCGGCCGATCGCGTCGACGCCGACGAACGCTACGGCGAGGTCGTGGAGACGCTTGAGGAGGCCGCGGCCGAGCCCGGACCCGACCCCGCTACTTCCTCAGGCCCAGCAGCGTGATGGCGATGGTGAAGTAGATGACCATGCCGGTGGCGTCGACGAGGGTGCTGATGAACGGCGCGGAGACGACGGCCGGGTCGATCCCCACGCGGCGGGCCGCCAACGGCACGAGCGAGCCGATAACGTTCGCCCACATGCAGACGCAGAACATCGCCAGGGCGACGACCATCGAAACGTTCCAGGGCAGATGTCGCCACCAGTGGATATAGAGGAGGGCGGTCAGACCCAGGATTAGACCCAGGCAGAGGCCCGTCATCCATTCACGGGCGACGACCCAGAGGGCCTGCGCGAGCTTGATCTCCCCCAGCGCCATGCCTCGAATCACAGTGCCGACAGTTTGGCTGCCGGCGTTGCCGCCGGTGCCGGTCAGCAGCGGGATGAACAGGGCCAACGCCGGAATGTTGGCGTCGCCGTAGGTCCACTGGAAATGCTGCTGGACGGGCGTGGTGAGGTTCTCGGCCATGAACAGCAGCATCAGCCACTTGATCCGGCGGCGGACGACCGTCACGACGTGGCTCTGCCAGTAGGGGAGCGTGTCGGATTCGGGGTCGGGGGCGACGCCGCCGAACTTGAGCATGTCCTCGGTCTGCTCGCGGCGGAGGATGTCCATCGCGTCGTCGTGGGTGACGATTCCCACCAGCTTGTTGTCGGCGTCGACGATGGGGAGCGCCAGCAGGTCGTACTTGTCGATCGTCCGGGCGACGGGCTCCTGATCGTCGTCGACCTTGGCGTGGATCACGTCTTCCTGCATGATCTCCTCGATCACCGCCGAGCGGCGGGCGAGGATCAGTCGCTTGAGCGAGACGAAGCCGATGAGCCGGCGGTTGTGGTCGACGACGTAGCAGTAGTAAATCGTCTCACGGTCGGGCGCCTCGTGGCGGAGCCGCTCCAGAGCCTCGCGGACGGTGATGTGGGGGGGCAGGGTGACGTAGTCGGTCGTCATCACCGCGCCGGCCGTGCCGGGCTCGTAGCTGGTGAGGCGGCGGATGTCCTCGCGCTCGGCCTGGGCGAGGTTCGGGAGGACCTCGTCGACGTAGTCCTCGTCGAGCCGGTTGACGAGCGCAGCGCGTTCGTCGTGCGACATCACGCGGAGCAATTCGGCGGCCTCCTTGGGAGGCATCGCCTCGACGAGCCGGTTCTGCTCGTCGTTGTCAAAGTAGCTGAGGACCTCGGCGCGTTCGCGGGGTTCGAGGATGCGGAAGACGGCGTCACCCTCGCCGTCGGGCAGGTCCTCGATGAACTCGGCCACGCGCCCGGGATGCTGGTCTTCCAGGAAGTCGCGGAGGACGTCGTCTTCGCCCGCCTGGATCAACTCGCGGAGGTCGGGCACCAGCAGCGGGTTTCGCATTTTTCGCCCTCCTTCGCGGGTCAACCGTCCGGGACCATAACGGCCTTCCCCCCTCGCGGGGGAAGGTGCCCCGTAGGGGCGGATGAGGGGGGATCGGCGCGGCATTGAGGGCGAGCCGTCGGACATGACCTCGACGGCTCGCCCCCTCATCCGGCCGTACCGGCCTCTTGGCGTCGACGATCCCCTACGTTTTCTGACGTTCGACGTACCTTGTACGGTCGCTCTCGATCGACGGTTCTACCCGATCACGTCCTTGCCGACGTACGGCTTCAGGACCTCGGGGACGTCGATCTTGCCGTCGGCTCGCTGGTAGTTCTCGATCACGGCGATGAGCGCCCGGCTGACGGCGACGGCGGTGCCGTTGAGGGTGTGGACGAACCGCGTCCCCTTCTGGCCGGTCGGGCGATATCGGATGTTGAGCCGGCGCGACTGGTAGTCGGTGCAATCGGACGTGCTGGTGACTTCGCCGTACTCGCCATGCTCGCCGCGGCCGGGCATCCAGGCTTCCAGGTCGAACTTGCGATAAGCCGGGCCGCCGAGGTCGCCGGTGGCGATGTCCAGGACGAGGTAGGGGATCCCCAACTCGCCGAAGATCTCCTCCTCGATCGCCAGCATCTCCGCGTGGATCGCGCCCGACTGCTCGGGCGTCGTGAACGCGAACATCTCGACCTTCGTGAACTGGTGGACTCGGTAAAGCCCCCGGCTCGCCCGGCCGGCGGCGCCGGCCTCGGTCCGGAAGCAGTGCGAGAGGCCGACGAACCGGATCGGCAGTTGGGCTTCGTCGAGCAGTTCGTCGGCCAGCATGCCGCCCAGGGTGATCTCGGCCGTGCCGACGAGGCTCAGGTCGGTGTCTTCCACCGAGTAAACCTGCGTCTCCTCGCCGCGAGGGGTGAAGCCGATTCCCTCCAGGATGCTGTTGCGGGCGAGGTCGGGCGTGGTGATCGGGGTGAAGCCGCGGGCGATCAACTTCCGGAGCGCGAACTGCTGCAGGGCCAGGTCGAGCAGCACCGCGTCGTTTTTGAGGAAGTAAAAGCCCGAGCCCGCCACCTTCGCGCCGGTCTCGAAGTCGATCAGGTCCAGGTCCTTGCCGAGCGCGACGTGATCCTTGACGGGGAAGTCGAACGCTCGGGGCGTCCCGACCTTCCGCAGCTCCTTGCTGTCGTCCTCGGTCTGGCCGACGGGGGCGTCGGGGTGGGTGAGGTTGGGGATGCGCCGCAGGCGCTGCTTGATCTCGTCGTCGAGCCGGCGGAGCTGCTCCTCGTGGTCGGCGACGTCCGACTTCAGCCGCTTGCCGGCCTCGATCAGCTCGGTGCGCCGAGTCGGGTCCTTTTCCTTGCCGGTCGACTGGGCGATCTCGTTCTGGCGGCGGCGGACGTCCTCGACGGTGGCCAGGACCTGCTTGCGGTCCCCTTCCAGGTCGGCGATCCGGTCCAGATCTTCCAGCACGTCGGCGGGGACGGCGCGGTTCCGGCAGTTCTCCCGGACGGCGTCCAGGTTGGCGATGACGTATTTCAGGTCGAGCATGACGGGATTCCTTGGTCGCGCCCCGGCCGGCGACGTCCGCCCGGGGGACGTCCCGATCGCCATAGGGGGCGTCGGGGCCGTCCGGTGTTCTCGGTCGATCGATTCGATTGGATTCGGCGGGCCTCAGGACGTCCGCGACAACTCTTCGAGCAGGTGGGCGCTCGCCTTGATCCCGCGATGGAAGTCGGCCAGCGAGAACTTCTCGTTGGGCCCGTGCAGGTTGTCGTCGTTCTGGCCCCAGCCCAGGAGCAGGGTGTCTACCTTCAAATGCTTCTTCAAGAGGCCGACGACGGGGATCGAGCCCCCTTCGCGGATGAACAGCGGCGCGACGCCGAAGCTGGCCTCGATGGCCTTCACCGCCGCGTGGAAGCCGGGGCTGTCCACGTCCACCAGCACGGCCGGAGATCCCTGGTGGCTGATGAATTCGACGGTCACGCCCGGCGGCGTGTGGGTCTCGATGTGCTTGCGGACCAGCCGCTCGATCTCGACAGGATCCTGGTCGGGGACCAGCCGGAAGCTGAACTTCGCCCCCGCCTTGCAAGGGAGGACCGTCTTGGGGCCGGGGCCGGAATAGCCTCCCCAGACCCCGTGGACGTCGCACGTCGGCCGGGCGCCCTTGCGCTCCAGGGTTGAATAACCCTCCTCGCCGAAGACCTCGTTCACGCCCAGCTCGGTGCGGAACTCCTCCTCGGAGAAGGGGAGGTCACGAAAGGCCTGACGCTCCCAGTCTTCCAGCGGCTTGACCTTGTCGTAGAAGCCCTCGACCTTGATGCGGCCGTCCGGGCCCTTGAGGCCGTCGAGGATGTTCGCCAGGGCGTTCAGCGGGTTGGCCACCGCGCCGCCGTAGGTGCCCGAGTGCAGGTCGCGGTTCGCCCCCTGGACGTGGATCTCGAAGTAGGCCAGTCCCTTCAGGCCGTAAGTGATGGCCGGCTTGCCGGGGGCGAACTGGCTGGTGTCGGAGATGACGGCGTAGTCGCAGGCGAGCTTGTCGGGGTTCTCGGCGACGTAGGTCTCCAGGTTCGACCCGCCGATCTCCTCCTCGCCTTCAATGATGATCTTCACGTTCACCGGCAGGCCGCCGGTCGTCTTGAGCCAGGCTTCGACGGCCTTCAGATGCGTGAACATCTGGCCTTTGTCGTCGGTCGCGCCTCGGGCGTAGAGGTTGCCGTTGCGGACCGTGGGCTCAAACGGCGGCGAAAGCCAGGGTTCGAGTGGTTCTGGGGGCTGGACGTCGTAATGTCCATAGATGAGGACCGTCGGCTTGCCGGGAGCCCCAAGGCTCTCGGCATAGACGATCGGGTGCCGCTTGGTGGGGATGATCTCCGCGGTCATCCCCATCCGGGCGAGGTCGTCGCGGATGAACTCAGCGGCGCGGCGGGTGTCGGAGTCGTGATCGGGTTGGGCGCTGACGCTGGGGATCCGGATCAACTCCTTGAGTTGTTCCTCGAAGTCTCCGGCGTGTTCCTTAAGATATTCGTCGATGCGATCCAGGCTCATACTCCGCCCCCTTCCCGAACCTCGCCCGCGACCTGCCTCCGGCGCGCGGCCTTCCCCCTCTGGGCCGTCTCAGTGTACCACGGCCCGGTCCTCGATGTACCACCGGCGCGTCAGGCGTGATCGCCAAATCCCTCATCTCTTACATCACGTTGCGACCTTGCCATGCACCGTCACCCTCTCAGGGAGGGGGCGTTGGTGTCTTGCGAGCGTGGAGCAATGGGGCTGATTGGGTGTGTTTCCCAAACGCCACGATTGGCGGTTTCTCGGATTAATCCTTGTCGGACCCCGGGCAAGGATTACAAAATGGTCGCGGTTTACACGAGTAGTTGACTTGCCCGCACCAGGGGCCATATTTTCCCGAAGTCGGCTCAAGTTTTGGTGAGAACGAGCCGGATGGGCCGGCGGCGAGGCGGAAAATCAACACTGGCATCGAAAATGCAACGAGTGTCATCCGCCGACTGAACGACTTCGGTTTCGGTTCCTCATGGAGGGGTTTTGGCGCATCGTCGGCGTGGTTGGATCGCAACCCTGGAAGCACTTCAGTAAGATCGGCAACATGGGCGGTGCGGGCGACACGCATGGTATAGTGAAAACGAACGGCCAGTGAAGCGTTGCCAATGGAAAGGCGACCGTCCCCGGGGTGGGTTTCGACTCCCTTTGGGCGCGGTGTCAAGCGGATTCCTGGGATGGTTGGGCTCGGGCGTCGTTCCCGAGACTGCTTGACGCGGCAGCCGAGGACTTTCGCGAAACAATCCCTTTGTCTGATGCAGTTTGAGGAGGGGGGCCTTTCCTATGAGTTTCCTTCAGCGTTTCCTGGAACGCGTGCTTCGCAACAATCCCAGTCGCATGCCGCGCACGAGCTTCGACGACCTGAGCCAGGAACAGTTGGACGCTCATCTCCGGGTCGAACGCTACGGGAGCTTCACGTTGACCGACGCCGTCCGGCCGTCCATCGGCCTGGACGTCATCCCTCGCGAGGGCTACCGCCGCGACGTCTACTGCGATCCTGAGTCCGGCAACACGATGCCGGTGCTCGCGGCCTCGGTCTCGGCCGATCGCCTGTTCGACGTCTTCATGGACCTGCTCGACCCGCTTGGCGAAGTGGTTGACGTGGTGATGGAGTCCAGCCATGACTCCGAGCCGGGCTCCCACGCCGACCTCTACCGCGAGCACATGGACACCGTCATCCTCAAGAGCACGCTCTACGACTATGAGTCGCTCCTGATGAACGACGGCTGCACCGGCCTGGCCGCCCTGAATCCCGGCGGGCCGATGGAGGTCCAGTTCGACGAGCACAAGCTCCTCTTCGTCTACGCCCATGACCTGGAGCCCTTTGAGGAAGTCCTCAAGAGCTACGGTCTCCGTCGCGACGACACGCTCAAGTTCATCTCCGAGGCCGAGCACCTCCACTCGACCGACGACGAGCATCGCGACCAGTTCGACGAGCTGCTCTACCGCCTGGGCATCGACGACAACATGATGGAGTGATCGCGGCGGCGATCGATGAAACACCCGAGGGGCGACCGGAGAAACCGGTCGCCTCTCGGCGTTTCGAACGGCAAGGATCGCCTCAAATCACGCCCATCCGGCCTGCCTGAAAGTCGAGGATGGCCTGGCGGATCTCGGCCTCCGTGTTCATGACGAACGGCCCCCGGCCGACGACCGGCTCATCGATCGGCTCTCCCGAGAGCGCCAGGATCGAGGCGTCCTGGTCGCAGGCGATCTCCAGGCCGTCGCCCGCCGGGTCGAACCGCACCAGCGCGACGCCCTGGGCGCTCGTCGAGCCGTTGAGCTTTACGACCCCTGTCCGCACCAGGAGGAGGGTTGTGAACCCGTCGGGCACGTCCAGCCGCACCGAACTTCCGGCGGCGAGCTGGAGGTCCCAGACGTTGATCGGCGTGACCGTCCGCGCGGGACCTCGAACGCCCCCCAACTCGCCGGCGATGACGCGGGCCGTGCCTGCGCCGTCGGGGAGTTCGACGGTCGGAATCGAAGCGGCCAGGATTTCCTGATATCGCGGCGGGGCCGTTTTCTCGGCGGCCGGAAGGTTGACCCAGAGCTGGACCATTTCCAGCACGCCGCCGCGACGGGTGAACGCCTCGCCGTGATACTCCTCGTGCACGACGCCCGAGGCGGCCGTCATCCACTGGACGTCGCCCGGCCCGACGATTCCGTGATTGCCGCCCGAGTCGCGGTGCTCGACCTCGCCGTGGTAGACGATCGTCACCGTTTCGAAGCCGCGGTGCGGATGAACGTCGACCCCGCGACGATGCGGCGACGGCGGGAACTCCATCGGACCGGCATAGTCGAGCAGTAGGAACGGGCTTATCGCCGCGGCCCCCTCGTGGTACGAGAACAGGCTCCGCACGGGGAAGCCGTCGCCCACCCAGTGCTGCGGAACTTCGCCACGAACCTCGACCGTCTTCTTCAGAGCCATGAGTCCCTCCGATTCTTCGTTCATGAGAAGCGGGCCTCTTGACTTGTACGGTCGTATGGACGGAACATCAAGTATGGGCCTTTTGGGTACTTGGTATCCTGGAGGATACCGGAGAGGCGTGATGCATAAGACCGGCGGCGACAACCCGAAGAAGTTGGTTAGCTGTCCGGTGGAGGCGACCATCCAGGTCGTCGGTGGTCGTTGGAAGGTGCTGATTTTGCACCGCCTGCTCGAGCATGACATGCGATTCGGCGAGCTGTTGCGGGCGCTCAAGGGGGTGACGGCGCGCACCCTGACCAAGCAGCTTCGCGAGTTGGAAGCGGATGGGATCGTCTCGCGGACGGTCCATCAGCAGGTGCCGCCCATGGTCGAATATGCGATCACGCCCAAGGGACGCGAGCTAGAGCCCACGCTGCTGGCGATGCACGCCTGGGGCGAGAAATACGGCTGATCCGAACTGAGCGCATGAAGACGCCCGGGCGGATTCTCCCGGGCGTCTTGGATCAGCGTGGCGTGCGGCCGGAATCCAGGATCTTTTGCACGATCGTATCCGGCTCCTCCGGGTCTCCCGGTCCGATCACCACGGGTCTGGAACGGACCTGGGCCAGGAATTCCGTCGGGTCGCGTCTGCGCTGCAGGATCTGGATGAATTCCCGGGCGCGCCAGGTGTCCTCGTAGGGTCGTCGGACGTAAGTGATATCGTCCACGAAGCCGT
The DNA here is from genome assembly GCF_011065895.1 of Paludisphaera rhizosphaerae. NCBI lineage: Bacteria > Pseudomonadati > Planctomycetota > Planctomycetia > Isosphaerales > Isosphaeraceae > Paludisphaera > Paludisphaera rhizosphaerae. The sequence continues at coordinate 232,621 of NZ_JAALCR010000005.1, read as the reverse complement.
TCTTCATCTTCCATCGCAGCAGGATGGCGTATCGCAGGTCTGTGCACCCCCGGGCTTCCATCAGGGCCCGAACGTCTTCCCATCTTGGAGCGTTGGGAATCGCGGCGACCGCCTGGGCCAGGCCGGTGAAACCTTCCGACGCCCAGAAGTCCGCCATCTCGACCTCGACGACGCTCCGATCGCCGTCATTCTCCTTCCCGGTCGCCCCCATTTCGTCATCCTTGGCGACGAGGAACAGTCCCAGGATAACTGCGGCGGCGAGCCCCAGCAGGGCGAACGTCCCGAGGCTTCGTCCGACGGCAAGAAGGAGCCGCCCCAGATCCAGTCGGTGCATGGCTTTCCCCTACTGGTCGTCAGCGGTTCGTTGGGCTGTCCCCCTCCGCCTGGTGGTGGAGGGGGACGACACACCAGGTTATTCGGCGGTTCGCCTCACTTCTTGTCGTCGCTCTCAGGCTTTTTCAGGCTGTCGAGCTGCTTGAGCACCTGGTCGAGCTTCTTCTCCAGGGCCTCGATGCGGGCCTTGTCCTTGGCGTCGGAGCCCGGCACCAAGAGGGCGCGGCCCTCGGCGATGCGGGGGGCGGTCAACGCGCGGACCTCCTTCAACTGAAGGTTGACGTCCGGCCGAACGGCCACGAACTCATGAGAGATCTTCGCCAACTCGGCCTGGGCCTTGGCGAGCTTGGTCGCGGCCTCGGACATCTCCTTCTGCTTCTCGGCGAGGACCTTCCGCAGTTCGTCGACCTGCTTGCGGGCTTCCTGGGCCTTCGGGTCGTCCACCTTCAGCTCGCGGCGAAACACCTTGACATCCCCAGGGGCGGAAGGCTGACCCGCGACGGCGATCCGGCCGAGGGGGGTGTTGGACATCTTCTCGACCTGCTCCAGGGCCGCCTTGAGGGCCTTGATCTGGATCTCGGCTTCGGGGCCGTCGCTCTTCTTGTCCTCCAGCTCCTTGATGCGGGCCTTGAGTTCCTCGACGGCCTTCTTCATGCCCTCGCGGGCTTCGGCCGGGACGCCGCGGAACTCGTACCGGAACTGACGTTGGACCTTCGTCTCGTCCTTCTTGTCGCCGTCCTTCTCAACCTTGTCCTTCTTGTCCTTCTCATCGTCGATCTTGACGGTGATGGGAGCGCCGGCGAAGGCGATGTTCGGGCCTTTGACGTCGATGGTCTTCACATCGGCGACGTCAGCGACGGCGCGGACGGTGATGGTGTTGGCTGCGAGCGAGTCGTCCTTGCCGGCGACCTCAACCGTGGCCGGGACGCCGTCCCGGGCGATGGCGCGGAGGGTCAGGACGTCGGGCGAGCCGTCCTGAGTCTCACTGACGATGACCGTGGTGGTTTCGCCGACGCCGTCGGCGGAAGCGGAGACGGTCGCCGTGGCTGTGGCGGTGTCGGTGGATTCGGCGGCCTTCTGGGCCCAGGTGGGGCTCATCGGCAGCAGGACGCCGGAGAGGGCCAGGGCGGTCAGCGAGCCTTTCCATCCCAGGGCGCGGGGCGTCGTTCCCTTCATGACCATCGTCAACCTCTTTCGCAGGTGGTGCACCTTGCCGAATCCACTGGCCAGCAGCGGTTCGGGCTCGGCGCCGGGGTTCAAGAAATCGACCGTATCCAACAGGGTCTCGGCATAGGCGCGGGCGTCGTCCGGGAACATCCAGACGACCCACGCGTCGCAGCATTGCTCCTCGACGTCGCGGAGGGCCCGGCGGGCCAGCCAGACGACGGGGAGCCACCAGTACAGAACCGTCACGGCCAGCTCCAGGAACCGCAGCAGGTGGTCGCCGCGCTTCAGGTGGGCCAGCTCATGAGTCAACAGGAGCGTCCGGCTGCGGCCGTCCAGCTCCTTCCAGAGCATCCGGGGGAGTATCAGCCGGGGACGGACGCCCAGGCCCCAGAGCATCGGCGTGGTGCGGGCGTCGACGATGTCGACGAGCGGGACCTGTCGAAGTCCCATCTCGGCCGCGAGGATCTCGACCTCCTCCTCGACCGCCCAGCCCGCCGGCGAGGCGTCGCGCAGCCGGCGCTGAAACCGCACGATGCGGGTTCCCGCCAGCACCGCCGTCGCCAGCGAGCCCGCCAGCCACACGATGCCCAGGCCCTTCCAGATCAGCGTCGGATCGATCTCCCAGGCGGGCTGGACTGCGGCTTCCTCGACGACCTCGACCGGCTCGCAAGCCTCGAACGCCTCCCAGTCGATCCCTTCCAGGTCTTCCACGGCGATCGTGACGAGTTCAGGGGTCGGCTCGGGCTCCGGGAGGAAGCGAGCCACTGAGAACTCGAACATCGGCGGCGTGACCAGCTTCAGCAGGACGACGACCCAGATGCAATGGACGATCGCGGGCCGTCGCGACAGGATCAGGGCCAGCCCAGCGGCGACCGCGGCGAGGGCGGATGCGGCCAGGGCGTTGGTCAAGGCGGATCGCATCAACTCTTCCATGGCGAAGCTCCTCTCGACGTGTTTCAGGCGCCCGGGCGTCGCTTCTTGCCGCGGTCGAGCCGGTCGATGAGCGACCGCAACTCGTCGCGCTCGGCCGGGGAGAGACCGTCCCCCTCGACCAGATGGGTCAACAGCGGCGTGAACGAGCCCCCGCAAAGGGCGTCGGCCACCGCCCGCAGGCGTCGGCCGATCAACTCGTCACGCCCCACGGCCGCGGCGAAGACGTGGACCGCCTCGCGGCGGTCCCGCGAAACGCACCCTTTCTGCTCCAGCCGCTCCAGGAGCTTCTGCACCGTGGCGTACGTCGAGGATCCCCCCTCGCCGTACACCCGCTCCGCCAGCCGCCGGATCGGCGCGGGACCGTGGTCCCAGAGCGCCGTCAGCAAGGCCAGCTCGGCCTCCGTCACGTCCACCTCGCTCCGTTTCATCTCACCGGCCTCCTCCCCTCAGACGTTTTGTCTGAAGGGGATGGTAAGACAACACGTCTGAGCCGTCAAGCTATTCTTCGACGGCGTTCTCGGAATATTCTGGTGGCTGCGATATTTTGCGACCGAGGAGGAGTGACGCGTGCCGAAGCCTCGATTGATCCTGGCGAGCGCCTCGCCCAGACGGCGGCAGCTTCTGGAGGAGGCCGGGTATGAGTTCGAGGTCGATCCCTCGGACGTGGAGGAGCCGGGGCCCGAGGCGGGCGTGAGCCCGTCCGAATACGCGGCGGGGTTGGCCTGGCGGAAGGCTCGCGCGGTGGCCTCGCGGCGAGGGAGTGGCCTGATCCTGGCGGCCGACACCGTCTGCGCCGTCGAGGGCGAGATCCTCAACAAGCCCGTCGACCGCGCCGACGCCGAGCGGATGATCCGGCTTCAGGAGGGGGGCGACGCCGACGTCATCACCGGGCTCTGCCTGCATCGGGGTGATCGCGAGGAGTGGATCGGCGCGGTCGAGATCAGCGTGGTTCGATTCCGCGCGCTCACCGACGCCGAACGCCTCGCCTATCTCGACTCTGAGCGGTGGGAAGGGAAGTCAGGCGCTTACGGCGTGCAGGACGAGGACCCGTTCGTCTCGGTGGCGCGGGGGAGTTTCTCCAACGTCGTCGGCCTCCCCATGGAGCGGCTGGCGGCCTTGCTGGCGGCGCATCCGTCGCTCCTCGACTGATGGAAGGGACCGCACCATTATGGTCCGACGACGGATGTCGGGCTAAAATGGAAGGACCCTCGAAGCCTTGCCTCTCCTCGCCTTGCATCGAAGGACGTTCGCGCCATGAAATGTCGTGGTATCCGATTCGCCGGGGCCGTCGCGCTGGGCTTTGGGCTCGCGTCGATCGCGCTCGCCGCCGAGCCCTCCCTGAAGCCCGCCGCGTTGGAGCCTCTGCCCGTGGGGGCGATCAAGCCCTCGGGATGGCTGAAGGTCCAGTTAGAGACCCAGGCGAAGGGGCTCGGCGGCAGCCTCGACGAATACTGGCCCGACATCAAGGACTCCGCCTGGATCGGCGGCAAGGCCGAAGGCTGGGAGCGCGTGCCGTACTGGCTCGACGGCATCATTCCGTTGGCCTACCTGCTGGACGACTTGGCGCTCAAGGCCAAGGCGAAGCGGTACGTCGACTACATCCTCGACCACCAGCAGCCCGACGGCTGGCTCGGCCCCATCGGCGACTCGCAGAAGCACGCCGCCTATGACGTCTGGCCTCTCTTCCCGCTCTACAAGGCGTTCCTCCAGTACGAGCAGGCGACCGGCGATCCCCGGATCATCCCCGCACTGGTGCGATGCTCGAAGAAGATCGACCAGGTGATTGACCGAACGCCCCTCTACGAGTGGGCGAAGGTCCGCGCCGCTGACTACGCACTGGCGCTCTACGCTCTGTATGACCGGACCCATGACCCTGAGTTGGTCGTCGCCGCTCGGAAGGTCTTCACGCAGGCCCATGATTGGCGGGCGCAGTTCGAGGACTACAAGCTGACCGATCGAGCCACGAACGGCTTTGGGATGCTCAGCCACGGGGTCAACACGGCGATGGGCTGGAAGTTCGGCCCCGTCCGGGCGAGGCTCTCGGGCGAGGCCGGCGACCGCGACGCGCTGGCCTCGATGCTCGGCGTGCTCGACCGCTGCCACGGCCAGGCGACGGGCATGTTCACCTGCGACGAGCACGTCGCCGGCCGGAGCCCCTCGCAGGGGACCGAGCTTTGCACGGTCGTCGAGGCGATGTACTCGCTCGAGGCCGCGATCGAGATCCTCGGCGACGCCCGCCTGGGCGACCGCCTGGAACGGATCTCTTACAACGCGCTGCCGGCCACGTTCAAGAAGGACATGACAGCGCACCAGTACGACCAGCAGGCCAACCAGGTCGTCTGCGTCCGCGAGGGGGAGCACCCTTACGCGACCAACGGACCGGACTCGAACCTCTTTGGACTGGAGCCGAACTTCGGCTGTTGCACGGCGAACTTCCACCAGGGCTGGCCCAAGCTGGCGACGAACCTCTGGATGAAGACCCCGAAGGGTGGACTGGCCGTCGCCGCCTACGCGCCCTGCGTCGTCGAGACCCAGCTTCAGGGCAAACCCGTGCGGCTGGAGGTGAAGACCGAGTACCCGTTCCGCGACGCCGTCGAGATCGTGGTCACGGTCCCCGAGCCGATGCGGTTCCCACTGGAGCTGCGGGTGCCGGAGTGGTCGCGGACGCCGTCGATCACGGCGTCGGACGTGCCGTTCTCGCTGGGCGAGCGTCGGCTGCGAGTCGGCGACGCGGCGGGGGTGGCCCGCGACGAGCGGACGGCCGCTTATCGGACCCTTGACGCCGAGTGGAGCGGGACGAAGTCGATCCGACTGGAACTGCCGGCCCTGGTTCAGGCGTACCGCGGATACAACGATTCGACGGCGATCGTCCGCGGCCCGCTGGTGTTCGCGCTGCCGATTGCCGCAAAATGGAAGAAACTTAATGATGGCCCAAGGTTCGCTGATTGGGAAGTCCGGCCGACGGCCCCTTGGAACTACGCGTTGGAGCTGTCGCCGGAGAGGATCGAGGACTTCGTGAACTTCCGAGAGGTGCAGCCGACGGCCGGGGCTCCGGCGTTTTCTGCGGAGGGAGTTAGGATCGCCGCCGAGGTCCGAGGGCGTCGCGTGGAAAGCTGGGAGATGGAACGGGGAGCCGCTGCCCCGCCGCCGCCGAGCCCAGCGAAGAGCGCCGCGCCGCTGGAGACCCTTAGGCTCGTTCCGTACGGCTGCACCGACCTGCGAGTGACCGAGTTCCCGACCTTGCTCGACTAACCGTCGAGACGGGCGGCGGGGAGGAGTTCCGGATGACCGCCATGACGATCGACGCCCCTCCGGGTCGAGACGACTCGCCGCAGCCGGCTGTGGCGGAGTCGGCTGCGTCCGCAGGCCCGAAACGATCGATCGTGGCGAAGCAGGCGTTGTTCGTCGGGTTCCTCTTGGCCTTGACCTCGACGGCCCTGACGACGGCCGGCTACCTGTACGTCGGCGACATGATCACGGAGCAGATCGACGCGCGGCTGTCGGCGATCGCCGACGACCGTCAGTCGCTCTTGCTGGCGGGCTTGCGTCGGGAAGGCGACCGGGTGGTTCAGGCGGCCAATCGGACTCGGTTGCGGATCCTGCTCGACTCGCGGTCGCGGGCCTCAGCGTACGGCGACGGCCCGGCGATCGACCTTCAAGGAGCGCTCGACGACGTCCGCGAGAGTTCGAGGGAATTCCAGGCCCTCCGTCTGGAGGCGCTCGACGGCGAGACCCTGGCGGTCAGCGGAGAGGAGCAGGACGTCGCCGCGATCCCCCAGGGCTTGCGCGAGCCGCGGACCGGCGGCACTCCTCGGACGGCGGTCCCGGTCGAGAACGGAGATTCACGCGCGGCCGTGTTTGCGGCCGACGTTCTCAGCCGGTCGGGGACGCTGATGGGTCGGCTCTTCGCGCTGGTCGACCTGAGTCGGATCGACGCCCAACTCGCCGATCCTCGTTGGTTGGGACAGACGGGGGAAGTGCTGATCGGCCGACGCGAAGGGGACGTCGTTCAGCTTCTCTTCCCGCCGCGTCAGAACCCCGAACTCAGGCAGTTCCCCGTCGAGAAAACGGCTGGAATTCGAGAAGCCGTCGCGGGTCACACCGGTCTGGTGCGGGCGCTCGACCGTTTCGGTCGCGAGGTTCTGGCCGCGTATCGGCCGTTGGGGTACGCCGACTGGGGCGTGGTGGTGAAGATCGACGCCGGCGAGGCCTACGCCCCGGTGCGTCGGCTGCGACGGCTGCTGACGGCCATCGGGAGCACGATCCTGCTGGCGGGTCTGGCCGCCGCCTACTTCCTGGCCCGCCAGCAGGCTCGACCCATCAAGCGGCTGGCGGAGGCGGCCGAGGCCGTCGCCGACGGTCGACTCAATACGCCGATCGCCGTGACTTCCAACGACGAGATCGGCGTCCTGGAGTCGAGCTTCGCCCGGATGACCGGCCAACTCGCGCGGTCGCACGCTGACCTCGAGGGGCGGATCCACGAGCGCACACGCGACCTGGAAGAGGTTCGCGACCTGCTCGACGCCTTCTTCCGGATCTCGACCTCGCAGGCCGATTCGCAGACGCTTGACCGTACGTTCGACTCGGTGCTGGCCTTCTGCTCGCGGTTGGGATATGAACTGGCGATGATCTCGCTGGTGGACCGCGAAGCCGGCGTGGTCCGGGGCGTCCGCGGCGGCGGAGCGATGGGCGAGATCGTCGCCGAGACCATCCGTCCTCTCAACGGCGACGACATCCTCGCCCGGGTCGTGCGAGATGGGAACGTCGAGATCGTTCCCGATTCCACCGTCGACCCAGCCTGCGATCACGAGGCGGTCGCCCGCGCCGAACTGCGAGGGCAGATCGTCCTGCCGCTGGCCAGCGGCGACGAGGTGCTGGGGACGCTTCAAGTCGCCGTTCGCGAGCCCCTCGACCCGGCTCAGGTCGACCTTCGGCCCCTGGAGACGCTGGCCAGCCACGCCGGCAGGACGCTCGGCCGGTTTCAGCAGATCGCCGAGGTCCGTCGGCTCAACGAATCGCTCGACCACCGCGCCGAGGAGCTGGCGCGATCGGAGGCGGCCTTCCGCGAACAGGCTCAGATCCTGCGGTCGGTCCTCGACTGCATGGGCGAAGGGGTCATCGTCTCCGACGGTGACTTTGAGCTCATGGTCATGAACCCGGCGGCGCGGCGGATCCTCGATCTGCCGGCGGACGCCGGCACAGAGGTGGTCTGGGCCACGGCTTCCCGCGTCTACCCGATCGGCGCCCGAGAGCCCTATCGCGTGGACGACCTGCCGTTGCGGCGAGCGATCCGAGGCGAGCCGGTCGACCAGGTCGAGATGATGCTCGGCCGACCGAGCATCCAGGAGGGCCGTTGCCTGAGCGTCGACGCCCGGCCACTGGTGGACGAACTGGGCGTGACCCGCGGCGGCCTGGTCGTCTTCCAGGAGATCACCGCCCGCAAGCGCGGCGAGTTGCGGCTGACCGTCGAGTACACCGCCGCTCGCGTCCTGGCGGAGTCCGAATCGGTCGCCGAGGCCGCTCCCCGAATCCTCCGCGCGATGGCCGAGCAACTGGAGTGGGAGCTGGCCGTCCTCTGGCGGATCGACTCGGCTTCCGGTCAGGCCCGCTGTCTGACCTTCTGGCGCGACCCCAAGGCGGTCGGCGACGGTCTTAACGACGCGATCCGCGACCGCACGTTCCGCTCCGGCGAGTCGATCGCCGGTCGAGTCTGGGCCGATCGCAAGGCCGCCTGGATCGCCGACCTCGCCTCGACCGACCAGGGCGAAGGCGGCTGCGAGCTCTGCCGCATGCTGGTCGACGGCGGGTTCCGTTCGGCCTTCGGCGCACCAGTGATGCTCCGAGGCGACTGTATCGGCGTCCTCGGCTTCTTCAGCGCAGCGGCGAGGGTCGAGGATCCCGACCTGCTCGACATGACGGGCATCCTCGGCGCCCAGATCGGCCAGTTCCAGGACCGCTGCCAGATGCATTCGCGCGTCGTTCAGTCGGAGAAGCTGGCCTCGCTGGGGATGCTCTCGGCCAGCGTCGCGCACGAGATCAACAATCCGCTGGCGTACGTTGCCAGCAACCTCGCCGTGCTTGACCGAGACGCCCGCGCCCTGCTCGAGGTCCTGGCCGATTTCGAGTCCTGTTCCGACGTGATTGAAGCCGAGCGGCCGGAGCTTGCCGCCGAGATCCGCCGACTCGACGAGGAGTATGACCTGACCTACGTCAAGGAGAACCTCGGCAAGGTCCTCGACAGCACCCGTCAAGGGGTCCGCCGGGTCGCCGACATCGTCCACAACCTCCGCGGTTTCGCCCGGGGCGATCGAGGCTCAGCGGGGCCCGGTTCCGTGGATCTCCACGAGTCCATCGCCGCCGCGCTTGAGATGATCCGGGGCCGACTTGATCGCCGGGGGATCAGGGTCGAGGACCACTCGGCATGCCTGCCGCCGGTCGCCGCCTCGGCCGCGCAGCTCAATCAGGTCTTCCTCAACCTGTTGGTCAACGCCATGCAGGCCATCGATGCCGCCCAGCGAGCCGACGGCGTCATCGCCATCGACGGAGTGGTCAAGGGAGACGACGTCCGGCTCGAGATCCGCGACAACGGTTGTGGGATGTCCCCGGACGTCCTCGCCCAGATCTTCGACCCCTTCTTCACCACGAAGTCCGCCGGCGAGGGGACCGGCCTGGGGCTCTCGATCAGCCACGGCATCGTCCTCGACCATGGCGGTCGCATCGAGGTCGAATCCACCCCCGGCGAGGGGACCTGCTTCCGCATCGTCCTCCCCATCAGCCGCAAGATCGAATCCTGAGGGGCTGTCCGCCATGGATCGTCGAAAACGCCGCCTGATCCTGGTCGCGACGATCGTGGCCATCGCGCCGGGGATCTTCCTCCTCCTGCGTCCCAGGCGGCCGAGCCTCGGCGAGACGCTCCCGCAGGCCGAACGGCTCGTTATCTACGAGGGGCTCCCGCACCAGATGTACGAGGAAGACGCTTATCGGGCCGAGGTCTCCTCCGCGAAGACGATCCAGTTGGCCGGATACCCGTTCTATCAGACGCCTCTCACCCTGAGCGGCGACGACCTCAAGTCGCTGCGTACCATGCTGGAGGACGGCGGCCTCTTCGACGAGTTCACGGGCGAGAAGAAGTGCGGCGGCTTCCATCCCGACTACGCCGTCGAGTGGTCGTCCGGCGGCGAGACCTTTCGCGTCCTCCTATGCTTCGGCTGCGGCGAAGCCCTTGTCGAAGGGCCTCGGGGCAAGGTCGAGCGATACGACCTGGTCCGGGGGAAGCGCGACGGGTTGATCGAACTCCTGAAGAAGCAGCGCAAGAATCGGCCGCCGCACGAGCGGTTCGGCCCGCTCGCCGCTCAGCCGACCCGCGCGATGAGGCACTTCAGGTAGTCGGTCTCGGGGCAGGGGGCCGAGACGGGGTGGTCGGGCCCCTGGCCGCGCTGTTCGAGGATCTGAACCGGCCGGCGCGAGTGCTCGGCGACGTTCGCCAGGACGTCGCGGAAGGTCGCCCGATCGACCAGGCCCGAGCATGAGCAGGTCGCCAGGATTCCGCCGGGGGACAGCACGTCGACGGCGGCGTGGTTGAGTCGGGCGTAGGCGCCCAGCGCGGGGGCGAGGTCGCGGGCGTGGCCGGCGTACTTGGGCGGGTCGCAGATCACCACGTCGAACCGCTCGCCGGCCGCCTTCAGCCGTTCGAGGATCTTGGGGACGTCCCCCTGCTCGAATTCAACGTTCGCGACTTCGTTGATGCGAGCGTTCTCCCGGGCCGTCGCCAGCGCGGGGGCCGAGGAGTCGACGGCCCGCACGGACGCCGCGCCGGCCTTCGCCGCGTTGAGTGCGAACCCTCCGGTGAAGCAGAAGAGGTCGAGCACCCGCTTGCCGAGACAGTAACGGGCGACGGCCTCGCGGTTCTCACGCTGGTCGCAGTAGAATCCCGTCTTCTGGCCCTGGAGAACGTCGACCTTGTAGGACAGCCCATTCTCGAAGACCGTCAGGTCCTCCGGGATCGTCCCGACGATCCGTACGTCGCCGACGTCGAGCCCTTCCTCCTTGGCCACCGCGCGGTCGGGCCGGGCGATGATCCCCTCGGCGCCGGTCAGTTCGCGGAGGGCGTCCAGGATCGCGTCCCGACGTCTGTGCAGGGCGAGGCTTGAGAAGAGGGCGACAAGGCAAGAACCGTAGCGGTCGACGGTCAGCCCGGAGAGGCCGTCGCCCTCGCTGAAGACGAGCCGGTAGGCCGAGTTCCGGGCGTCGAGCCCGAGGACGTCGCGGCGGAGCTGGACGGCGGTTTCAAGCCGGGCCTTCCAGAAGGCGTCGTCGAGCGGCCCGCCGTCCCAGCGATAGAGCCGGGCCCTGATGGCGCTCGACGGATTAAACAGGCCTCGGCCGACGGTCGCCCCTTCATGGCTGACGACCTCGACCTCGTCGCCGGGCTCCGGCGAGCCTTCGACGCGAGCGATGGACTGGGCGAAGACCCAGGGGTGGCCGGCGAACAGGGGGCGGGCGCGCTTCGGCTTCAGGACGACCCGAGCCGAGGGCGTGGTCATGACCCTTCGGTCGCCCGGCTGGCGGCCTCGAACTCGGAGAGATAGGCCAGCGTCCGTTCGAGCTGGTTCTCCAGATGGCGGACGCGCAGGAGGCTGCGGATCCGGCAGAGCAGCTCGACCTTGTTGACGGGCTTGGTCAGGAAGTCGTCGGTGCCGGCCTGCACCCCGCGCTCGAAGTCGGACGCCTCGTTGAGCGCCGTGACCATCAGGATGAGGATGTCCTTGGTCTCGGGGTTGGAGCGGAGCTTGCGGGAGACCTCGAAGCCGGAGAGCCGGGGCATCATGACGTCGAGCAGCAGGAGATCGGGCTTGAACTCCTGGACGACCTGGATGGCCTCCTCGCCGTCGCGGGCCGTGCGGAGGTCGCAGTCGACGTCCGACAGATACGCTTCCAGCAGCTCCACGTTCTGGGCGTTGTCGTCGGCGATCACGATTTTGGGGCGGGCTTTCTGATCTTCCAAGGCCGAACCTCGCAGGGATTCCCCAGACCGTCGCCGTGACTTGGCCGCCGAGCCGTACCGACCGGACGAGAGGCGCGCGGCGTTCCGCCCCCCTCGCGATATCTATCGGCCGGAGTGCACCCATCGGGCCACCCCCGCCGACGCTCTTCCTCGGCGTCCAGGCTCGGATTCCGTCCAATCCGGGAATTCTACCAGATCCCCCGCCATACTCGAAGGCCGATCGAACTCGGTGTCCTTGCATGCTTGATAAATCTCGAGTCCTTGAGTTTCTGGAACCGATCGACGGGCTCGCGCCATTATCTTGTGAGGAATCTGGCGAGTCGGCCGGGCGAAGGGTGGGGGAGGGGGCGTCATGGCAGTGGGAAGACGCAACGAAGGGCGAGCCCAGCCGTTTCAGACGCTTCACCTGTTGGGCGTTGTGGGCGACCTGACCGACGGCCAACTGCTGGAACGGTATTCGACCGGGTCGGACGAGGCGTCGGAGTTGGCTTTCGCGGTGCTGGTGGAGCGACACGGGGCGATGGTCCGCCGGGCTTGTTTCGCGGTCCTCCGGAACGAGCACGAGGCGGAGGACGCTTCGCAGGCGGCCTTCCTGGTCCTGGCCCGGAAGGCGGGGACGCTGCGGGTGAGGGGATCGATTGGGCCCTGGCTGCATCGCGTCGCCTGGCAAACCGCGTCCGGCCTCCGAGCGACAGCCATCCGACGCCGTCGTAACGAACTTCGGCTCGCTGGCCGCGATATGGAGCCGGCCGTCTCGGTGGACCTCGACCGCGACGCCGCGATTCACGAGGAACTGGCCCGACTGCCGGAGCGGTATCGCGCGGCGGTGGTCCTCTGCGACCTGGAGGGGCGCACCCACTCCGAGACGGCTCGGCTGCTGGGCTGGCCGGTGGGGACCGTCAAGAGCCGCCAGGCGCGTGGCCGGCGGATGGTCCGCGACCGCCTGACTCGCCGGGGCGTGGGGCTGGCCGTCGCCGCGGCGGCCGTCGACACGATGGGCCGGGCTGTCGCCTCGACCCTGCCAACCTCGGTCGGCCTGGCGACGGGGCTCGGGGTCTCGCCGCACGTTTTGTCGCTCGCTCAGGGAGTTCTTCGCACCATGTTCTGGATCAAGATTCGATCCCTCGCCGCCGCCGTGGTCCTCGTCGGTTTGGCCGCCGGAAGTGCCGGCTCGTACGTCCGGGGGAGCCAGGAAGCAGCCGGGGCTGGCGAGGGTCAGGTCAAGACGACCATCCGTCCCGAGCCTTCCCGTCAAACTCCGTCTTCCCGGAAAGACCTCGTCGCCCAACGTTTTGCCGTGCGCAAGGCCGAGGCCCGTTACGAGATCGCCCGGCAGAACCGGGTTCTCGCTGAGATCAGCCTGGAGGAATTCGGAGTCAGCACGGAGAACAAGCTCGATAGAGCCACCGTCGAAGGCGAGATCAAACTTGCCGAGGACGACCTCGCACGGACCGCTGATCGCGCCGAATGGGCCAAGAAGATGTTCGAGAAGAAGTACATCTCCCAGGACCAGAAGCTCTCCGCGGATCTGAACCTCCATAAAGCCCAGCTTGCGCGGGAGGTGGCCGAAAGTAAGCGAAAGATCCTGGAGATCTTCGTGATCGATGGGGGCGAATCGCTCAGGAGCAACCTCGCGAAGGCTCGCGATGAGGAGAACTCCAGGCGAGCCGAGTTGGACCGTGAGAAGGCCAAGCAGGACGAACTGGAGCGAGGTGTCCGCCAGCCCGAGTAGACAAGATGCACGCCCCCCCTTCCAATACTTGGCCCTTCCCGATCGAATACCCCGGGTGTTGATCGCGACGACCCCTCGGCTCACTTCGATCAGGATGGATGCCATGAACAGGCGGACGATTGCCCCGGTTCTCCTCGCTTTCGCGTTGGCTTCGGTCGTCTCGTCGGCGGGAGCCCAGACTCCTGCGCCATCCGTATCGGTCGTCGAGAGCGTCGACGCGTATATGCGCGAGGCGATGGCCAAGCGGCACGTGCCGGGGGCTTCGGTGGCGGTCGTGAAGGACGGCAAGGTGTTGCTGTCGAAGGGGTACGGGCTGGCGAACGTCGAGCTGGGCGTCCCGGCCACGGATCAGACGGTCTATCAGCTCGCCTCGGTGACCAAGACGTTCACGGCGACGGCCGTCATGCTGCTGGTCGGCGACGGCAAGCTGAAGCTCGACGACAAGATTTCGGACCGGCTTAAGGACCTTCCCGCAGCCTGGAAGGACGTCACCGTCCGTCAGCTTCTCACCCACACGTCGGGCATCAAGAGTTACACGTCCGTCAAGGATTTCGACAAGATGACGCGGAAGGATTTCGCCCCTCGCGAGATCCTCGACCTGGTGGCGAAGGAGCCTCTGGAGTTCCCCTCGGGCGAGAAGTGGCAATACAGCAACACGGGCTACTTCCTGCTGGGCATGATCGTGGAACAGGCGTCCGGCAAGCCATTCGGCGAATTCCTGGCCGAGCGGATCTTCCGGCCTCTGGGCATGACCAAAACTCGCGTCAACGACCTTCGCGCCGTGATTCCAGGCCGGGCGCAGGGGTACGAATGGGACGGTAAGGAGTTGAAGAACGGCGAGTACGTCAGCCCGACTCAGCCGTTCTCCGCCGGGGCGTTGGTTTCGACCGTCGCCGATCTCGTGAAATGGGACGCCGCCCTGGCCGGCGGCAAGATCCTCGACGGCCCGACCCTGGAGAAGATGTGGAAGCCGACCCCGCTCAAGGAGGGCGAAGCCTCCTACGGATTCGGCTGGGGGGTGACGAAGGTCGCCGGCCATCGCGAGGTCGCCCACGGCGGCGGCATCCCGGGCTTCTCCACCGAGATCGCCCGATTCCTCGACGACCGGCTGACCATCATCGTTCTGACCAACCTCGAAGGGGGCCACGCCGGCGAGATGGCCCGCAAGATCGCTGGCCTGGTCGTCCCGGCGCTCGTCGAGAAGCCGCTGGAACCGATCGCCGACGCCGATGAGGCCGCCACCAAGCGACTCCGCGGCGTCCTCGAGGCCGCCGTCAAAGGCGAGGCCGATCCCGATCTCTTCGCCGAAGCCGCCAAGACGGCTCTCGTCCCCCGCATCAAGGAGACCGCCGGCAAGCTCCCCGACTTCGGCGCCTTGAAGGCTTTCCAACTCGTCGAGCGCAAAGAGGTCGGCGAGACTCTCCGCCTGCGCTACCGAGCGGCCTTCGCGAACGAGACTGTCCGGGCGTCGTTCGTCCTCGACAAGGCGGGCAAGGTCGCCGGCCTGATGATTCAGCCGGGGGAGTGACCGATGCGGAGGCGTGTGTTCAATTGACACGATGAGAGGGAGAAGAGAGACGTGCGTCGGCCTCGCATCACAGACCCACGACAACCAGGGGGAGAACTTACGTCAGCGGAGCTTCGTTCGCTCTTCACCGGCCAATGCGAAATCGGGGCGGCTGCGGCCCAGCGGGATGAGAAAGGAATCTGAAAAACGCTTCCGATCGAACAGGGTTAGGGCCGGCTGGACGAGGGTTCGACGGCGCCGGCAAGTCGTTGATTCGCACGCCAGAGCCTGACCTCGCCGTTGTGGCTGCACGAGGCGAGGACGTTGCCGTTGGGCTCGAACGCCAGATCGTTGATCTGGGCGGCATGGCCTCGGAGAGTCAGAAGTTCCTGGCCGGTGAGGACGTCCCAGACGCGAATCGATCGGCCCATGCCCGCCGCGGCCAGGGTTTGTCCGTCGGGTGAATAGGCCAGGGTCATGAGCCGGGTCGACTCGCAGTGAATCACGCGTTGGCGGTCACCCGTGGCCACGTCCCAAACGGCGATGTCGCCCCCTTCGTCGGCCGCGGCGAGCGTCGAACCATCAGGGGCGAAGGCGACGGCCGCATACTTCTCGAGACCGTGGGACGTCCGCGTCTCCCGGGCTGAGGCGACGTTCCACAGACGCACGGTCCTGTCGTTGCAAGCCGAGGCGAGAGTTCGGCCGTCCGGGCTGAAGACCACCTTGCGAATGACGTTGGCGTGCCCTGAGAGCGAGGCCAGCGGACGACCGGTCGCGGCTTCCCAGAGCCGGATCGTACGGTCGGCCCCGGCCGACGCGAGGATGCGGCCGTCCGGTGAGAAGGCGACCGAGCGGACCTTATCGGTGTGGCCGATCAGGGCACGGCGCAGGAGGCCGTTCTCGACGTCCCAGAGGCGGAGGTTCTTCGAGGGGTCGAGGCTCGCAGAGGCGAGGACGCGGCCGTCTGGCGAGAAGGCGAGGGCCGAGACCGTGCCGGGATCGGCGCGCCAACTCTTGAGGAGCCGCCCTGTCGCCGGATCCCAGAGCTTGATCGTGTCGTCGTTCTCGGTATCGTCGCTGCCGGAAGCCAGGACGCGGCCCTGGGGCGAGAAAGCGAGCGCCCACGCTTCGTCCCGGTGACCGTCGAGCCGCTCCGGCGCGACGTACCGCGCCCGCCCGAACCACCATCGCCACACCACATCGTCGCACTTCAGGAACAGCGATTCTCCATCCGGGGAGAAAACTTCGGAGAGCACCCGCGCCTGGCCCGGGTACGTCGCCAAATGACGCCCCGTGGCCGATTCCCAGACCGTGACCGGCCCGGGCTCGTTTCTACCGTCGAGGGGCGTCACGGCGACCTTCGAGGCATCCGGCGAGAAAAAGGCCAGGGCTCTTTGATAGCGTTCGGGATTCTCCAGCGGGATCTCGCGCCGTGGTTGCGGCGGCTCGTCCTTCAGGTTGATCAAGGACAGGCTCAGGGGAGGCTCCGACCGGGCCAGGAGCATTCCTCCGTCGCGGCTGAGCGCGTAGATCTCGATGAGCCGCGACCCCTCGCCGCGCACCACTCGACTCTGCTCTTCACCCGTCGCGGTATCTCGGATCACGATATATTGGTCGTTCTCAAGGCCGATTCGCCGGCCGTCCTCCGAGAGTACGGGGCTGCCATGATCGCGGGCTTCAGCCGACAGGGTCCAGCGGCGTTGAAACGTCTCGGTGTCGAAGACTGTGAACGAGCTGTCGTAAGGCTGCGACCCGACTGTTGCGTGATCGAGGGCGATGCGACCTATGAACTGGAACCGAAGCTCGTTGAGAAGGACCGGCCGGGCAGGTCGCGACGCGAAGTCGAAAAGCGTTGCCGTAACCGGGCCCTCTTCGGTCGCTCGCGAGACCAGGGCCAGCCGACGGCCCGACGATGAGAACGCAGATGGCCACATCCACGTGACATCGTAAGGGCCGACGCTCCCGACGCGATTCCCGGTCGATATCTCCCAGATCACGGTCTCGACGCGATTCGGCGACTCGACGGTCTCGACGTCCGCGAGCAGATAGCGACTGTCAGGGGAGAACGACAGATCCCTCACGAAACCCGACTTGCCGTCGATCGTGTTGAGAACCCGTCCCGACGTCAGATCCGTCAAGCGGATCATCCCCCGCAGATCGCCCGATGCGAGAAGCCGTCCGTCGGGCGAGATCCTTATCGGGCCGATGTCGGCCGGATGTTTCACGAAAGTCTCGACCGCACGGGCGGCGAGCAGGTGGAGGTAACGCCACCCGAAGTCGCTCGTCTTTCGCTCGCCCAACTCGTCTCGCAAAGAAGCGAGTCTTTCCTGGGCCCTCTCGACCTCTCCCTGTTCAATGATCTCCTGGACCTGGCGCAGGTTGAACGCATAGAAGTGCCTCTCGGACCGCCGTTGGTGTTCCTGGGCGCTGCGCTCGGCTCTCGTCGCTCGGACCGCCTGCCAGGCGCTCCCGACGGTGCCGGCGACCAGCGCCAGTCCCACCAGAGCGGCTGTGATCAACGTCGGTCGGTTCCGGCGGGCGTACTTCGTGAACTGATACCACGCCGATGGCGGGCGCGCGTCGACAGGCTCGTCGTTCAGGAACTTCATGACGTCGCGGGCGAAGTCGTTGGCCGTCTGGTAGCGACGTCGGCGATCCTTCTCCAGCGCCTTCATCACCATCCAGTCGAGATCGCCGCGGATGGTCCGATCCAGGCGGCGGGCTTCGGTCCGGCGATCGGCTGAGACGGATGTGAGGGTCTCGCCCAGCGAGCCGAGGCGGGTGCTCGGCTTCGGCGGGTCGTCTTCGCGGATGAGGCGGCGGAGTTCGTCGAAGGCCGCTTCGCGGAAGGTCGTGGCGTCGAAGGGGGTCGTGCCGGTGAGCAGTTCGTACAGCACCACGCCCAGGGAATAGACGTCGCTCCGCGTATCGACGTCCACGCCCGAGAGCCCGGCCTGCTCGGGGCTCATGTACATCGGCGTGCCGACGAACTGCGCGGCGGTGGTGGTGTAGACCGTCCTGCCGGTGAGACTCGCCTCGACGGCCTTGGCGATCCCAAAGTCGATGACCTTGGGCGTCGCGACTCCGTCGTGCAGCTTCACCAAAATGTTGGAGGGTTTCAGGTCGCGGTGGATCACCCCCTTCTGGTGGGCATGCTGCACGGCCCGGCAGACCAGCACGAACAGCTCCAGCCGCTCTGGGATGGTGAGCCGCTCCCGGTCGCAGTATTCCGTGATCGGCGGGCCGGGGACCAACTCCATGACGAAGTAGGGCCGCCCCTGCGCCGTGGCGCCGGCGTCGAAGACTCGGGCGATGTTGGGGTGATCCATCATCGCCAGGGCCTGACGCTCGATCTCGAATCGGGCGATGACCTGGCGGGTGTCCATCCCCGGCTTGACCACCTTCAGGGCGACCAGGCGGCGGATCGGATCGGACTGCTCGGCCGAGTACACGACCCCCATCCCCCCCTCGCCGATCGGCTCGACCAGTCGATACGGGCCGATGAGGTCGCCGGGCCCCTCTCCCGCGGCCGAGCGTTCCAGGCGAGCTGCACAGACGGGTTCGGCCAGAAAGCTCCCGTCCTGCTCGTGGACCCGCAGCAACCTCCCGACCCGGCGTCGCAACGCCGCGTCGCCCGCGCAGGCGTCCGCGAGATATGCGGCCCGCGCCTCGGGGTCGCCGATCCCTCGGGCCGTATGAAAGATCCCCTCCTCGTCGGGATGGCTCGTGTTCATCGACCGGACTCCGACGGCAGCTTCGACACCCTCCGGGAAGACCATGCGAAATCGGCGGCGAAACGACCCAACCCGCTTCCAAAAAATCGCGAAGCTCAGTCCCCGAACTCCTCCCCCTCGTCGCCGAGCATCGTCATACCCTCCCCACAAGGCGACAATAATGAAACAAAATAATCCGAATGGCGATGCTAAGATATCCGCTCTGCAGGCATTTATGATTCTCAGTGATTCAGAAGCCGGTAAGGGTCTGTCGTCGCCGATTCGAAACGAAGAAACCGCCCGGGGGGGCGCGACTCGCCCCGGACGGTTCGCTCGTTCCGACGAATCAACATGTCCGATGTCAGCCGACGAGGCCGGCCCGCGGCTTCTTGCGAGTCGAGAGGACGTCCGCGACGGCGATCGTCTGCGGCTGGGCGTCGGCCCAGGTCCAGAAGGGCGTGGAGGAGCCGGCCAGGTCGTCCAGGACGGCATCGTGGATCGCTGCGGTCTTCGCGACGGGCGTGCCGCCGGCGGCCGGAGGCGGGTCGGCGATCCCCTGTGGGTTGGTGTTGCCGGCCGCCAGCACGAAGCTCGTCGAAGGCGCCTGCGACCCCGACGTCCGGCTCGCCGCGCCGTCGAACTGGTAGACGTGATCGGTGCCGGCGTCGACGATCCAGATGTTGCTCACGTTCGAGGGGTCGATGGTGATCCCGGTCGGACTGGAGCCCGCGCCGGCGATCGTCCAGCTTCCGAGGAGCGACCCGGCCACCGTGTATTTGAAAACCTTGTAGGTCGAGGAGTCGTCGACCACCCAGAGGTTCACGCCGTCGGTCGTGACGTCCTTGGCGTTCGAGTTGGCGCTGTTGAGGCTGAAGCTGCTCGCGGCGGTTTGGCTCCCCGAGAGGCGGCTCGCCGCTCCGGTGTAACGGAAGACCTTGTCCTGTTTGGCGTCGACGATCCAGACGTCGGTCCCGTTGGTGGCGATCCCCTCGACGGCCGCGTTCACTGCCAGCGTCCCCGCCGTCCAGGAGCCGAGCAATCCGCCGCTCGTGTTGTAGACGTAGACGATCTTGTTGGCGTCGACCACCCACACCTTGTCCCCGGCCGCCGTGCTCGCCGCGCCTCGGGGGGCCGTATTGCCGCTGTTGAGGGTGTAGTTCTCGATCGAGTTGCCGGGAACGCCGTACTCGTACGTCCGATTGGCGGAGCCGTCGTCGACGACGTAGAACTTGGTCGCGTCGTCGTCGAGAATGGTCCCGATCCCCAGCCCGTCGGCGATCGTCCCGCCGACGGCGTTCGACAGGTTCACCGTGAACGTCTCGGTCGACTCGGCGACGGCGTCGTTCACGATCGGGACGCGGACGATCTTCTTCGTCTCGCCGGGCGCGAAGGTCACCGAGCCGGAGGCGGCCGTGAAGTCGCCGCTGGCGCTGGCGGTCCCGCTGGCCGTGGCGTAGTTCACCGTCACGGGCGAGGCGCTGGCGTTGCTCAGGGTGATCGCGAACGTGGCCGGGAACGGGGCGCTGAAACGGAGGATCTCCTCGAAGCCCCCGACCAGCAGGCTCCCGCCTGAGTCGAGTAAGAGCCCGATCGGCAGATTGAGCCCGTCGGCGTCGGCCGAGACCGAGGCCTCGATGAACGCGCCGGTCCCGGCGTTGTAGCGCAAGACCTCGTGAGTGTTCTGACTCGCCACGTAGAGGCTGCCGTTGGCGAAGAGGAGATCGCCGGGCGCGTCCAGGCCGCCCGAGTTCGCGGCGATGAACGCGGCGACGAACGCCCCCGTCGTCCCGTTGTACTTCAGCACGGAATCGGTGTCGGCGGAGGCGACGTACAGACTTCCGTCGGGACCGAACGTGAGAGACCGGGGGTTCGTCAACCCACCGCTGCCGGCCGCGACGAACACGCCCATGAACGCCCCGGTCGTTCCGTTGTACCGAAGGACCTGGTTGGTCCCGCTGCTGATGTAGAGGCTTCCGTCTGGTCCGAAGGTCATTCCTTTCGGCACGGACAGGCCGCCGCTTTCTGTGGGGATGAAGGTGTCGAGAAACGCGCCGGTGGCGGCGTCGTACCGCTGGACGCTGCTGCCGTTGCGCGAGGCGACGTACAGCTTACCGTCGGGCCGGAAGATCAGGCCCTGGACGGCCGGGCCGTTCATCCCGCCGCTCCCGGCGGTCACGAACGCGCCCATGAAGGCCCCGGTGGCGGCGTTGTAGCGCAAGACCTCGTTCGTGTTCAGGCTCCCGACGTAGAGGTTGCCGTCCGGGCCGATGGCCATCCCCGTCGAGCGGTTGAGGCCGCCGTTGGCCGACGCCGGGACGAGCGCCCCCAGGCTGCCGAAGCGTGTGTCCCCCTCGACGACGGAGACGTCGGCGATGGTAATCGATGCGTCGTCGTTGAGGATCGTGGCGACGCCGCCGCCGGCCGAATAGCCGGGAGTGGATGTGGAAAGGACGAGCCAGAAGGTTTCATCGGCCTCGGTGGCAGTATCGCCGTTCACCGTCACCTGGACGGTCTTCTGCGACTCGCCGTCCGCGAACACGACCTGGCCGGACGCCGACGCGAAGTCCGTCCCAGCCGTCGCCGTGCCGTTGCCCGTCGTCCAGTCGACGACGGCCTGGCCCGCAAGGCTGCCGACGCGGCGGATCGTGAAGGTCACGGGCGACGTGGTCGCCGCCGGCCCTTCCACGACCGTCGGGTAATCGGCGGCGAAGTAGTTCGCCGCGCGGATCTTGCCATCGACCCCGGCGCTGGAGATCCCCAGGATCTCTCCGGGGGTGAGGGTCCGGTTGTAGACCGACAATTCATCGATCAGCCCGTCGAACGGAAAGTTGTGCGGCGTGCTGGGATAACCGCCGTGGTTGCCGATGCCGATGCTTGGATTGCTCGCCGGGTCGAGATCGCGGAACGGCCGGATCGTGGTCGTCATCTGCGCCGCCAGCGACCCGTTCATGTAGAGCTTCATCGAACCGGTCGCGTCGTCGAGCGTCGCGGCGACGTGGATGAACTGACCGAGGGCGATGGGAGACTTGAGGGTGACTCCGGCGTTCGAGGCGTTCGTCACGAGGAAGCACAAGGTGCCATCCGGCTCGACGCTGAGCGAATACGGGTCCAGCCCTCCCCGGTCGTCGCCGCGGAAGAAGATCTCGCCGTGGCCGCTCGTGGGGAACGTGTCGACCTTGATCCAGCCTTCGATCGACATCGAGCCCGTCAGTTTCAAACTGTCGGAGTCGGCGAGTTGGACGCGATCATTCACGCCGTCGAGGCTGAACGCCTTCCCGACCTTCCCCGCGGCGTAGGTGGCGCCGCTGATCAGGCTGGCGTTGTTTACTCCTTTCAGGTCGGCCGCCGTGCCGTCGCCCGTCCACCAGCTCACCAGCCCGTCGGGAACGCCGACGGCCGTGAGCAACTCACGCGCTTCAAGCCGTTCCAAGCTCGTGCGGCGAGAGCGGGCGGGTCGGGATCGCCGGTTCAGGGAGCGGGGCCTGCGGGAGTTCGGGCTGCGCATCGGTCGGCTCCTCGGTGAAATGAGGCGTGCGAACGCTTCGTCTCGGGAAGCGAGCGGAGCTTCGTTCGCTCTTCACCGGCCAATGCGCAATCGGCGCGGGACCGACCTAACGGGGTGACAAAGAAATAAAAAACTTCAGAATGTGCCTCTGATCGAACCAGACTTTGCGCATGCAAGGACCGTCGGCCGACGGTCCTTGGCGCCGGGACGAAGGAGAACCTGAGACGGATTCGGTTACTCGGTGCAGGCTGGGAGAAGCGACCTCAGCCTCGCCTCGTTCTCACGGATGAGGCGACTGAGATCCGGCTCGGCGGCACGCCAATCTCCCGGCGATCGATTGTTGAAGGCCCGACACGCCCATTCCTGAGCCTGCTGGCGGTCTCCTCGTTCCAGATGGATCAGTGCCAGGAGCAACCAGTCGTAGTTCGAAGCGTACCCCTTGCGCATCTGGAGAGACCTGGTTTCCGCCGTGAGAGCGGCGTCGAGGTCTCCGCAACGGTACTCGGCCAGGGCGAGCCCCATCCAGAAGCCGGCTGCACGCGAATCGACCTGGATGGCTTCGCGGGCCAGATCGCGGGCGCGGACGGCGTCGCCCGGTTCGCCCCCCTGGAATGTGGCGTAGTCGACCGCCGCCGTGTAACAGTTCGAGGCGAGGCAGCGTCGATAAAAAGCCGATTCCGGGTGATCCTTCACCAGGTTTCGCATGTTCTCGCACGACTGATCGAACGCCTCGCGGGCCTCGGCGTTCCGACCATGCTGAGCGAGCAGCCGCCCCAGTTTCGACGTACAGACCGCCAGATCGCTCCGGTACAGGGGGACGGTGGGAAACTCGGCGATGAGACTCTCGACGACTTCGACCGAGCGGCTCAGCAGCGGCTCCGCCTCGTCATACTGCTGGAGCCACATGAGCTGCTCCGCAAGGAAATGCAGCGTGCCGCCTAGACTTCGTCGGACGGCATGCAGATTCGGGTCGTCGGCCGCCAGACGCTCCCAGATCGGCAAGGCGAGACGCAGTTCCTCGACGGCCTCTCTGGGCCGATGCCTGAAGCGATAGGTGTTGGCGAGACATTGATAGGCGGATCCTAAATTCGCTTGATTCAACGGATCCGAAGGATCTTCATTCACCTGGCGTCGAAACAGATCGATCGCCCGCCGAGCTCTGACCTCCGCATCGGCCAACCGCTCCTCTCGGCGGCACATCTCCGAGGCCAGATCCATCTCCGCCAGGGCCAGGCCTCGAAGGTAGCTCGAGTCTTCAGGATGTTCGGCGACCAGGCGATTGAGCATGCTGATGCCTTGAAGGGCGACCTGCTCGCACTCGTCGTCCCTTCCCGTCAACCAGAGCAGTTGGCTCAACGAGCGCAGGCTCATCGCCAATTCCCAGTGGTCCTCGGGCAGGCCCGGCGCTTCGGCCAGGGGCCTTTGAAGTGCGACGGCTTCGCGAAAGGTTCGCTCGGCGTCGGCGATCTCATCGATGGCCATGTGCGCCGAACCCATCGAGCAAAGGCTGTGGGCGAGTCCTCGGCGATGCTCGGGTTGTTCCGGCTGTTCATCGACAAGGCGACGCCAGGTGTCCAACGTCTTGCGAATCGCTTCCTTGGCCGCCGCATGCAGGCCGAGCCGGTGTCGGATCTGGCCGACGCGCTCGGCGGCCTTCGCGGCCTCAACCCGCACCCGAGGGTCGCCGGACTGCTCACGAGCGAATTCCTCGTAGAACGCCAGGGCCTTTTCCAGAAACTCGCGCTGGATCGGAGACAGGCTGCCTTCGCGCGTGAGCCAGCGCTCGGCGACCTGCGTGTACATGTCGTCCACGACGCGGCGGGCCCGGTCGCGCTGGCGATCGACCTCGGCGAGGCTTTCACGCACGCGAGTCAGGGCGGCGGCGGTCTTCTGTTCGGCTTTGATCGCCCGGACCGTCGTCGCAACGCTGGCCGCGAGGCCCAGCACGAGGGCGGCGGCGACGAGGGATACGGTGGTCAGGGCGGCGCGGTTGCGGCGGGCGTACTTCGTGAACCGATACCATGTCGACGGCGGCGACGCGTCGACGGGCTGATCGTTCAGGAACCGCATGACGTCGGCGGCGAAGTCGTTGGCCGTCTGGTAGCGGCGCCCGCGGTCCTTCTCCATCGCCTTCATCACGATCCAGTCGAGATCGCCGCGGATGGTCCGATCCAGGCGACGCGGATCGACCTGGCGGTCGGCCGACACCACGGTGAGCATCTCGCCCAGCGAGCCGAGGCGGGTGCTCAGCTTCGGCGGTTCTTCCTCGCGGATGAGGCGGCGGAGGTCGTCGAAGGCCGCTTCGCGGAAGGTCGTGGAGTCGAAGGGGGTCGTGCCGGTGAGCAGTTCGTACAGCACCACGCCCAGGGAATAGACGTCGCTCCGCGTATCGACGTCCACGCCCGCGAGCCCGGCCTGCTCGGGGCTCATGTACATCGGCGTGCCGACGAATTGAGTCGCGGTGGTGAAGAGCGTTTTATCGGTGAGGCTTCCTGCAACGGCCTTGGCGATCCCAAAGTCGATGACCTTGGGCGTCGCGACTCCGTCCTGCAGCGTCACCAGGATGTTGGACGGCTTGATGTCGCGGTGGATCACCCCCTTCTGGTGGGCGTGCTGCACGGCCCGGCAGACGAGGACGAACAGCTCCAGCCGCTCGGGAACGGACAGCCGCTCGCGGTCGCAATATTCGGTGATCGGCAGGCCGTGCACCAGCTCCATGACGAAGTAGGGCCGCCCCTGCGCCGTGGCGCCGGCGTCGAAGACTCGGGCGATGTTGGGGTGATCCATCATCGCCAGGGCCTGACGCTCGATCTCGAATCGGGCGATGACCTGCTTCGTATCCATTCCCGGCTTGACGATTTTCAGGGCGACCTGGCGGCGGACCGGCGCGGACTGCTCGGCCATGTAGACGACGCCCATCCCCCCCTCGCCGATCACATTCACAAGGCGGTACGGGCCGATGACCTCGCCGGAAGCGACGCCCGCCGATTGGGCAGGAGTCAAGGCGCAGGGCGGCTCGGCCAGAAAGCTCTCGTCGCTCTCGTAGACCCGCAGCAACCGCACGATTCGCCGTCGAAGCGTCGCGTCGTCCGCACAGGCTTCCATCAGATACGCAACCCGCGCCTCGGGGTCGTCGATCCGCCGGGCTGCATGGAAGATCGCTTCCTCGTCGAGACGGCTCGGGTTCATCGGTTGGGCTCCGACGGCCTCTTTCTACACCCTCCGAAAGGATAATGCGAAATCGGCGGCGAAACGACCCAACTCGACCTTAAAAAAAGCGATGTTCAGCCCGAGTCGTTATCAATGTCGTCGGGGAGCATCCTCAGCCGGAGCCAACTGCGGGCGTAGGCCCAGTCGTTGTCGGCCGTCGAAGGTGAGACGCCCAGCGCTTCGGCGGCCTCGTCGAGCGTCATCCCGGCGAAGTAGCGGAGTTTGACGAGCTTCGCCTTGCGGGCGTCCTTGGCTTCCAGGGCCGTGAGAGCCTCGTCCAGGGCCAGCAGGTCGAGCGACGGCCCCTCGACGGCGGGCTCAACCGCGTCCAGGTCGACGCGGTGGAACTCGCCGCCGCGCTTGAGGCTGTCGTGCTTCCGCGCCTGCTCGACCATGATCCGACGCATGGCCTCGGCCGCGGCGGCGAAGAAGTGCCCACGCCCCTCCCAACCCGGATCGGCCGCGCCGATCAGCCGCAGATAGGCCTCATGCACCAGCGCCGTGGCCTGAAGCGTCTGTCCGGGCTTCTCGTGCGCGAACCTCTGCGCCGCGAGCCGGCGCAACTCGTCGTAAACCAGGGGCAGAAGGTCTCCGGCCGCTTGCGGATCACCCCGCTCAACGCCCGCGAGAATCTCCGTCACGTCGCCCATCTTCATCGGCCCCCGCCGTCGTCGGCTGTCGGCCTCTCCGGTCGCTTCGTCTCCATGGCGTCACGACTCCATGGCACGAGCGGCGATGTAGCAAAATACTCAAAAACAATCCGCGAAAGCACTGATTTCCTAAATATTTATAATTACTAATCTTATGACGGCCGATGAACATCGGAGAGATCGAAGTTCAGGGCCAAGCGTCAGGAGGAGACGGGTGCGACCACAACCTCTGATCTGCGTGAACGACGTGGAAGCGAGCAGCCTTTGGTACCAGCGGCTGCTCGGCTGCGAGAGCGCGCACGGCGGCCCGAACTACGAACGGCTCGTCACCGCCGACGGCCGGATGGTTCTGCAGCTTCACCGCTGGGACCGCGACGACCACCACGGCCCGATCGGCGACGTCGGAGTCGCCACTGGGAACGGCCTGCTGCTGTGGTTCGAGGTGGACGACTTCGACGAGGCCGTTGCGCGGGTGGAAGCGATGGGGGCCGAGGTGATTCTCTCACGCCACCGCAACCCGCCCGACGGCAACGGCGGCCCCAACCACTGGGAGATCTGGCTGCACGACCCCGATGGCTACAAGGTCGTTCTCGCCAGCCCCGACGGCACCGCCGACGGCGACTGGCGACCCTGACGTCATCGTCCGTGCGGCTTGAGTTGGGGAGAATTTGAGATGGAGCGGGCCGTCGAGTGGTTCCTGGCGATCACCTCGTTGGCCGTCGGCGTCTCGCACATCCTCCGAGCCGACGACTGGATCGAGGTTTACGCCCGACTCCATCGTGCGGGCCGACCGGGGGCGTTCGCCAACGCCGGTTTGAGCCTGGCGGCCGGGGCGGCGGTCGTGGCGGGGCATGGCGGCTGGGCGTGGCCCGGGGCGGTGCTCACGGCGTTGGGCTGGCTCATGATCCTGAAGGGCGCGATCGGCCTGCTGGCCCCGGATGCGGCCCTGCAATCCATGGCGCGCGGTCCGTCGCGGCCCGGATTCATCGTCGGAGGCTTGTTGCTGATGGCGATCGGGGCCTGGGCTGGATATTGCCTCTGGAGCGGGAGGACCGGCTGACTCGTATCTCTCAAATCCAGAGGCGACGGGACGGACGCGTCACAGGATGACGGCCCGTCGCACGTCGCATCGGCGCCTGCCGTGATTCGTCACTTCCCGCCGGAGAGCGGACGGACGGAGACTTCCTTGAAGAAAACCTTCGAGTTTTCGTCGTGGTTCTGGAGGCCGATGTAGCCCTTCTCGGCGCGGGGGCCGCGGCCCGGGTCGCCGGGGCCGGCCTTGGCCTTGGGTTCGGGCTTGAGGTCGCTGGAATCGAAGTCGGCGACGGGCGTGCCGTTGATCGCAGTGGAGACGCGGTTCCCCTTCAGCGTGATCTCCAGCGTGTTCCATTCCATGGGCTTGCCGGGCTGGGCGTGGGCCTCGGCGAAGGTGTAGACCGAGCCCGTGCCCCGGTTCGTCTTGCCGCCGTCGGCGATCTGGACCTCGAAGCCGTTGTGGACCGCGTACCAGGGCTCGGTTGGCTTCTCGGCGATCCGGACGTAGACGCCCGAGTTCGACTTCTCGGTCCCCGTTTTGTAGACGACGCGGATCACGCAGTCGCCCAGCTTCTCGCGCGAGTAGACCAGCAGGCCCATGCCGCCTTCGGTCTTCATCTCCCCGTTCTCGACCACGAACCGCCCCGGCCCGACGTGCTCCCAGCCGTCCAGATCCTTGCCGTCGAACAACGGCTTCCAGTCGGCCGACTGCGCGAAAGCCGTCGAACCCAGGGCCAGAGTCAGAGACACGATCGCGGCGACGTTCCATCCACGGCGAATCATTATGGGTGCTCCGCAAACATGAGGTCGGATTCAGATCGCTCCGAGCCTAACGCGCTCTCAGGAGACGATCAACGCACCGACTCTTCGCCGTTCGCTTCATCGGGCCCTCGAAGCGAATAACTCGTACTCCGGCCGCCGGCTGGGTCTTTCACCAGGACGCCTCCTCGGACGAGGTCGTTGATGTCGCGGTTGGCCGTGTCCTGCGAGCACTTGGCGAGGCTCGCCCATTTCGAGGAGGTGAGCTTGCCCTCGAAGCCGTCGAGGAGGCGATTCAGCACCTTGCGCTGGCGGTCGTTGAGTGACTCGCCGGCGAGAGCTTCCCAAAAGCGTGCCTTGGCCAGAACTTTCGCCAGGATCGTTTCGGAGGCCTCGATCGCCCTCCCCAGGCAGGCGAGGAACCAGGCGACCCAGGGGGTGACGTCGAGCCCTCCCTTCTGCGTCCGCTCCAGGATGCGGTAATACGCGTCGCGTTCCAGGCGGATCTGAGCAGACATGCTGTAGAAGCGCTGGGGACAGCCGTCTGATCGGGCGAGGGGCATGTCGGCCAGGGCGCGGGCGATCCGGCCGTTGCCGTCGTCGAAGGGATGGATCGTCACGAACCAGAGATGCGCCAGGGCCGCCTTCAGCACGAGATCCACGCCGGAGCGGCCGTTGAACCAATCGAGGAATCTCGACGTCTCCACCTCGAGTCGGTCCGCGGAGGGGGCCTCGTAATGGACGCGTTCCCGCCCGATCGGCCCCGACACCACCTGCATGGGCCCCGAAGCATCGTCTCGCCAGGCCCCGACCCGGATCGTATGCAAGCCGCTGCGTCCCGTGGGGAACATCGCTGCGTGCCAGCCGAAGAGTCGATCCCTGGTTAGCGGTCGGTCGGCGAACTGGACGGCGTCGAGCATCATCTCGACCACCCCTTCCACGTCCCGATCGGCGGGCGTCAGCGTCCCGACCTCGATCCCGAGACGGCGCGCCAGTGACGACCGGACCTGTTCGCGATCCAGGATCGCCCCCTCGATCTCGCTCGTCTTGACGACGTCCTCCGTCAACGTCGCGAGCGTCGCCTCCTCGCGCAGCCGAAAGCCGAGCGCCTCCATCCGGCCGATCAACCGCCCCTGACGATGCCGCACCTCGCCCAGGACGCCCGCTAGGGCCTCGCCGTCCCACCGAAAAGCAGGCCAGTCGGATTGTTCGTGAATATACACTTTAATCTCCGCACGACCTGCGGAGATTATACCTCCTATTCTCCGCAACGGCCAGGACGATCGTGGATCACATCGCCATCGACGGCCGTTGCGAGGCTCCGCCGCGGAGGTTTGGCGGGATGCGGAAGGGGTAGGAGCCGACGGGCGGGCGCGGCATCGGTTGCATGGTCGCGCCAGGGCGGTTGATCAGGGGGCCCCCCCCCATCCCAACCGGGGTCATGCCCGAGACTCCAAGAGGGCGTAACGAGCCGAGGCCGACGGGGGCGCCGAGGCTGGTCGCGCCGGGCATTGTGGACATGACAGGCGAGGACGGCGACATGGCTCTCGGTCCGGAAGGCATCACGCCGAGGCCGCCGCCGGGTCCGGATCGAAACGGGACGAACGCCCCCCCGCCCGAGGGGAGATAGCCCCCTTCGAGCCCCTGGCCTCGCGCGACAGTCGATCCGACGACGATCGCCATGACAAAAATGACGGATGCCACCCGATTCCACATTCCATCAGTTGCTTTCATGAAAACAACCTTGATCACTTAGGAGGCTCCTGGAACGGCCCCGGCGTCGACGGCGGCGGAGCCGGTGACAGAGCCTCTGGCGCGGGCGGCTCTTCGTTCAGGCGGCATCCCACGGCGCGTTCGAGACGGGCCAGGCTCTTGCCGAGTTCGGCCTCCACCTGGGCGACTTGCAACTCCACTTGCAGGCGTTCACGCCAGGCCGAAAGGAGGGTCAGATAGTCGACACCCGGCTTGTCGGCCTGGTATTCGGAGCGGGTCAGGTCGAAGACCTTCTGCGAGGCCGGCAAGTTCACCCGACGCAGTAGGCCCAGTACGTTCTGCTGGGCGCGGGCGGAGGCGAGGGCGTCCTTGACCTCGCGGTGGGCCTGGTCGCGCTCGGCCTCGTAGAGCATGGCGTCGGCCCCCGCGCGGGCGATCGCCTCGTTGACGCCGGCCTGGATCCGCTTGTGGTAGATCGGGATGTTGAAGCCCACGAACATGCCGATATTGGGCATCCCCATGGCGGTCGACACGGCCGCGTTGGTGCGCTCCATGTCCTGGTAGATCCCGCCCAGGGTGAAGTCCGGATAGAACTTCTTGCGGGCCAGTTCGACGGCTCTCTCGTCGCGGGCGACGGCGGCGAGTCGGCCGTGAAGCTCGGGGCGGCTGGCCGTGGCGATCTGCACCAGACGTTCCAACTCCGCCGGAACCGTCTGCGAAGGCGAGTCGGCGCCGGACTCCAAATTCGTCCCCGGATCGATGTGCAGCAGCCGAGCGACGTCGTTGCGGGCCTGCTGGAGCGTCGACGCGGTGATCGCGATCTCACGGTCGACGTCCGCCACGGCGACCTCGGCCCGCAGCACGTCGGCCTGGGCCGCGGAGGCCGTCTGGTAGCGGACCTTGGCCACTTCGAGGAAGTCTTCCGAGAGCTTGCGGTTCTCGCGCAAGAGCGTTAGCGCCCGCTCGTTGAACCGAACGTCGTGGTAGGCCGACTTCACCCCGGCGACGACATCCAGCTGAGCGGCGGCCAGCTCGAAGAGGGCGACCTTCACGTCCTCGGCCGCCGCCGCGCCGCGGAGCCGCAACGTGCCGAACCAGGGGAACTGCTGGGCCAGCAGTCCGGAGTACGGCATGTAGCCCATCAAGGTGTACTGAGGGGCGACCGACGGGATCGGGAAGATCGAGTTCGACGCCACCGGGTCGTCCAGCGACGTCACCTGCGGCAGCCGATGCTCCAGCGCCTGGACGTTGAACCGCGCCGCACGGACCGTCGGGTTGTTCTCCAGGGCGAGCACGATCCAGGCGTCGAGCACGGGGGTGGACGAGCCCGAAGGGATCGCCGTGGTCGCCTCGGCGGGGCTCGACGTGCGCTTGACGCTCGTATCCGCCAGCCTCCCCGCGCGGGCTCGCTCGCGATCGCGCTCCGGGGACGTCGCCACCGTCGCGCAGCCGCCGACGGCCATCATCGCCGCCGCAACCATCGCCCGCCTGGCCCGTCGCGCCATGCTTCCCGGCTCCCCGGTCGGGCCGCAGCCCTGGTCCCCAGCACCTCCCTGCGCCGGTCCTCCGGGTAGGGTTATCGACCGCGGACGGCCTGGTGCTTTGGGCGGAATGCGGGTGGCCGGTGAAACGGGCGTCAAGCCTTCCGAACAGCCGCGGCCCGGCGGGACCGCTCACGAATCCAGGCCGTCAGCGGCCACGGCAGGATCAAAAGGCCGGCGAGGAACTAAACGGATTAAGATGGCTTGCCGATTCCTCGTAGGCCATTCTCGCATGCAGCCCCAATGCTCAACTCCTCCCCCGCCAGTATCCCGGTCGTCGGCGCGTATGAGCCACGGCCACGAAGTAGATGCGATCGGGGAGAACCTGATAGACCAAGCTGAAAGGATATCGACGGACCATCGCGAGACGATGCAGGTCGTCGTAGAGGGGGAACAATGTGGGATTGGAGATGATGAGGTCGATCGTGCGATCAAACTCGACCTCAAAGCGATCCGCCGCCTGGCTGCTCCGCCCTTGATATCAAGCGAAGGCGGCTTCGTATTGGGCTTGGGCCTCCGGGTGGAACCAGACCTCACCCACCCGAAGACTCCCGAGCCCGCCGTTTGACTTCCGTCCATGAAACCGGCTTCACGGCACCTGTTGCCAATTCCGCCGATCGCCGCTGAATTTCCTCTCGCCAGGATTCGTCCAGGGATGGCTGGTCTGAAGAATCGACCGAATCAAGGAGAGCTTCGATTAGATCAGGGCGATCGACGTCCGACAGGGCGAGTGCGGCGGCCAGAATTTCCTCGACGGCCAGAGCCATGAAAGTTCCTCCATCGAGTCAATGGAGCAGCAGCCTACTCCCCACGGAAATAGCTCACCCCGCCCGGTTGGACTGGTTCGCCCGGCGCATCCGCTTGCGGGCCTTGGCGAGGATCGGGCCGACGGAGTTCTCGGAGATGCCGAGTTGCTTGCCGATCTGGCGGTAGTTCATGTACTTGAGGTGGTACAGGCGGACGACCTCGGCCTCCTTCTCGGGGAGGTCGTCGAGGATCCGCTCCACTTCCTCGGCGGTGGCGATGGCCTCGGCCTCGCCGGAGAGATCGCCGACGGTCTCGCGATGGGCATTGGCGTGACCGAGTTCCGCCTCGCGCTGGCGACGGATCATCTCGCGGACGCAAATCCGGCGGGCGATGACGGTCAGGTAGGTGGGGAGGGAGCTGAGCCCCTTGTAGCGGCGGAGGACGTCGTAATCGTCGTCGACGACCGCCAGCAGCACCTCGGCGGCGATGTCCTCGGTGTCGGCCTCGGTGAGCAGCCGGCTCCGCGAGTGCGCGACGTGGTGGATCACGTGGTAGATCAGGCCGAGGTAGCGATCGACGAAATCGTTCCAGGCGCCTGGCTCCTTCCCCAGGCACCGATCGATCAGCTTTCGGTCAAGGTCGCTCAGGGGCACGGGGAGACCTCCTCGGAAGGGAGAAGAAGGCCCTCGATGGGTGAGACCAGAGGCGCACGCCCAAAGTCAAAGCCGAGTTGGGAATTGGTACAATTGTACCACAACCGGCCCCGTCGGCAATCCGCCGACTGGCGGGTTTTGGCGACGACCTTGCCGGTCCCGACGGCTACGCCTCCAGTCGTTCCAACCATGCTTCCGTGGTGAGAACCTCGCTCAGGAACTGCTGTTGCGCGCAAAGGATGGAACGCTGCAACTCCTCGGCTGTGACGCGCCCCGCCGCGTTCTCCAGGTCGAGCGTCCCGGTGGCGTCGCTCAGGAACTCCGACTTGAACCCCAGGTGCGCGGCCTGTCTGGCTGTGGTGTCGCAACACATGTGGGTCATGTAGCCGGCGATCGTAACGGTGTCGACGCCCTTCCGTCTCAGCCATTCTTCCAACTCGGTGTTCGTGAAGCTTCCCGGGAGGGTCTTGGCGACCAGCAGGTCATGCGACCGGCCGGCGACTTCGGGATGCAGTTCCCATTCCGAAGTCCCCTTGCGGAAGATCGGCCCCGCCTCCATCTCATGCTGGATCACGACGACGGGCAGCTTTCCCTCGGCCGCGTCCATCACCTTCAGGATGCGTTCCAGATGCCCGACCGGGTGGGTAATGGGAAGCTTCCCGGTGAAATACTCGTTCTGGACGTCGATCACGAGGAGGGCGCGTGACATGGTCGTGACGGCTCCGGGACGGGAGAGAGTGCCAAACGTCGCGCCGGTCGCGACGACGACATTGTAACGCCCCTTCGGCCTTGGCCTCGTCCCCCGGACGAAACATCGTCGGTCGGGTCAAGCGAGACCGCGCGGCGAACGATGCTGACAGGAGACCGCCAGACGACGGCGAGACGAACCCGATTCCCGACGTCAGCGTTCGTAGGTGCGGGGGGTGATCAGGTCGGCCGCGCCGGCGGTTCGAGAGGTCGATCCCGGAGTGACGGCGCCGATTGGATCTTCCAGCACGGGGAGGAGCAGGGAGCCGCTCGACGTCGGGGCGACCGTCCGCGGGGCGTTGCGACGCGAGGCCGGACGGGTGTTGGATCGGGGGGCGGTTTCGATGTTCGGGTCGGCGTCGGGCGACTGGAGCCGGGCCCCCTTGATCTCAAGCCCAACCGGGGGGCCGAGGGTCACGTCGGCGTCGACCGGCTGCGAGCGTCGGCGCGACGGAGTCCGTTCGGGCGGCGGGATCGTCTCGCGGATCGTCGTTTCCCCGTCGCGGCCCGCGCCGGCGTCGCCTCGGGGACGCGTTCGGGCCATCTCGGCGATGTCCACCGCCTGATAGCCGCTGATCGTGGGAGGGACGAACGAGGCCATGACGGTCGGGTTGAACGGAGGGCTGTTGACCGCCACGGGATTCATCCGGCTGGCGTTCATGGTGATGTCCAGCTTCAATCCCTCGCGCTTCCAGTCCAGGCTGAAGCTGTCGGGGAGGTGGCAGGCGACCGGCGACGCCGGAGCGTTGGAGCCGGCCGCGGCTTCATCCTTGAGTTCCAGCTCCTGGTATTTCCCGATCCGAGCCTGGCCGATCAGGGTCTTGCCGTCGCGGTCGTAAACTCGGTACTCAACCAGCCGGTTGGACGCCTCGTCGACGACCATCTCGCGGAGGTAGGCCGAGGCCGGGTCGCTGGACGGGGGGAACTTCAGCAGGGTCGTACCCGGACGCTCGCCGGGGAGGATCCGCGCCGAGGCCGCCTCGTCTCGAGTGATCGGCTTCAAGCCCATCGCCGTCATGATCCAGTCAGGCTGGAAGGTCGCCGGCAGGTCGCTCTTGCCCAGATCGCTGTAGGCGCAGCGGAAGATCTGCTTTTCCGGGTTGTCCTTGAGCCAGAACCAGAACTCCTTCTCGTTCGAGCCGATGTCGGCCAGGTCGGTCGTCATCTTGCTCTCGACGAGGAGCTTGAAGTCGTAGGGCTGAACGACCAGCAGCCGGCCGCTGAGTCCGGCGGACTTCGGATCGCCGCCGTTAGGATCGGCGGCGGTCAGGTAGATCGACGGCCGGGCCTTGACGTTCTTGACGAGCCGGGCGTTCAGGTTGTGCTCGCGGACGAAATCGTCGATCCGGAATGAGGTCACGGGATCGGACGGGGGCGGGGCGGTGCGTTTGGAAGGCGCGGGGCCGGCCGTCCGGCAGCCGGCGGCCGCCAGGCAGGCCGAGATCGCGAGCAGCATCCGGAATGCGGCCTTGGCCTTCATGAAGCCCGACTTTCCTCGTCTGCCCGGCCGATCGCAAGCGCTCGACCGGGACGACCTCGGGGAACGAAGCGGAGAATTCCGTAAGAGGTGGAGTCGCGATGGGGGCCGCACCTTAACCCAGGCGAACGCCCCGTACAAGGGCGATCCAGGAGTTTGGGGCGACTCGATCGGCGATTCCGCAACCCTCCACTTCATCCCCTATCGGTCGTCGGCTCGCTCAACTTGCGAGGAAGCGTTCCAGGGCGTCGAACCCCTTCTCCAGGGTCGCCAGGTCGGTCGCGAACGACATCCGAGCGTAACCCTCGGCACCGAAGGCCGAGCCCATGACGAGCGCCACATTGGCCTGGCTCAGCGCGGCGAGGCAGAACGACGTCGAGTCGACGACCTTCTTGCCCCCAAGCGTGCGGCCGAAATGCGAGGCCACGTTCATGAACGCATAGAAGGCGCCCCCCGGCGGCAGGCACGAGACGCCTGGGAGCTTCTCGACCCGGCTCAGGACGTACTCGCGGCGTCGGGTGAACTGGGCCTTCATCTCGCGGACTGAGTCCTGCGGGCCGGTGATCGCCTCCAGAGCGGCGTACTGGCTGACGGAGCAGGGGTTGCTGGTCTCCTGGCTCTGAAGGTCGGCGATGAACTTGGAGACGGCCGCCGGCGCGACGCTCCAGCCGATCCGCCAGCCGGTCATGGCGTACGTCTTGCTGACCCCCGAGATCGTGATCGTCCGCGCCGGGAGGTCGGGATGGAGGCTGGCGAAACAGGTCGGCTGGGCGTCGCCGTAGGTGAGCTGCTCGTAGATCTCGTCGGAGAGGACGCCGACGTTCGTCGTGAGGACGGCCTTCGCCAGGGCGTCCAGCTCAGAACGTTCGTAGACCACGCCGGTCGGGTTGGACGGGCTGTTGATCATCAACAGCTTGGTCCGAGGCGTGACGGCCGAGAGAAACTGCTCCGGCGTCATCTTGAATCCGGCCGATTCGGGGGCCTGGACGACGACGGGCTTCGCGCCGGTCAACTTGACCAGGTCGGAATAGCTGACCCAGTAGGGCGAGGGAATCACCACCTCGTCGCCAGGGCCGCAGACGGCCATCAAGGCGTTGTGGATGGCGTGCTTGGCCCCATTGGAGACAACCACCTGCGCCGGGTCGGTCTTCACGCCGTGCTGGTCCGTGTAAACCTTGGCGACGGCCTCGCG
Organism: Paludisphaera rhizosphaerae; assembly: GCF_011065895.1. Taxonomy (NCBI): domain Bacteria; kingdom Pseudomonadati; phylum Planctomycetota; class Planctomycetia; order Isosphaerales; family Isosphaeraceae; genus Paludisphaera; species Paludisphaera rhizosphaerae. Next base: position 197,003 of record NZ_JAALCR010000005.1, on the reverse strand, counting down.
CAGTTCGGGGACGCCGGCGGGAGGAGTGTAGTGGGTCTTGCCGTCGCGGATGGCGCGGAGGGCGGCCTCCTGGATGTTGGTCGGCGTGTCGAAGTCGGGCTCGCCCAGGGCGAAGTCCAGAACCTCGATCCCCTGGGCCTTGAGTTTCCGCGCCTCAGCGCCCATCGCCAGGGTCGCCGAAGGCTCGATCAGTCCCGCCCGTTCCGCCAAAGAGAGAGGCATTCTCAGACCTTTCGCATTCACAATAAAGAAAGAGGACGTCGACCACTCACTCCGCCGCGTGACCGTCGCAAGCGGGGCGACTCGAACCCGAGCCGCGACGCCCGCCCCGATCGCCTGTCCCGCACCCCGGGCGATGGTCGATCCCTTCAAGACGACTATGTCGTTCCACGGGTTCGTCGGCAAGTCGTCCCGTTTCGGTCTTCTCCCCTCCAAGCAATCGCCGGGGATGTCGCCTGGAACCGATTTCTCGGTGTATATTCTCCAGTCGCACGCATTTTCCCTAGATTGTTAAGGCGATTTGCAAGCCTTGGACGGACGTGATAAGATGATCTAGCAAGGCAAGCCGTGCCGACGGCGATCGTTTGGGATTGGGTTGAGACTGTCGGAGGTTCTGGTTTCGACGGTTGTCTTTTTTGATGTCGGCGCGTCAGTAGATGGGTTCGGCGTCGTATGTGTAAGGCAGGAGGGTCGGCTGGAGCCGGCGACTGCCGCGGCGAAAAAGGGTTTCGACGCGGCAAAAGAGGATGAAGGAGTCAGGACGGTCGGGGCGGGAATCCCACACTGCGAGTTCGTCGGGCACCGGGTGAGGGTGGGGACTATGCACCGCGTGGTGATCACTGGAATCGGCATCGTCGCGCCCAACGGAATCGGCTGTCGCGCCTTTGGCGAGGCGATCGCCGAGGGGCGTTCGGGCGTCGGCTACATCGAGAGTTTCGATACAACGGGACTGCCGATCAAAATCGCCGGCGAGGTCAAGAACTTCGATGTCTCGCCGTATCTTGGCCCGCACAAGAAGAACGGCAAGCTGATGAGCCGGGCCATGCGCTTCGCCGTGGGCGCGGCGGCGATGGCCGTGGAGGACTCGGGGATCGACGCGGGCAAGCTCGACCCCACGCGCTTCGGCGTCTGCATGGGGACGGGGATCACCCCCGTGGACGTCGGCGAGTTGGTGGGGCCGATCCGCGACGGCCTGGGCGAGGACGGCCGGTTCGACATGGGCCGGTTCGCGCAGTCTCGGTCGGAGTCGATCTTCCCGCTCTGGCTGCTGCAGCACCTGCCCAATATGGCGGCCGCCCACATTTCGATCCTCCATCACGCGATGGGGCCGAACAACACGATCGTCACCGCCTGCGCCGCCGGCACCCAGGCCGTGGGCGACGCCTTCCGGCTGATCTCTCGCGGCGACGCCGACGTGATGCTCGCCGGCGGTTGCGACAGCCGGCTCGACCCGCAGCTCCTCGTGGCCTACTCGGCGATGAAGGCCGTCAGCACGTCGGTCCGGCCGCCGATCGAGGTCTCGCGTCCGTTCGACGCCGACCGCGACGGCTTCGTGCTGGGCGAGGGCTCGGCCGTCCTCTTCCTGGAGAGCTACCGTCGGGCGAAGCGTCGCGGGGCGAGGATCTACGCTGAGATCACCGGCTACGGCTCCTCGTTCGACGCCTTCGGCATCACTCGGCCCGAGCCTGAAGGCAAGGGCGCGGCTCTGTCGATGTCCTCGGCGCTCCGCGAAGCGCGGCTCGACGCCAGCGAGGTCGACTACATCAACGCTCACGGCACGAGCACCCGGCTGAACGACCTGATGGAGACCGTGGCGGTCAAGCGGGTCTTCGGCCACCGGGCGCCGTCGATCCCGATGAGCAGCCAGAAGTCGATGATCGGCCACCTGATCGGAGCGTCGGGCGCCGTCGAGGCCGCTGCGACCGCGATGGCCCTGGAGCGCGGGGTCGTCCCGCCCACGATCAACCTGGCCACCCCCGACCCGGACTGCGACCTCGACTACGTCCCCAACACCGCCCGCGAGATGCCCCTCCGCACCGCCATATCCAACAGCTTCGGCTTCGGCGGCCAGAACGCCAGCCTGGTCCTGGAGCGGGTTTGACCCCCTAGGCTTCTTGCCTGTCGCCCCGCCGTGGAGGCTCGTGGTACGATTCGCCACGGTTTGGGCGGAAGGTCTCCCGGGAGCGCTCTCGCGAAAGCGGCTCGTTCCAACGAGCCGGGAGGCCCGGTGTCATGCTCCTGGGATTTATGGCTGCGGTCGGACCTATGGAGGTGTTGGTTTTACACCTCCTCATCCTTTGGCCGGTCTGTCGGATCTGCTCCCGAGCAGGATTCCACTGGGCCCTGGGCCTCATGGCCTTGGTCCCCGGGCTCCTTTTCGTCCTGCTGCTAGTGCTCGCCTTCGCCGAGTGGCCTGCGCTCCGTCGCGGCAAGAGCGAGACCGACGGGCTCGATTGACGTAGCTTCCCAGGAGCCGATCTCGGTCTTGTCGAGTCGGAGTATCTCCTAATGAAGATCGCCGAGTCCGTCACGTTTCCGGTGTCTGCAGTGGCGCCCGCCGGGACGTTGCTCCCTGAGGTCCCGTACAAGCAGGCCGTTGAGACGCTGCTGACGCCGGTCCCTCCAGAGGACGACGACTGGGACGATGAGGATGATCTGGAGGACGATGACCCCGAGGAGGAGGAGGCGGCGGTCGTCGAGGAAGTCGTCGAATCAAGGACTGCCAAGTGGTTCGAACGGATCGTCCCGCAGACGCCTCCGTCGAGGCCCGTCGAAGCCTGTGCGCGTTATCACGGCCGTTTGGTCGCCAACCTGGCGTTCCATCCGGTCGTCGCCGCCGTTCACTATGCCTTTCATGATCACCGCCCGCTCAGGATTGGGCCGGACGCCGTCTGGCTGATGGTGATCCAGGCGGTCGCAAATCACGTCAACGCCCACCCTGAGGAACTTCGCGGGCGATTCGTCCAACACGACGGCCGGGCCAGCATCGTCGTCCGACGCGATGACTTCGTGAAGGGGTCGCCGGAGAATCCCTGGCCCGAGGTCTTCGGTGCTTTCTCGACGGCGATCCGAGACCACGTCGGCCCCGTCGTCGACCAGTTCACGCCCTCGTTCTCGACCACGGGGCCGGTCGAGCGGGCCGCCGCCGAGGTCGTCTTGCTCGCCGCGATGCAGTCGTATTTCCAGTACAGCTTTGATTCCTTCTGCGGCATTCCCACGATCACCCTGGAAGGGACGACGGCGGATTGGGAAGCCCTCGCCGAACGGGTCGAGTCGTTCGAGGAATTCGGCCTTGCGAGATGGATTGCGCTGCTGCAGCCCATCCTCGGGCAGTTTGTGCGGGCCTCGCGAGGCGACGTCGACGCTCGCTTCTGGCGATCGATCTACAAACTCGAATCCGAGAGCGGCGGCCCTTACGTCACGGGTTGGATCACCGCCTTCTTCCCCTACCTCACGAACCCCGAGACAGGGCGTGCCGATGCACCGTTTGAGGAGCTGATTGACGGCGATGACCTGATCATGAGGGTGCTCAAGCTTCCCGGCCAGGCGGATGATGGGGACGAGTGGGTGGACGGCCCGACGTTCGACCAGCTTCCCGGCGGCCTGTCCATAGCCCCCTTCTTGTGGAAGTGTCTTGGCCGGGAATACTCGATGGAGTTTCTGGGCGGCTTCGTGGGCGTGTCGCAGGATGCGGAGACATTTGCCCTTCGCCCCGAGATCGGCTGGGCCGTGCGCGAGGCCGAGTAACCGGACGCCGGACGGCTCACGCCTTGAAGTCCCGCGCGAACTGTTCGCGGACGGCTCGGCTCGCATTCTTCAGCGATGCGGCCAGGCGGTCGACGAGCTTCGGGTCGTGCTTGTGGATCTTCAGGGCGTTGAGCGCGGCCTTGGCAGTGGGCTCGAAGTCGTCGGCGGCGAGTTCGAGCAGGGCGTCGAGCGCGGCCGAGGCTCGCAGCATGGCGACGGAGATCAGGATCGTCTCGCGAAGCGGCGTTGAGCCGCCGACGTGGAACCGCTCCAGCAGGGGGCCGAGCGCCTGGGGGAGCCGCGCGTTCCCCATCGCCAGTGCGGCGGCCTCGGCGGATGCCTCGACGGGGGAGTTGAGGAACCCCCGAACGAACGGCAGATACTCCTCGGCCGAGACCGTCAGCAGGGCGCGGAGGACTTCCGAGACCACCTCGGGCTCCTTGTCGCCCAGGTGGGCCTTGAGCCGAAGCGCCAGCGCGGCGGCCTCCGAGCCGATCGCGCCGAGGCAACTCGCCGCCGTGCAGCGGACGTCGCGGGCGGGGTCGACCAGCGCGTCGACGAGCAGGGTGGACAGGCCCGTCGGGTTGATCCGGGTCAGTGAGACCATCGCGGCCGAACGGAGCGGCGGGGCGGTGTCCTCGGTCCCTCCCCAGACGGGCTCGGGCTGGATGTGCCGCGCGGCCTTCTCGAAGACCTCCGCGCGTTCGTGCTCCAGCTTTTCCAGGGCCTGGACGGCGGCGATCTTGGCGCGACAGTTCTTGTCGTCCTTGACCGGATCGACCATGAAGCGGTCGAAGGCCTTCTCCAGGTCGGGCGCGGTCTCGGCGAGCCGCCATGCGCCGGCGACGTCGGCCGCGGCGGCGACGACGAAGTTGGAGCGGTCGCCGATCGCCTTGCGGACGCTCGCGGCGTCCCCCGGATTGGGTCCGTCCTGATCGCGGAGCTTCCGCAGCGCCGCCAGCTTGTCGTCGAACGTCGATCGTTTCGCCATCCGGTTCACCCCGCCTTGCGGCCCGATGTGCGGTCGCGAAACGCCTTGGGCGACTCGAACGGCGGCGGACCGACGCGGCGGGCCGCCGCGCGGACCTTGGCGGCCTCGGCGGGGAAGCCCTCGTCACGGAAGCGGTCGACCGTCGATTCGGCCATGTGGTTCTCCACCGAGAGCACCGAGAAGTTCCGGCCGTCCACGAAAAGGTATCCGAGCGTCCGGCCGTACTGGTCGGGTCTTGCGGCTCGCACAAGTTCCAGCCGGCCGGCGCCCAGGATGGTCCGGCGGGCGAACGCCTTGGATTCCTCGCCGTACTCCTGCTCCTTGTGGTCCGGATAACGGGCGTTGGCGACCTCAGGGGCGTCGATCCCCAGAATGCGGACGCGTTCGGCGGGGGCGTTCGCCCACTTGATCCGGATCGTGTCGCCGTCGTCGACCCAGACGGTGCGGGGGTCGACCTCCACTCGGACGAGAGCGGGTCGATGGTCGGGGCCCTTCCTCGGCGCGGCGGGTCGAGACCACTCGCGATAGGCCAGGCAAGCCAGAGCGACGAGCGCCAGGAGGAGCCGGAGCCGGAACCACCACCGCCGTCGCGAAGACCGGTGGTATCGGTACGGTGTCGGCTCGTCAGGCCACATCGGGAGTGCCCCCTGGGACGCGGTTCACATCCAGACGCTGCGGTCGAGGGAACGGTAGCCGACGGCCTCGGCAATGTGTTGAGGCTGGATCTCGTCGGCCCCTTCCAGGTCGGCGATCGTCCGCGAGACCCGCAGCACCTTGTCGTGGGCGCGGGCGGAGAGGCCGAGTTCCTCCATGGCTGCCTTGAGGATGCTCATCGCCTCGGCCTTCAGCTTGCAGTGCTTGCGAAGCTGCCGGGGCGTCATTCGGCCGTTGACCAGCGTCCCCTCGTCCTTGAAGCGATGCGCCTGGCGGTCGCGGGCCTCCAGGACCTTCTCGCGGATCTGGGCCGAGGTCTCCCCCGGCGGCATCTCGGCGAGCTGAGTGAACGGCACCGCGGGGACCTCGACGTGCAGGTCGATGCGGTCGAGCAGCGGACCGGAGATCCTCCCCAGGTATTTCTCCACCTGTGGCGGCGAACAGGAGCAGGCGCGGCGGGGGTCGCTTCGATATCCGCACGGACATGGATTCATGGCCGCGACCAGGATGAAGTCGGCCGGGAACATGGCCGAGTTCATCGCCCGGCTGATGGTCACGCGGCCCTCTTCCAGAGGTTGGCGGAGGACTTCCAGCGTCTTGCGGTTGAACTCCGGCATCTCGTCGAGGAACAAAACCCCTTTGTGGGCCATCGAGATCTGCCCCGGCTGCGGCGGGTTGCCGCCGCCGACGAGCCCGGCGTCGCTCACCGAGTGGTGGGGAGTACAGAACGGCCGGACCGCCATCAGCGCCTGGCCCGGCGCGAGCTTCCCCATGGCGCTGTAGATGCGGGTCGTCTCCAGGCTTTCGGACGGCGTCAGCGGCGGCAGGATCGTCGGCAGCCGCCGGGCGAGCAGCGTCTTGCCCGTTCCCGGCGGCCCGATCATCAGGCAATTATGATTGCCCGACGCCGAGATCAGGAGGGCTCGCTTGGCGTAGTCCTGCCCCTTGACGTCGACGAAGTCCTCGTCCATGTGCGAACAGCGGGAGAAGACCTCGTCGAGGTCCACCGACTCGGGGTCCATATCGAGCTGGCCCGACAGGAAGCCGACCGCCTCCGCCAGGCTGCCGACGGGGTAGACGTCGATCCCCTCAACGACCGCCGCCTCCGCCGCATTCGCCCGGGGGACCAGCACGCCCTCGCGACCCTCGGCGGCGGCCTTGAGGACCATCGAGAGGACCCCTTTGATCGGCCGCGTCTCGCCCGTCAGGGCCAACTCGCCGATCACCGCGAAGTTCCCCGGCCGATCCAGCGAGATCTGACCGCTCGCCGCCAGCATCCCCAGCGCGATCGGTAGGTCGAAGCCCCCCGCGTCCTTCTTCAAATCCGCCGGGGCGAGATTGATGACGATCCGATCCTGAGGGCGCTGATATCCCGAATTGACCAGCGCCCGCTCGACCCGGTGAGTGCTCTCCCGAACCGCCACCTCGGCCAGACCGACGAGGATCGTCTTCGGCATGTTCGTGAAGGCGGCGTCGACCTCCACCTCGACCGGGAAGGCGTCGATCCCAACAAGCGTATAGGAGAACAACTTGGCGAGCATGGCAGCAGCGGTCGCCTCCGGCCTCGGGTCGGCCGGCGACTCCGCTCGGCCAACTGTACACCTATCAGTATAGGACCATGACGCGATGTTTCGAAGGCGTGGATAAGAATCGAGATAGCATGGGCGAATTCCGGGAGAAACTGTTTTTTCTGTTTGGACTGTTGAATTGATAGGGCGGGACGGATACAAGTCGATTGACGCTCTCTGAAGTATTAGTCAAGATCATCAGCGAGAATGCGATTTCGCTTCTGAGCAGCATTCATTGCATCGAATCGTGCGAGTTTGGATTTTGACGAGGCGCTCTTGGCGAGTTGCACGCCGATTGTGCGCACGTCTTTGAAAGGTCATCTGATGTTGTTCGCCAAGGGATCATCACGTCGTCATTGGACGCTCGGGTTTCTGGTCGCCAGTGCAGTCGCGTTGAGCGGCGGTTGCGACAACACCGCTGAGGATCCGGAGAAGTTCCCGCCTGCCGATACATCGCAGGCAGTGAAGAGCAGCGACGCTCCGCTCGCCACGAACAAGGACGTCGACCCGGCCGTCGCGGGCGTCAAGGCTCAGAACAACAAGTCCGACGCCTTGCCCAAGAAGCGGGTCTTTTTGCCTTGAGAGAGGTCGGACGCCTTGCCTACCGTTCGCACCGGCCGAGCATGCTAGAGCAGCCGTCGGACGATTGATCGGGAATCGTTCTTATTCCCCGTATTTCCTGGTTAGGAGCTGATTTGTGAAGAGTCGTCGCGGATTCACCCTGATCGAACTGCTGGTGGTGATCGCCATCATCGCCGTCCTCATCGCCCTCCTCCTGCCGGCGGTCCAGGCCGCCCGCGAAGCCGCCCGACGCAGCCAGTGCGTCAACAATCTGAAGCAGATCGGGTTGGCGATCCATAATTACATCTCGGCCAACGATACGGCGCCGTTCATCGGCCTCCGGCCCTACGCCCCGCCGATGTCGTCGGACAAGGTCCGGATCCTGCCTTTCATCGAACAGCAGACGCTCGCGAACTCCTACAACTTCATGATCTACGACCGGGGCGGCCCCGCGGGGACCGACGCCATGAACGCCACGGTCTGGTCGACCAAGGTCAACGGGTACCTGTGCCCTTCAGATCCTTTCCCGGCCAACACCACATACACCACCGGCGACAACCGAGTGTGGCAGATCGGCGTCGGCAACTACATGATGTGCGCCGGGCCGAATCGCCAGAACAACCCGGGTGCGAAGGTGAACGGCTTCGGCGGTTACCTCAACGGCACGCCGCAGACGGGTGGCTCGCAGCCCTACGGCGATCCGATCACCCTGGCCTCGATCCTCGACGGCACCAGCAACACGATCGCTTACAGCGAGACCATCAAGGGTCGCGCCGGTGCGAACATCGCCGGACGCAACCTTTGCTACCAGCTCTCGACCGGGACCACGATCAACGGCGGGTTCCAGCAGGACTTCAACGCTTGCAACGCGTCTAACGCCGCCTTGTGGGATTACAAGGGCGAATACTGGGTCAACCAGACCGCCGGCCGCGGCGGCGCGTTCTACACCGTCATGCCCCCCAACGGCAAGTCGTGCATGCTCTCCGGCGGCAACGCCCAGGGCTACACCGAGAACTTCATCACCGCCAGCTCGTTCCACTCGGGCGGCGTGAACGTCTGCATGGCCGACGCCTCCGTCCGGTTCATCAAGGACAGCATCAGCCTTCCGACGTGGATCGCCCTGGGCTCGATCAGCCTGGGCGAAGTCATCAGCGCTGACAGCTATTGATTTCGGCCCCGCCGAACGAAGATCGCAGTCTCTTCAGCCTCGCCCACCTTCTTGCGTGGGCGAGGCTTTCTTTTTGCGCCTGAGAACCTCATCGCTCCAGCAGGACGATGAGTTCCTCCTGCATGGAGCCCTGGAAGTTCTTGATGTGCGGCAGGCACATGGACTTCGCCGTCCAGCCTTGTCGGGCGTAGTGGTTGATGGCGTCTTCAAGGCGGGTCAGGTCGAACTTCCCCTCGAAGATCTTGTCGCGCGACGTCAGCAGTTTGTATTCCCTCGTTCCGCCGGACGACGGCGCGGGGGCGACGGCGGCGGCGTGCGCCGGCTCGTGGTGCTCGGCGGCGGGGACGATCGACGATTGGTCCGGCGCGAGCGTCCAGGCGGCGGGGTCCAGGCCGTCGACGGCGATCCCGTCGTAGGTCTGGGTCGGCGCCGAGGCCGAAGCCGCGGCCGCAGCGGCCCCCGCGCCGACGGCGGCCGGGACCTTATCCGCGCCGGGCACCTGGAAGGCGGCGCCGCACTTCTTGCATTTGATTTTCGCCCCGACCAGGTGGGCCGGGATCTTGCCGCGTTCACCGCACGATGGGCAACTGATGTGGAGCATGGTGTTTGATCCTCCAGGCCCGACGGGCCCGGGACGGGCCCGGCACGCGCTCAACGTACCGCGCGCCGGCGGACGGTTCCACTGGGTGCTCCACGTCTCCCGACGGGTCGGCGGCGGAGAGCGGTTCTGGTAAGATAGTGGAAGACGCCGACGCGCTCGCTCTCCGGAACGCGACATGACCCGCCGAACCGAATCGACCTGGATCGCCGAATGACATCGATAGTGGCCCTCGTCCTGGGGATCCTGGCTCTGCTCGCGGTCGCCGGCCTGTTCGCCCTTCTGGGGTTCGCCCTGGCCTCGGCCAATCCGAGACGGCTGCGCGACCACGCCGCGCAGGGGGACTCGGGAGCGAGGGCGGCCCTGGAACTGACGAAGGATCCGGACGGGGCCGGGGCCTCGACTCGCCTGGCGTCGACGTTCGCGTCGACGGCGGCCGCCGCCCTGGCGGGGGCGATCCTGGGACGCGAAGACGATCAACTCGCCTGGCCGATGATCGTCTTCGCCACCCTGGCGATCGCCGCGGCGGCCACGGTCCTGACCGACGCCGTCCCCCGAGCCTTCGCGGCGGGCCGGCCCGAGTGGTACGCCTCAAAACTTGCCCGGGCCGTCGGCTTCTTCGCCCGGATCCTGGCCCCGGCCGCGAAGTTTTTGCGTCGCTCCGGGGCTGGAATGGCGCGGCGGCTCGGCGCGCGAGCTCCAGAACGCGCCGCCGGAGCCGAACAGAAGATCAAGGACTTGATGCGCGAGGGGGTCGAATCGGGCTCGTTCGATCCCTCGCGGCACGTCATCTTCCAGCGCGTCTTTCGGTTCTGCGACCGCCGAGCCCGGGCGTTGATGACGCCTCGCGACCGCGTCGTCTGGCTGGACGTCCGCGACACGCCCGAGGAGATCGCCCGCAAGATCACCCTCAGTCCTCACGCCAGCATCCCGGTCTGCGACGAGACGCTCGACAATCTGCTGGGCATGGTGCAGATGAAGGACCTCCTCGCCCGCGGCGCCGAGGGCCAGCCGACGCGGTTCAAGGGGCTTCTCACCCTCCCCGACTTCATCTACGAAGGGACGCGCGGGCCGCAGATCCTCGACGCACTCCGCAAGGCCCCCACCGGCGCAGCGGTGGTGCTCGACGAGTACGGCTCGGTCGTCGGCGTCATCACCCTGGCCGACGTCCGCGACGCCCTGCTCGGGACGATGGTCGAGACCGCCGAGGACGAGGCCCCCCGCGCCGTTCAGCGTCCCGACGGTTCCTGGCTGCTCGACGGCCGTTTCCCCGTCGACGAGTTCGTCGACCTCTTCCAGCTTTCCGACCCGCCCCAGGGCGAATTCGACACTCTCGGCGGCCTGGTCGTCACCAAGCTCGGCCGGATCCCCAGCGTCGGCGAGGGCTTCGAAGACCTGGGCCTGCGCTTCGAGGTCGTTGACATGGACGCGAACCGCGTCGACCATGTGCTCGTCCGACCACTCGAGTTCCTGTTCTGAGAGTTCGTCCCAAGAGGGCCGGGGACTGTCCCAATTTTGCGAAGTTCACGAAGCAAAATGGGACTGTCCCCCTCTCCCTGGGCCCTCTTGGGACGAACTCTGACTCCGATCCCTCCCCAATCGAGAGCGAACCGCCGATGATCCGCACGAAACTCGCCTGGGCCTTCGTCTGCTGCTTGACCTGCGCCGGGCCGTTCGCGGCGGCGGTCGTCGCCGAGGAGCCGAACTACACGCGCAAGGAGGACGTGGTCTACGGGCGGAAGCACGGCATGGCGCTGACGATGGACGTCCTGACGCCGAAGGAGAAACCCAACGGCGCGGCGATCGTCTGGATGATCAGCGGCGGCTGGTACTCGGCCCACGAGGCGATCAACCCGGGGTACGTCGCCGAATACCTGAAGCGGGGTTACACGGTCTTTGCCGTCGTCCACGGCAGCCAGCCGAAGTTCACGATCCCGGAAGCCGTCGACGACGTCAACCGCGCCGTGCGTTACATCCGCTATCATGCCGGCGACTACGGCATCGACCCGAACCGGATCGGCGTGACGGGGGCGTCGGCGGGGGGGCATCTCTCGCTGATGCTGGGGACGGCCGGAGGTTTGGGGAACCCGATCGCCAAGGACCCCGTCGACCGCGACTCCAGCCGGGTGCAGGCCGTCGCCTGCTACTTCCCGCCGACCGACTTCTTCAACTACGGCAAGCCCGGCGAGAGGGCCCTCGGCGAAGGCGTCCTCAAGGGCTTCAAGGCCCCGTTCGACTTCAACGCGCTCGATGCCAAGGACAAGATCTACCGCCCCGTCGACGAGGGGATGCGCGAGACCCTCGGCCACCAGATCAGCCCCATCACCCACGTCTCGCCCGACGACCCGCCGACCCTCATCATGCACGGCGACGCCGATCAACTCGTCCCCATCCAGCAGGCCGAAACCATCATCGCGAAGATGAAGGAGAAAGGCGTCGAGGCCAAGCTCGTCGTCAAGCCAGGCGAGTCTCACGGCTGGAAGGACCTCATCAACGACCAGGCGATCCTCGCCGACTGGTTCGACGAGCACCTGAAGGCGAAGCCGAAGACCCCCTGATTGAGCCATGGTAACTCGGTCGCCCTGGCCCGTATCCGTGGCAGGCGATTCCCTCTCGGAAGGCGAAGGCCGTCACGAGGGGTGTATCGCCGGAAATCGATGCAACCGGTTCCTGTGGCGTCGCCCGCTTCTGCGGTCGCTCCCGAGCCATTCCGCGCGCCGACCCATGGCGAGATCATGACGTGACGAGCCAGCAGCAGGAACGCACGTCTGGCTAAGCGGAAACCGGGGGGAGCAATCCCTCCGGTTGACACGGTCCGTTAGAGTCGCTGCCTCCGTCAGAGACCGCCCCCCCGACCTGTGCTGTGGCTGATAGGTGCCGGAAGGTAGAACTGACACCGATGGGGCCCTGGCACCGATGGGGCCCTTTCGTCACTACGGGACACACGCCCTTTCCCTAGGCCTCAAGAGACCGCGGTCATGACCAACGTAGAGAGGGGCAGGTTGCTGGCCGCGCTCAGGCGATTATCCAGGGCGGCGATGCCGATGGAGGCTGCGTTGGCAAAGCTGTCCGACGTGAATCCCGGGCGGGACGCTGAGCGCGAATACGGAGCCGCTAAGGATACTTTCGTGCTGGTTTGGAATAGGGTGCACGACAACGTGCCCGGTGGCCGCCTGGACGAACAGGTTGCCGTCGGGGCGGATTCGTTGCTGGCGACCGCAGCCTTTCTAGCCGAGGCCGTTTGCTCGGCGGCATGTCAAAAGGAACTCGGACACTTCAGGACGTTGGTCGACAAGCTGCGCAAGACCATCAGCCTCATCGTCTCTACGATCGGCGAAATCTCGGCGATTCCACCGCTGCCGAGAGATCGCGACTCCCTTCAAGCAATCATCGACGAGACCGGCCGATATGCGGACGCGGCCAAGCGATACCGGGCCGTTCGCATGACAATCCTCCAGTTGTCTCGGATGCCCGGTGCCCAGGAGGAGATCGGAGAAGCCTACAAATACCTGGATTCGATTCGTGGCGATCGGCCAAGGTCGGAAGTCTATCCTGAGATTGCAGGGCTCTACCCATCAGCCGACGTGTTGGTTTCGGCGTATGGGGAGCTGGACGAAGTCGAACCTCTCGTTAAGCAAGCTGTATCGACGCTGGACGCGTCCCGCGAGTATCTCTACGACGACGATTTACCGCAGTCTCCGCACGAACGCAAAGCCGCCCTCGAAGCTGGCGACGACGTGTTCATGAAGGTCATCAGTGCGACGGACAAGTTGAATCAGGACGCTCGAAAGGCTCTGGAACGGATAGTCCATCACGATCCCCACGAACCATTTGATCCGGCTGTCCCTGCCGCGAAACCCCTTCCCGTAGATCGCGAAATCCTGAGGCGGATGCTCGACGAACTGACCGCCTATCTGAGTCGGATTCGTCCCGTGCAAGAAGCCTACTCACTCAGGAAGAAGCTCTTAGCATCGCCGGAAGTACAGCACGCACTCGATCTGATGGCGTACGGCCTGCGATCCATAGTAAAGGGTGACGTTCCTCTCGTGAGTTTCGAAAGGATCGAGGCGAATTGCCCAGAGCTCAGCAGGATCAAAGGCCTGAGCGAGATCGTCGACGGTTACTTCAAAGACCACCAGGCCAGAATTCCGCTGATCCTATCGGCCGATTATCTCGAGATTCCCAGGACCCCGTCGCAACTCAGGGGGATGTTGACCGAGATGGGCCCCAGCGGCGATTTATTGACCAGCATGGTCACGCCCGTCGTCGCCCTCCATCGGAGGATTATGGACGAGCTGGCGAAGCCTGAACCTGTCGTGAAAGCTCCCCTCGCATCGGTTGATTACGCGGCCGTAGTTCTTGCAATGCAACGCCAGGGATCACCGCAAGTCGCGAAGCTGGTGGAATTCATGGCCGACAAGTCCAAGGCCTCGTTCGAGGAAGTTGCCATGGAAGTTCACGGCGACTCGAAAGCCACGTCGGAGGCGATCCAGGCGAACATCCGCCGTGCGAAGAGACTGCTAGCCCGGATCGAGAGCAGGATCGTCCTGGGGCACCGCGGAGGCTGGGTCTTCAGGGAACTCCACGACTGAAAAACCGTCCTGTCGGTTTCTAGTCGGTATCTGGTCGGATTCCTGTCGGCGCCCGGGTCTAAGATGTTCGCAGTCAGATGAGGAGGCGAACACGCGAGAGGGATCAGCAGCCATGAACGAGACCAGCAGCACCCAGGAACTGATCTCGCCGGCCCGCGTCGTCCGCGAGCGTATGGGCTTCCATCTCCGTCAAGCCCGGTTGCTCGGCAAGCTTCTCCGCGTCGCCGAGACGATCGAGCGCGAACAGATCGCCGATCGGAAGGCTCAGGCCGAACGTCAGGCGATACCCTCCTGAGCATCTGAAGTGGAAAAGGGCGGCCGGCTGTGACGAGCCGATCCGCCCTTGGAAATCCTTCGACCATCATCCAAGGACATCCTACGATGCCCAGCCTCCGCGTTCAAGCGCTAGGTTGTGAACACGATTTTAGACCAAGAACTTGTCACTGTCCGGCATGTGGACACCCCGCCAGATGCATCAAGTGCGGCAACCGACGCAGCGTATTCCGCTGCCGGTCTTCGGCGTGCCTCTGCGAGTTCGGCCGCACCCTCGGCTGCCGTCTGACGGCGGGGGTGGGACGTTGAAAAAACAAAACGCGAACAAACCCCCGCACGACTCGCGAACAGCCTGCCTCTGCCCCGCATGCGATGGGCCCACGAAGTTCATGTGCGTGGTGCGCGGCCGGGAACGTTGGTATTGCGAGTCCTGCGAGGTAGCCCATGAGCGGCAGGGCTCCAGGAAGGCGGTGCAGTCTTGAGTACCGCTCCTAAGATGAGCGGCGTGGGACCTCGGCCATGGACGGCCTGGGTCTTCGCTCTACTGCAAGCCGGCGCGGGGGGAGGGCGGGCGATGAGCAGCAAGGAAACGGGCGACGAACCCAAGGAGGGACAGGCGGTGTCAAGGGACAGGCGGTGTCAGTTCATTTTTCCGCTAGGAGGGACAGGCGGTGTCAGTTCATTTTTCCGCTAGGGACAGGCGGTGTCACAGGGACAGGCGGTGTCAGTTCATTTTTCCGCTGGCGAACAGGCAGGGCCAACGCACCTATGAGGCCGTCGGTGTCAGTTCCTTTTCCCTCCCGAGGAGGCCGTCAGTGTCACGAGGAGGCCGTCAGTGTCAGTTCCTTTTCCCTCCCGAGTGAGGTCATGGTTCCCGGCCATGAACGATGAAGCCCCCAGGGTTCCTCGCGTATGCGATGCCTTCCGACCCCCGCTTAGACGGCATGGTCCTTACTTCTGGAGTCGTTGCCTTGAGGCGGAGCAAGAGGCCCACGGATTCCGGCCTCGGTAGGCCATGCCGTGAGTACGTTAGTGATAGAGGCGCTCATTGGCAATCCGACGGTTGGTTCGCGGACAAGCGGGGGCGTCCGCGGCACGCGTTCGGCGAAATCCGGCCGATCGAACCCATTTCGCAGGATGTCTCTGAAGCTTGAACGCTCGATTTGACAAGAGGTTGCGGCGATCGTCTCGGTCTCGCGACGGAGCGAAGGAACCCAATCGAACCCAGGCGTCCGCGACCTTCGTTCGGGGATCGCCGCTCGATCCTTTGGCCCGTCGCGAGAGCCCGCCGATCGACGGAGGAAACGGGCGAACGGGATCAAGGTCTTCAAGAAGAACGCGACGAACGAAGCCGCCCGAGGGGTCGCGGTGGCGGATTCAAGGTCTTTTGCCGTTGGAGCTTGCGTCGGCCGCTTTGGCTGCGGTGGGCGACGATCGAAGCCAAGCGAACCCGCCGGGCTTCGGAGATGGTGACCGGCCCCGCCGAGCCTCGTCTCCAGAGCGCTGACCGTCTGGATTGCGCCTGTCGGAGGAGAATGAAGGTTTGTAGCGGAGCCTTTTGTGGGCACCCGACCGCCATTGGATGTCCACGGCGATCAGGGCACCCACAAGGGGCGCCCCTACGAATCGGGCGATCCAAACCGTCGTCGTTCCATGTCGCCGGTAGGGCGGCTTACCCCAAGGATGCCTCACGAGCCCACGTGCGAACTCGTTCGACCAGCCGCGCGGCCAGGTCGGGGCCGGGGGACAGGGTTTCGGTCGGCTGACCGGGGCGGACGAGGTGGAGGGTGTGGCGGCCGGCCTGGACGTCTTTGAGGTCGTTGGCGACTGTGAGATCGGCGCGGTTGAGCAGGCAGGCGTCGTGGGCTCGCTGGATGAGTTCCTCGGTCGGGACGCCGGAGAGGAGCTTGAAGCCGACGAGGTAGACCGACGGCGCCCAGTCGCGGACCGAGCGGATCACCTTGGGCGTGCGCCGGAGAGGGATCGAAAGGTCGTCGATCTTGGAGCTGATCTTGCCGGCTCGGGCCTCGGGCTCGTAGTCGGAGACGGCCATCGGCAGGAAGGCGACGTCGATCGCACCGTCAGAGAGCGCGGCGCGGAGGGCCTGGGAATACTCGGCCACCGTGCCGACCTTCAGTGGGAGCAGGTGGAGGCGGTCGCGCTCGGCCAGCCAGCGGCGGCGGAGGTCGTCCAGTCGGTCGCGCTCGGTTTGAGGGTCGGCGTTCAGGTCGCACCGGGCGAAGCGGAGCAGGGGGAGTTCGGCGAGGGGCGCGTGGATGTGCCAGACCTCGTCGCCGAGGCCGAGGCAGGCCTCGGTAATGGCGGCGGCGGTCCTCCCCGTCGAGACGTTGGTGATGACCCGCACGTCGTCGATGGGGGCCGACGTCCCGCCCCCTGTCACGACCACCTTCATAACGCCCCGGCTCCTCCCCGCTCGCGCCCCTTTACCCCTGACCCGGAACGGGCTACGCTCGGCGGAGCAAGCTAGCTCACCCCTCGCAGGCGGGCGGGCCGCCCGGCGCGTCCCGGCCGCCTCGGCATCCTCAGCCCAGCAGGCCGCCATGACCGCCGAGAGCCACGATCGACGCCCGTCCGACTCCGCCGCCCGCGAGCTTTACGATGAGATCCGCCGCTGGCCGATCTTCGACCCGCATTCGCACATCGATCCCCACAGCCCGGCGGCCCGGAACCTGGACGAGGTCCTAGGATACCATTATTACACCGAGCTGGCCCACTCGTCCGGCATGCCCGCCGCCGACGTCGACCCCAAGCTGGCCCCTCGCGAGCGGGCTGAGAACCTGGCCCGGCGGCTCTCCAACCTGGACAACACCGTCCAGTACTCCTGGCTGATCGAGATCGCCAAGACCTTCCACGACTTCCCCCACGACCGCATCGGCCCCGACAACATCGCCGGCCTCTACGACAAGGCCCTCCGCGAAGGCGACCGCGAAGGCAAGGCCTGGGACGACACCGTCTGGAAGAAGAGCAACCTGGAAGCCGTCTTCCTCACCAACGACTTCGACGATCCCCTCGAAGGTTGGGACACCAACAAGTATATCCCCTGCCTGCGGACCGACGACCTTGTCCTGAAGCTCCACGAGCCCAGGACCGTCGAGCGGCTGAAGAAGGCGACCGGCGTGGACGTCGGCGACGGCGAGGGTTTGCGTGAGGCCGTCGTGAAGCTCTTCGAGCGGTTCGTCGCCAAGGGCGCCCGAGCCTGCGCGATCAGCCTGCCGCCGGACTTCTCCCCTCGCAAGGCGGCGCCCAAGCGGTCCGTGACGCCCGTCCGCCGGGCGATCAAAGGGCTCGAACTTCGGCCCGACGAGCACGACGAGATCCGCACGACCGTCTTCTGGACCCTCGCCGAGTGCTGCGCCGACTTCAAGCTGCCGTTCGACCTGATGATCGGCCCGATCCGCAACGTCTACCCGGCCGGCGTGGCCGGCGGTCGCGACCTGTTCGACCGGCGGGTCAGCCTGTACGACTATCGCGAGCTGTTCAACCACTTCTCCGGCGTGACGTTCCCGGTCTCGACGCTTTCGCCCGACGCCGGCGCGGAGCTGGTGGCCTACTCGTGGATCTTCCCGAACGTCCTGCCGATGGGCCACTGGTGGTATTCGAACATCCCCGCGTTCATCGCGGCCGACCTGAAGGCGCGGGTTCAGGCGGTGCCGAAGGCGAAGCTGCTGGGCTACTACTCGGACGCCTACAAGCTGGAGTTCATCCTGCCGAAGGTCAACATGTACAAGCGAATTCTGGCCGAGACGCTGGCCGAGGAGGGCGTGAAGGGGCAGGGGTGGTCGACCGAGCGGGCGCTTGAGGTCGCTAAACTCGCCCTGGTCGACAATCCAAGACGCGTGTTCGTCCGGCGAGACGGCTGACGGCCTCGGGCGATTTGACCGGCCGTGGATCCGAGGGCATCCTTGAGGAAGTCGGCCGCGCGCCGACAGCGTCGAAGCTCCGCCGGACGACCCCCGACGGAAGGGCCGACCTTATCGTCGGCCTTCCCGCCGATCGGACTTGAGGATAGACCCCATGCGGCCCGCCCACCCGACAATCCGATATGCGGCGCTCCTGCTCGCCTCGACGGCGATCGGGGCCATTTCGCCCGCGAGGGCCCAGGATAACTCCGGGCTCTCGTCTGGAAGCGGAGCGGGGACGGGGACCGGTCGGTCCTCGATCCCCGACTACCGCCCTGAACCGAGCCAGGCTCCGGTTGGGAGCCCTCTGTCCGGCAATCAGCCGGGAGGCCCCCCGGACGTTCCGGTCGTCCCCGTGGTCCCGCTGGGCCCGGGCGTCAACGTCCACTTCCCGGACGACCCATCGATCGCCCCGTTCCTGCTCATGGAGAGCTCGGGCCGGTCGACCACCGGAGTCGGCGGTCTGAAGATCACCCCTGAGATGATCGACACCGCCAAGCTCATCTCCGAGCCCGGCGAGCGAGGGCGCATCCTGCTCCAGATCGCCCGCGGCGCCATTCTGAACAACCAGCTCGCGCTGGCTCACCGAGCCACCGAAGACGCCGCCTCCGCCGCGGTGGACGAGCAGAACGACCTGATCCACGATCAGCTCATCATCTCGATCGTAACCACGGCGGGGCTCCTGTCCGACGCCCTTCTGCGCGAGTCCAAGCCGCAGATCCGGCTCTTCCCGGACGAGGCCCCGGACGAGAAGTCGACGAGTAAGATGACCGGCGACGTCGCCATCCGCGTCGCCCGCCTGGAGTGGAGGCGAGCCGCCCACATGGCGGCCCAGATCCGTAACCCCACGTATCGCAGCGAATACCTCGATCGTGCGGTTGAGAACATGGCCGTGGGCAGCGCTGTGGTCGCCCTGGAATTCGCGGTCCCTCCCAGCGAACGCGGCCCCAAGATCTCCGAAGAAGAGCGAGCCGCCTACGCCGAGCAGGCCGACGACATCCTCGAAGAGGGGGCCGATATCGCCCAGCAGATCGAACGGCCGATCTGGAAGAATCGGGCGATGGAGCGGCTGGCGATCTCCGCCGGCGAATCGAGCCAGTACAGCCGGGCCACCGACCTGGCCGACCGGATCCGCAACGCCGAGGCCCGCGCCCGGGCCCTGGTGCTAGTCGCCGAGTTCCAGGCTCGCAAGGGCCGCAACGAGGACGCCACCCGCAGCTACAACCTGGCCGCGGAGGCCGTCGCCTCGGTCCAGCAGCGCGGGCTTCGCGGCGTGCTGGCGGGGATCCTGGTCGACAGCCTGATCTCCACCGGGCGGTTCGAGGACGCTCGCGCGAGCCTGGTGCTCTATCCTTCCGACGCCGAACGATTCGTCGCGATGGGTGCCATGGCCGAGTCGCTCGGCCTGCGCCGAATGGCCGACGACGCCCGAGCGTGGATCGATCGCGACGTGCCCGCCGTGTATCGGTCCACCCTGTATCGCCGGCTCAACAACGGCCTGCTCCGAGCCATCTCCGAGGCCCGCGCCCGTGAATTCCAGGGGCAGGGCCGCGACGCGGCGCCCGCTCGGCTCTGATCGCCTTCACGTAGTCGCTGAACTGAGAAGAGGAGGAGCCGCGCCCCTGGCGCGGCTCCTCCTCTCGCTTTTACGCCCCCTTCGTTTTCAGGCGTCGGCGTGAGACGGGGCTGGGGCGGGGATGGACTTGGGGGCGAAGCCAAGGATCACGCGGCAGGGAGCGTTCTCCAGCACATACCGCGTGTTGGAGGCGAACGCCGAGGTGTCGCCGCGACGGTACACGCCGCGGAGGCTCATGAAGATCGCGTCGAACTTGCCTTCGACGGCCTCGCGGACGATCTCCTCGCCGGCCTCGCCGTTGGCCTGCTTGAACTGGACGCGGCGACCCAGCTCACGCGCCCGTTCCACGCCGCGCTCGACGATCCGGCGGCCCTCGACCTCACCGTCGACCCCGTTCTCGTTCTCGGTCACGTAGAACAGCGTGACGTGGATCGCCGGGTCGATGAAGCTCATGACCGTGTCGAGGAAGTCGGAGCTGAGCGGACTGCCGTCGTAGGCCAGCAGAAGCCGCTCGACGCCGTGCCAGCTTCGCCGCAGGTCGGCCATGAGCTGGGCGACCTCGGGGGCGGCCGCGCCGGGCTTGGGAATCCGACTGCCGCCGGCGATGTCCAGGCGGACGTCCTTGTCGTGACCCAGGACGCGGATCGTCAAGGGCTCAGGCTTGGCTCCGCAGATGTTCAACCAGTACAGGGCGATCTGGTCGAGCTGGTCTTCCGGGTTGAACTTGTTCGACATCCCCATGATCAGCTCTTGCGCGCCAATCGTCTTGGCGGTCTGGGCCAGCGCGAAGAGGGGCTCGTTCGTGGGGACGATGAGCGGCTTGACCGACTTGCCGGCCGACTCGGCGAGATTCACGACGGCGGTCAGCAGTTGCCGGTCGTACTCGGTGATCCCGGGCTGATAGTCGTCGCTCCCCTTGGGGAGGACGTTGGCCGTCATGACGACGACGTCGGTGGTCTCCGGGTCGGTCTCGTCGAGGCACTTCTGGAGCATGCTCAGATTGTACGGCGATCGGATCGCCACCAGCTTGCGATAGGGGAGCGCCAGGCCAAGGGCGGCCGACGAGATCTTGTCGGCTTCCCCGCTGTTGAACTGCTCCAGGTGCTCGTGGCCGGCCTCGCCCTCGCGTTTTTTTCTCAGGTATTCGCTGACCTGGAAGACCGCGAAGAAGGCCGCCGTGAAGATCACGCCGGAAACCGTGGCGATCTCCTTCGTCACCAGGTTGGCCATCGCGGACATCGCCAGGATCAGGAAGATGATCGTCATGCCGATCGGGACGTGGACGTTCCCGACCTTGATGTTCAGCGGGACCTCGAAGTCGCGCGGGCCGGGCCGCTTGAAGCGGAGGATCAGCATCGAGAGCGACATGAAGACGAAGCTCCAGATCACGCCGAACGCATACGCCTCGCCGAGCGTCAGGACGTGGCCCTGGCTCAGAAGGATCGTGATGATCTGAAGGATCACGACCAGGTTGATGAGCCGCGACGTCGTGCCGAACTTCGGGTGCGGTTTGAGGAACCAGTCGGGGAGCACCCCGTCCTCGGAGACCCGGTTGAGAATGCCGTTGGAGCCGATAATCGCCGTGTTGACAGCCCCCGAAAGGATCAAGAAGCCGACCAGCACGACCAGCGCGTTGAGTCCCAGCCGGGCCCATTGCGGGCCGATGACGTTCATCGCCAGACCGCCGATCAGGTTGCCCGAATACTGCGACATCCGCACGTCGTCTGGAATGATCATCACGGCGAAGAAGCTGATCAGCGAGGTCAGCAGCAAGCTGTACAGGAAGACGATCAGCGCCGCCTTCTTGAAGTTCTTGAGCTTGGGGCTCTCGACCTCGCGGTAAACCTGGGCCAACGTCTCCTCGCCGCTCATGGCCAGGACCGAGTGGCCGAACGCGACCACGAGCCCGAAGACGCCGATAAGGCTCCACCAGTTCCCCTTGATGGCTTCCGGCCGCAACTCCTCGGCGACCTTCGTGTGACCGAGGAACCCAAGAGGGTCGACCTGGCGGCCGAAGGGATCGAGCACGGGCTTCCCCTCGAAGTCGACCTTCTTCGAGAAATCGGGCGCGGGCGAGGGGAGGGCGCGCTTGGACGGATCGACGGCGATCGTCGCCAGGCACCAGGTGATCAGCACGACGGCCATCACGGTCGTCGCGCCCATGATCTTCAACGCCTGGTCGCTGGACTCGTGGATCCCCTTGGTGTTCACGCGCCAGAAATAGACCGTGATGGCGATCGCGATCAGCGACGACCAAAGGTCCTGGTGGACGATGATCGGGCTCTCGGGTCCCAGGTTCAGCAGGTCGTTGAGCAGGCCCATGATGTACTGGCCGGCCGTCACGCCGCTGATCGGGCCGGTCAGGATGAAGTCGAAAAGGAGGGCGGAGACGGCCAGCCCGGCCATCTGCCGACCCATCGCCTCCTTGACGATCCGGTACACCCCGCCGCGCACGAACATCGCGCAGCTTTCGATGTACACGGTGCAGACCGCGTAGCTCATCACCATCACGGCCAGGATGAACCAGGGGGCGGCCTTGCCGATCTGGGATTCGACGATCCCGCCGATGTAATAGGCCGTACTCGCCAGGTCGCAGAGGACGATCGCCGCCGTGCGCCAGTACGAGATGAACGTGAACATCACGCTGGTGACGACCAGCACCTGGCTCGCGCTCGGCCGCGGGGAGGGCTTGGCGGAGGATTCACCGACGGGCATGTGTGCGATTCTCGGAGAAGACCGCTCGCGCGCCGGGGGATTCGTCCCCCTTTGTGGCCGCGGATTCGATTCGATAGTCGAGCCGCCGAGTGGTCCGACGGTCGACGATGACGAAGGAATCGATTACAAGACGCCGTGACGGAGCCGTCAAGGGGGCGGACGTCGGCCCGAGGCGCGTCGAGCGGTCTCTGGACCGCCGTTTGCGACCGGATCGACTTCGCGTTCAGCCGGCGGCCGGAGCGTCCGAAGGAGCCGGCGCGGCGTTCGCCTCAACGCGGCGGGCGACCTCCTTGGCGACGGCCTCGGTGAACGACCGGGTCGACTCCTTGCCGCCGAGATCGGGCGTGCGGACGCCCTCGCGGAGGAGGTCCAGGGTCGTGTTCTTCACCGCCTGGCCGAGGCTGATCTCGCCGAGCTGGTACAGCAAGAGCGAGAAGGCCAGGAAGATGGCCGTGGGGTTGGCCAGGTTCTTCCCGGCGATGTCCGGCGCGGTGCCGTGGGCTGCGTCGAACAGGGCGACGCGGACGACGGCCGAGGCGTCGAACGCCAGGTTGGCGCTGGCGCCGATACCCAGCGAGCCCGCCAGGCCGCAGGCCATGTCGGAGAGGAAGTCGCCGTACTCGTTGAGCACGAGGACGATCTGGAACTTCTCTGGCGCCATGATGACCTTGCCCAGAAGCGCGTCGAACAGCTCGATGTTGTGGGGGACCTCGGGGAACTGGCCGGCGACTTCCTTGGCCACCTTCTCGAACAGGCCGTCGGTCGCCTTCTGGATCGTGTACTTCGATGCGCTGGTGACTCGCTTGCTCGTCTTGCGAGCCAGGTTGAAGGCGTAGCGGGCGGCCTCGCGAACGGGCCGGCGCTCGACGATCCGGAGGCTCACGGCTCCGTCCTCGCCGATCATCCGACCGGGGTCGTCGTAGGTGCCGCCGGTGGCGATCCGGACGATGTCCAGGTCCAGCTCGCGGCGGAAGTTGGTCGGAACGCCGGGGATCGTGTAGACCGGCCGATGGATGACCGAGAGGTCCAGCCGTCGGCGAAGCACCGCGTTGGGGCTCTCCTCGGTGGTCGCCGTGGGATGCTTCAGCGCGACCTTCGTGTCGAGGATTTTCTCGACCGCCTCATCGTAGATCGCCTTCCCCTTGGCGCGACGATTCTCGACGCGGATGTCGACCGGGACGAACTCCAGGCGAATGGGTAAAGCGTCGGCCAGGCGGTGGACCGCCTCCGACAACTCGTCCCCGATGCCGTCGCCGAGCAGCTCCGTGACGCGATAGGACGGGCGGTTCATCGACTTCCTCTCTCGATCGACGCGATGCAACGTTCCCGGCTGGCTGTTCCGGACGTGGACGTCTCCATTCTATGCCCCGGCGGCCGCTCCGCGAAGGAGCGACCGCCGATTCCCATGCTTCGACCGACTCCTCGCCCTCAGCGAGGGAGTTCCAGGACCTCCAGCCGCGAGGGCGTCGTCGGCCCGTGGAAAACGCGCTGGACGGCCTTCTGGAAATCCTCGGGAGCGGCCGTGGCGAGGTCGACGAACTTCTGGGGGTTGCGATCGACCAGCGGGAACCAGGTGCTCTGGATCTGCACCATCAGTCGGTGGCCCGATCGGAACGTGTGGGCAACGTCCTGGAGCGTCATGCTCACGGGAGTCGGCTGGTTCGGAGTGAACGGCTGAGGCGAGGCCAGGCCGTCGCGGTAGCGACCGCGCATTACGTCGCCGCGGACCAGGCCCTGGAAGCTCGCCAGCGGCTTGCCGTCGGTCGTCTCGCCGGCGTGGTCGTCGGGGAAGACGTCCACCAGCTTCACGACCCAGTCGGAGTCCGTCCCCGACGTCGAGACGTGGAGCTTCACCTGCATCGGGCCGACGATGGTCAGGTCTTCGGTCAGGGGTTCGGTCTGGTAGACCAGGACGTCAGGCCGACGGCCGGCGAAGCGCTGGTCCTGGATCATGTAGTCGGCCGTCATCCGGTTGGAGACGGCGTCGATGAACGGCACAGGCTTGGCCGGGTCGCTGACGTACTCATCGAACATCGGGGCGCTGGAGGAGTCCGGCGAGAAGGAGACGCGGCCGCCTGAGGTCAGGTAGAGCGTCTTGGGTTTGGCCTCTTTCGGCGGCCAGACCTGGAACGTTCGCCACTGGTTCGTGCCGGTCTCGAACACGCGGGCTTCGGGGACCGTTGCGCCTTCGGGGTCCTTCAGGAGCGTTCGGAAGAAGGGGAACTCGATCTGCTCGCGGTAGTATTCGCCGGTGTTCGAGTTGAACGGGATCGGGCCGAGCGAACCGCCGGGGCCGCCGGCCCAGGAGCCGTGCGACCAGGGGCCCATGACAAGTACGTTCGTCGCCCGGGGGGTAGAGGCCTCGACGGACTTGTAGGTCTCCAGGACGCCGTAGAGGTTCTCAGCGTCATACCAGCCGCCGACGTTGAGGACGGCCGGCTTGATGTTCTTCAGGTGGGGGCGGATGTTGCGGGCCTTCCACCAGTCGTCGTAGTTGGCGTGCCGCATCATCTCGTTCCAGAACGGGACGTCGCCCTTGTAGTAACGGGCGTCGGCGTTCGAGAGCGGGCCGAGGTTGAGGAAGAAGGCGTAGCCGTCGGGCTGGTCGTTGTACATGTAGCGGTCGGCCGCGTTCCGCTTCACGGGGGTCGGCCGAGGGTGGCCGAAGTTCGACATGAAGTTGAACGCGTGGGCTAGGAAGAGAGCCCCGTTGTGGTGCCAGTCGTCGCCGGCGAACCAGTCAGCGATGGGCGCCTGCGGCGACGACGCCTTCAGCGCGGGGTGGGCGTCGATCATTCCCATCGACGTATAGAAGCCCGGATACGAGATTCCCCACTGGCCGACCTTGCCGTTGTGTCCGCCGACGTTCTTCAGCAGCCACTCGATCGTATCGAACGTGTCCGAGCTTTCGTCGATCTCGGAGGCGTCGGTCTTGATCGGCCGGTAGGGCCGCATGTTGACGTATTCGCCCTCGGACATGTAACGCCCTCGCACGTCCTGATAGGCGAAGATGAAGCCGTCGCGGCGGAAGAGGGCGGAGGGGCCGAGCGACTGGCGGTACGAGTCAGCCCCGTACGGGCCGACGCTGTAAGGCGTCCGGGTGAGCATGATCGGATAGAGGCGCGAGCGGTCCTTGGGGACGTAAACCGCCGTGAACAGGCGGACGCCGTCGCGCATCGGGATCAGGAACTCGTACTTGGTGTAGTTCGCCTTGACCTCCTCGGCCTCATCGCCGAGGGCCGACGCGGCGGGCAGCAGGAGGATCGCCGCGGCGCAGGCCGCGAGCCGGGCTTGAGGACGGAACGACCGCATGCGACTCTCTCCGCCCGAAGGCGGCTCCGATTCGTCTCGCGCGTCTGGCGGGACCGACCGGGGAGAGGGGCCCGCCGTAGGTAGGAACGACGAACCAGGGTACGGTAATCGCGCTCCTGCGTCAGCGCCCCAGTCCCAGCCGGGCCCTGTGATAGGCCAGACGATCGGTGGGGCTCATCCGCGTGAAGTCAGGTCGACCGTCAGGCTTCTCGGCGAACGTGGGCACGCCGTTCTCGTTCTCGCGAGACGGTCGCGACTCCGTCACCAGCGGCCGAGAGCCAACGAGCCGACCGTTGCCGTTCGCGCTCCCATTCACGCCGTGGTAGCCGTTGGTCGAGGGCTTCGCCCCGACGATTGACGGGGCGGGGACGGGGGACGGCGACGGCATCGGCGGGACGGTGACCGTCTTACCGCCGGCGTAGCTCATTGACTGCTCGGTGATCTGCAGGTCGGTCTCCAGCGGGCGGATCGGCGCGACGCCCAACTTGCCCAGGACGGCGTGATACGCCTTCACCGCGTCGACGGGGCTGATGACGCCCTCGACGATCAGGCGGAGGAACTGCACGAAGGCGAGTTGGTTCTCCGCGTGGTTGATCTTCCGCCCGAAGAGGGCGACCTTCGCGCCGTACTTCTGGGCGTCGTGCAGGAGTTGGAAGGCGTCGCGAGTCGTCCCCGACGAGCCGCCGAGGATGCCCACGACCAGGTGGCGGTCGAAGCGGACCAACTCCTCCATCGCCTTCGGACCGTGGTAAACGATCTTCAGGAAGACGGGCCGGCCGGCCGGCGCAACGCCCGCCAGCATCCGGGTAATCATATCGTTGAGGTAGTGCGGCAGGACGTCGGGCGCGATCCCCGTGGCGACGTTGGGGTCGAAGACTTCCAGGAAGTAGCGGAAGCCCTTGCGCTCGGCCTCTTCGCGGAAGGCGTGGAACCGCTCCAGGGTTTCCAGGTCGCGGCGGAGGTCGTTGTTGAACGTCACGCTGTAGAGGCCCAGGTTCGCGCCCAGTGAGCGCTCCTCGGGCTTGCAGTCGAGGTGCCCGCACATCGCGTGGTCGAGGCTCGCGGTGCGGAAGGGGCGGGCGGCCTCTGCGGCGTACGAGGCCCCCCGCGCCAGGTGGATGTCCGTGGTGTCGTTGGCGCGGATGGCCGGGGTGACGGCCGAATCGTCGAACAGCCGTTCGCCGAACGTCAAAGCATAATTGGAGCTGGCCGACATCAGCATGATGTCCACGAGCGCCTGCTTCGTGATGAGCCGCATCTGGTTGCGGTACTCTTCCAGCGTCTTGAAGCGGACCTCGCCGGCGTGAAGTTCGGGCGATTGGCCGGGCGCGCCGAGGCCCAACGCCATGTCGGCGTCCTTGGCGTCGGCGAGGATGAACTCGCGGCAGTTGGGATCGGCGTGGATCGCGGCCAGTTTACGGTCGAGCGACTTCTGCATCTCAGCGGACCCCCCGGCCGTAACCACGGCCGTTGCCGTTTCCATCACCGAGGCCCGAGACCGTCACGCGCGACGTCGCGCCGACGATCGGGCCGCCGCCCCCGCCCCCCATCGTCACCCGGACGGGCCGAGGGCCTGTCGCTACAGGCTGGCTCGGAGCGGCCGATGATTTGCCGGCAGCCTTCGGGTTGGACTTCAAAACCTGATCGATCGTCTCGCGGAGGACCTGGGCCGAGCGCTGCAGCGACGAGGTCTCCTTGGACCAAAGCTCGATCTCGCGCTGGGCGACCACCCCCGCACGGCCGACGACCGTGGGGATCGAGGTGCAAACGTCGCGGATGCCGTACGGGCCGTTCACCAGCGACGACACCGGCAGGATGCGTCGCGAGTCGAGCGCGACGGCGTGGACGACTTCGCGGATGGCGATGCCCACCGCGAACCCCGCGCCCCCCTTGAGCTTGATGACCTCCGCGCCGCTGGCCTTCGTGCGGGCGAAAAGGGATTCGCCCAGCGAGGCCGACCAACCGGGGAACTTCTCCAGCGGCAGACCGGCGGCCTGGGCGGCCGACCAGATCGGGACCATGCTGTCGCCGTGTTCGCCGAGGATCGTGGCCGTCACCTGCGTCGGCGGAAGCTTGAGAGCCTCGGCGATCAGGCTGCGAAACCGCGCGGTGTCGAGCTGCGTCCCCAGACCGATGACTTGCGAGGCCGGCAGCCCCAGCCGGCCGACGGCCAGGTACGTCAGCACGTCGACCGGATTCGAGACGACCACGACGACGGCGTCGCGCTTCAGGCCGGCGGCCTTCACGTCGTCGAGGATCGTCAGGAAGAGGTCGACGTTGCGGTTGATGAGATCGAGTCGGCTCTCGTCGGGCTTGCGACGGAGGCCGGCCGTGATCATGACGAGATCGTGCTCGGGGATCGCTTCATACCCGACGGCGCGGATCGTCTGGTCGGCCGTCAGCGAGGCCCCGTGGAGCAGGTCGAGCGCCTGCCCCTTGCAGAGGTCGCCGTTGACGTCGATCAGGTCGATCCCGGCGACGACCCCGCCGCACTGAAGGGCGAAGGCCGCACACGAGCCTACCAGCCCGCCGCCGCCGATGATGCCGACTTTCATGGAGAGAATCCCCGGATACGATTCGCTTGAGTTACTTCGCCGCGCCGTTGAGGGCGCTCATGACCTGGTCCGTGATCGACTGCACCAGCGAGTCGATGTTGGGGCCGCCAGGTTGTCCGTTGGAGGCCTTCCCGTGGGCTGACGAGCCGTTGCCGAACTCGGCGGCGCCCGTGGAGCAGCCGCACGCCGAGGTCTCGCCCCCCTGCGCCATCTGGTCGATCAGCTTGGGATGGACGAACACCTTGGGCTCGGGGCTGAAGTCGCCGTAGCCCTCGCGGAACAGGCTGTTGCCGCAGAGGTCGCAATTCTCAAGGCCGCGCGTGAGGCGGGCGTCGGGGATGCCCAGGCCCGGCTTGAGCTTGATCAGTTCAGCGGCCTTCTCATCGCCGTAGTAGTTCACCCGGCCGAGCTGCTTGGCCAGCAGCAGGATGCGGCAGTAGGCGTCGATGATCTCGGTCTTGAAGTAGGCGTCTTCCAGGTCCGTCCCCAGGGTGATCGTGCCGTGGTTGGCCAGCAGGATCGTCTCGGTGTCCTTGACGTATGGGAGGATGGTGTCGGCGAACTTCTGGCCGCCGGGGGTCTCATAGGGGGAGATGGCGACCTCGCCCAGGAAGACCTCGATCTCCGGCAGCACGCACTTCGGGATCGGCTCCTTGGCCACGGCGAAGGCCGTCGCGTGGGGCGGGTGGCAATGGACGCACGACTTCATGTCGGGCCGGGCCTTCAGCGCGGTGAGGTGCAGGAGCATCTCGCTGGACCGCTTGCGCTTGCCGGAGATCTGTTTGCCGTCCATGTCGATGATGCAGAGGTCGTCGGGCTTCATGAAGCCCTTGGAGACCCGCGTCGGCGTGCAGAGGACGCGGTCCTCGCTCAGGCGGTAGCTGATGTTGCCGTCGTTGGCGGCAGCGAAGCCCTTGGCGTAGATCCGCCGGCCGATCTCGCACATCATCTCCCGCAGCTTCCACTCGTTCTGGACGCTCATGGCCGCTCTCCTCGCTCCGCCGTGGTCAGGAATTCTCGTGAAGATCCGTTTGTATGCTTAGAAGGAGATGGAATCGATCAGGCACGCGCAATAGGCGTCGACCGGCGTTAACGTCTTACCGAAGGGGTTGGCCGCCTCGCCCCCTTCGCTGAGGCCGATCAGGTCGCCGCGGCCGACTCCGAGCTTGTCGTAGGCGACGAGTTCCTCGCCGCGGTCGGGGGCGCCGTCGCGGAGGGCTACCAAAGGCATGGGGACGACGATCGGGAACCGGGCCCCGGAGAGGCTCGGATGCACTCGCGACAGCGTCACGCGTCCAATGACCTCGGCGATTCTCACGGCGTCCCTCCGATCCCGCCCGCGAATGGATCCTTCGGGGCGCCGGCCCTTCGGAACGCGGTCGCGAGCTGCTTGATCCAGGCGATCGACTTCCCCGCCGGGTCGACGACGATCAGGTTGGCCCCCAGTGTTCCGGTCGCCCGCTGGACGTCGGCCGGCTCGTTGGCGAACGCCGCCCGGACGCCCGACGATTGGCAGGCCCGCCAGACGGCCGTCGCGCCGTCGGTGGTGACGAGCAAGACGCCTCGGCCCTCGCCCGAGCCCAGCCAGGCGACTGCGTCATCGACCGAAGGGGCCAGTTCTCGCCAGGGGCCGGCGCCGTCGAGCATCGACCGCCGCAGGGCAACGAGCCAGCCGGGGCCGTCTTCAATCGCGAAGGCCCACTCGCCGCGAGCCGAAGCGGCGACTTCGGCCGACCCGATGAGCCGAATCTCGACGTTCTTCTTCTTCAGGAGGTCGCGAGCCAGGGGAGTGACGACAGTTCCGACGGCGACGCGGATCGTCGCACCGTCCGCCAGCGTCTCGGCCTGCCGGAGACCGAATAGGCGGTCGGCGAAAACCGGCTCCACGGCCGCCGAGGGACGTACGATTCTCGGAGCGGGCGACGTCGATGACCGAAACCCGCCGAACATCTCCGCCAGGACCGAACGAACGGCCTCGTCGACGGCGCGAATCGGGTCGAGCGCGCGAGCGGGGGCGAAGCCGGCCGGGAAGAGCCCCGGGGTCGTCGTCCTTCGCATCGTCTCGTATCCGTTCCACGTTTGGGTCATCGCGATCGTTCCGCCGTTCCTCTCAAAGATCGTCGGGGAGTCCCATCACGCTCCAGCGTCCCGGGGTGTCGCGGCCGAGGAGGCTTCGCAGGATGGCCCCGTCGCTGGTCAGCAGGACGAGGTCTCCCTTGCGGGCGCCCAGCCGGTCGAAGGCCAGGACGGGCTCGCCGTCGGGCTTGCCCCCCGTTCCTTCGAGCTGGACGACCAGGAGCCGTTCCTTCTCGAAGGTCGGGTGCTTGACGGTGGAGGTCGCCACAGCGACCACTCGGCCGAGCTGCATCGGGGCGCCTCCCTCCCGTTCGGGTCAAGCGAACCGGAAGCCGCCGGCGATGGCCGTCCGGCGCTGGCGGGTGAAGGTCAGGGGGGTGGTCACACCCTCGCCGGTCGGCCCGGCGATGGAGAACGACGGCACCGCCGGCCCGCCCAGGCCCGCCAGGCTCGAACCGTTGACGACGAAGATGGTGCAGTCCATCAGCTTGCCCATGCGGTTCATCACGTCCACGTCTCGCGAGTGCAGGACCGCCGTGTGGCCGTAGCCGTGCTCGCTCTCGCGGGCCATGGCGAGAGCCGTGTTGACGTCCGGCACCTTCACGAAGGGGACGAACGGCATCATCTGCTCTTCCTGAACGAACGGGTGGTCGAACCCGGTCTCGCCGTAGAGAAGCTGCGTGTTCGCGGGGATCTTCACCCCCGCGTGCGCCGCCAGGATGGCCGGGTCCTTGCCCACCAGCTCCTTGCGGACGTGCGGCTTGCCGTCCGACCCGTTCTCGAACGCCGCACGCGTGAGCGACTCGATCTGCGGGGCCGTCAGGCGGAAGGCCTGGTACTTGGACATCGTCTCCATGAGCTTGTCGAAGATGGGGGCGACGCCGAAGACCTGCTTTTCGCCGATGCAGAGCAGGTTGTTGTCGAAGGCAGCGCCCTCGACGATCGACTTCGCCGCGAGGTCCAGGCAGGCCGTGGGGTCGACGACGACCGGCGGATTGCCGGGGCCGGCGACGATCGCCCGTCGCTTGCTGGCCAGCGCCGCACGAGCCACCGCCGGGCCGCCGGTGACGACCAGCAGCTTGACCTTCGGGCTCTGGAAGAGGCCGTTGGCCGATTCGATCGTCGGCGGGTCGATGATCGTCAACAGGTTCTCGAGGCCTGTCGCCTCGGCGATGGCCTTGTTGAACTTCTTCACGCCGAGCGCCGCGATGGCCCGTCCCGAGGGGTGGGCGTTGAAGACCACCGTGTTGCCGGCGGCGAGCATGTTGATCGCGTTCGCGGCCAGCGTGGGGAGGCTGTGAGTGACCGGCGTAATCGCGCCGATGACGCCGAACGGCGTGTAGTCCGTGAAGGTCACGCCGGCGTCGCCGCTGGCGTTGTCCGTCCGCAGGTACTCGACGCCCGGGATCGCCGGGATCGAGTCGCGCAGCTTGGCGATCTTGTGGTCGAGCCGGCCGATCTGGGTCTCTTCCAGCTCCAGCCGGCCCAACTCTTCGGCCTGCTTCACGCAGATCTCGCGGATGCAGTCGATCGCCTTCTTGCGGTCGCCCAACGGCCGGTTGCGGAAGACGTTGAAGGCGGCCTCCGCGGCGGCCGTGGCCGACTCGACGGTCGGGAAGACGCCGAGGTCGCCCGAGGGCCCCTTCGCCGCTCCGTTGCCGTTGGCGCCATTGGCCGGGCCGGTCCCTATCTGCGAGAGGACCTGCTGGACCACGTTGCGGATCAGATCTTCTGTGGCTGTCGTTTGCATGACGGACACCGGGGTTCCTGGTCTGGGTCGAGGTCCATGCGTCGAGGCGCGGGGCGGCGTCGATCAGTCGCTTGTGAACACGTTTATGATTCGGCCCGGGTGGAGAAGACGACCTTCCCCCGGACGTCCACCGTGTCGACCAGGCCGATCACGACGGCGTCGATGGGGAGCTTCTCGGTCTCGGGAGTCAGGCGGGCGCTGGAGCCCTGGCAGATGAGGACCATCTCGCCGAGGCCGGCGCCCAGGGCGTCGACCACGACGAAGGTCCGGCCGGTGGGGACCAGACGGTCGCCCCCCTTCTCGTCGACCCGGAAAGGCTCGACGATGAGGAGCTTGTGTCCGGTCATCGAAGCGACCTTCTGAGTCGCCACCAGGCTTCCGGTCACGCGGGCCAGGAACATCGTCGAGTCGTCCGTTGGGCTGAGGGTTGGTTGCGTCGGTCGCCGGCGAGGGTCAGTCGGACGACTTGCGGCCCGATTGAAGCAACGCCTGCGACTGTCGGGCGACCACCAACTCTTCGTTGGCGGGCACGGTCCAGACCTGCACTCGCGAGCCTTCCCTGGAGACCCGGCGCTCGACCGGGCCGGAGGCGTTGAGGGCCGGATCCAGCTCGATCCCAAACCAACTGAGGTCGCGGAGGGTCTGCTCGCGGATGAGCGACGAGTTCTCGCCGATCCCGCCGGTGAAGACGATGGCGTCGGCCCCGCCCAGCTCCAGGAGGAAGGCCCCCAGGTAGTGGCGGATCGAGGCGACGAAGTAATCGAGGGCCAGCTTGGCCCGAGGGTCGCCGGCCTGTGCGGCGGTCTCGATGTCGCGGAGGTCGTTGGCGCCGCAGAGGCCTTTCAGGCCCGAGTGGTTGGCCAGGACGTCCAGGACTTCCTCCAGGCTCTTGCCCGTCTCGCGGAGCAGGACGGGAAGGGCGAAGACGTCGAAGTCGCCGACGCGGTTGTTGTGCGGCAGGCCGGTCTGCGGGCTCATCCCCAGGCTGCAGGCGATCGACGCCCCGTCGCGGATCGCGGCGAGCGACGAACTCCCCCCAAGGTGACAGGAGACGACCTTGAGATCCTTCCGGCCCATCAGCTCGGCGATCCGCCACGAGATGTAGCGGTGGCTCGCGCCGTGGAACCCCCATTTGCGGACGCCCAGTTTGGTCGCCCACTCTTCGGGGATGCCGTAGCGCTGGGACGCTTCGGGGATGGTCCGGTGGAAGCCGGTCTCGAACGCGGCGACCAGCGGCAGGCCCGGGAACCGTTCGCGGAGGCCGCGCATGGCCTTCACGTAGGGCGGGTTATGGGCAGGGGCGACGTCGTTGAACGCCTCCATCGCCTCGAGCACCTCGTCGTCGACGATCTGGACGCCGGTCAGGTTGCGGGCGTGGACCGCCTTGAACCCGATCGCCGAGACCTCGGAGGGGTCGGCCAGGACGCCGATCTCCGGGTCGGTGAGCTGGTCCAGGCAGATCTGCACCGCATCGCCGTGGTCGGCGACCGTCTTCGACGTCTCGGATTCGCCGCGGGCCGTTTTGACGACGACCTTGGACGAGGGCGAGCCGATGCGATCGATCGCCCCCCTGGCCAGGACCGGCTCGGCCGGGTCGCCCAGGTCGAAGAGGCGGTACTTGAAGCTGGTGCTGCCCAGGTTGGCGACGAGGATCTTCAACGCGAGGCCCCCAGGTAGGCTCGAACAACCGCGGCGCCGGGCCGCGGGATAACGTGGGCGGCCCGAAGGTCGCCGGCCTTCGACGCGGCCTCCGCGCCCGCCTCGACGGCGGCGCGGACGCTGCTGACGTCGCCGCGGATCATCACGCTGACGACGCCGCCGTCCAGCTTGATGATCGGGCTCGCCAGCTCGACCGACGCCGCCTTGAGCATGGCGTCGACCGCGTTGATGAGGCAGACCAGGCCCATCGTCTCGATGAGGCCCAGCGCGTTGCCGTTCATAATTCTCGGCTCCGTGTCGGTGTGGGTGGGGTGGGCTCAGCCGAGGAACGTGCGGAGGACCGCCGCGTCGGGCCGGGGGATCACGTGGGCGCTGACCAGCTCGCCGACGCGGCTGGCGGCTTCCGCCCCCGCCTCGACGGCGGCGCGGACGCTGCCGACGTCGCCGCGGACCAGCGTCGTGATGAACGAGCCGCCGACCGACACCTTGCCGGCCAGGGTCACGTTCGCCGCCTTGAGCATCGCGTCAGTGGCCTCAACCACGCCCACGAGCCCCTTGGTTTCAATCAGCCCCAGGGCCTCGCCGTTCATCGTCGGACTCCCGTTGTTCCCGCGGGTCGCGGGCTTCTGCGCCGTCGCCATGTCAGGGCTCCTGTTCGCTCAGGCCTTGGCGGCCGCGGCCTTGGTGAACGAAAGGATCCCGCCGAGGTCTTCATGGGGGCGGGGGATGACCTGGACGCTGACGACCTCGCCGATCCGGCTGGCCGCCGCCGCGCCGGCGTCGACCGCCGCCTTGACCGCGGCGACGTCGCCGGCGACGAAGGCCGTCACCAGGCCGCTGCCGACCTTGTCCCAGCCGACCAGCTCAACGTTGGCCGCCTTGAGCATCGCGTCGCTCGCTTCGACGAGCGCCACGAACCCCTTGGTTTCGATCATTCCGAGAGCTTCGAGTGATGCAGAGGCCACGGGTGGCCCTCCTTCCGCAGGGGCTTAGAGAACTATCGTCGTCCGATCCGTTCGCTTCGATCCGGTCAGGTCAGGCTTTGACCAGCGTCACGTTGGTCGCGTGCGTCAGGTCGCAGGAGTTGGCTTCGTCGGTGTCGATGTGAACCTCGAGCTTCCAGTCCGGATGGGTCCGCACCAGCAGGCCTTCCAGTAAACCGGGGCAGGGGCTCTCGACCCTCATGTTCATCCGGTCCAGGTGCTTCACGCCGTAGTATTCGGCGTCGCGTGGGCCCATGTGGACGTGGCGCTCGGCCCGGATCACGCCCTTGGGCATCACCAGCGATCCCTTGGGGCCGATCAACAGGCAGCCCGGCGTATCCTCAATGTCGCCCGAGAGCCGGACGGGGATGTCGATCCCCAGGCTGATGGCGTCAGTGAACGCCAACTCGACCTGGCTGAACTTGCGGCAGGGGCCAAGGATCCGAACCCCCGGGATCATCCGCTGCCGGGGGCCGACGACCGCGACGGTCTCCTCGGCGGCGAAGTCCGTATCCTGATACAGCCGTTTCATCGGCGTGAGTTGGTGCCCCTTGCCGAAGAGGATGTCGACGTCCTCCTGGGTAAGGTGGCAGTGCCGGGCCGAGATGTTGACGATCACCTTCGGCGGGCCCGGTTTGCCGTTCCCGTTGGCCGGGGCCGGTGCGCCGCCCATGCTCTTGAGGATGATCGACCGCACCAGGCTCTCGATCTGGTCGCGGGTCGCCGCCGTCGCCGTTGCGCTCATGCCTCGGTCCTCTCGTCGGTCGTCTCGCTCTTGGTTCCCGTCATTCCAGCGTGGCCGTTGCGGTCTACCGGTCCGGCCTCGTGGACGACCACGCCGGCCGCCTCGATCGTCCGCCGGAGGTCGGCGGGGGCCTGAGAGTCGCACACCAGCCGCGTCACTTCGTCCCAGCCGCAGAGTTTCGCCAGGGCCGGTCGGCCGAACTTCGTCCGGTCGGCGACGATGACGACCTCCTGGCCGCAGGTCATCATCCGGCGCTCGGTCTCCACCAGCAGGAGGTTGGAGTTGGAGACGCCGTCGGCCATGATCCCGCCCGCGCCCAGGACCGCCGTTCGCACCCGGATCTCGCCCATCTCAGCGATGGCCAGCGGACCCAGGGCGACGCCCGTCCGGGGGTAGACGTAACCCCCGATCAGAATCAAATCGGCCCGTGGAGCCGTCGCCACCAGTTGGGCGATCGGCAGGCTGTTGGTCACCACCTGGACGTGGATGTTCCGCTCCAGAATCGCGCGGGCCACCTCCAGGGTCGTCGTGCCGCCGTCCAGCAGGACTGAATCGCCGTCCTCGATCAGAGCGGCGGTCGCCGCGCCGATCGCCCGTTTCTCGGCGATCGCGGTGTGCGTCCGCTCGTCGAAGGCCGGCAAGGCAGACGTCCGCGCCTCTCCCGCCGAGACCGCTCCGCCGTGAGTTCTGCGAACCACCCCGGAAAGGTCCAGGGCTTCCAGATCGCGACGGACCGTGCTCTCCGAGACGTTCAGAGCCCGCACAAGCTCGTCGAGCGTCGCGTAGCCCCGCTCGGCGATGAGCTCGCGGAGCCGCTGGCGTCGGGTCTCAGGGAGCATGAGTGAGCGGTCCTGATGGATTTCTGGCACGACTACGGAATCGAGTTTCCAGTCAAGACGGCGGTCTGTCAAGAACTTTCGCCGATCGTGAAGCGTTTTGGCGGATTGTTGGTAGAATCCGTCAAGACGGTGGTGGATTTCTTGCGGCTTTATGTGATTGCTAAGATGAACCGAGGTGGTAGCGTCGTGTCTGTTCGCAGCCAGATTCATCCGGTGTCCGCCGATGCCTGAACTTCCCGAGGTCGAGACGATGGTGCGCGGCCTGAGGCCCGCCCTGGAGGGCCGCAGGCTTCTCGGCCTGGAACTTCACGACCCGTCCATGCTGCTGGGGTGTACGGCGGAGGAGTTCAAGGCGCGGGGCGTCGGGGTGCGGGTCGCGGAGGTGAAGCGCCGGGGCAAGTGGGTCGTGATCGGGCTGGCCGACGACAGGGGGATGATCGTCATTCAGCCCCGGATGACTGGAGGCTTTCGCCTGATCGAGCCCGATCGTCCGGAGCACGTGCGACTGACGTTCCGACTGGCGAGCCCGGAGGCGTCGGTCTGGTTCTGTGACACGCGACGTCTGGGACGGATCCTCTGGTTCGACGGCCCTGATGAAGCGGATGTCGCCTTCGGCCGCTCGCATGGGCCGGACGCTCTGGAGATCACCCGAGTCGAGCTGGCCGCGAGGCTGCGGCGGACGCGGCGGGCGATCAAACCGACGCTCATGGATCAGAAGGTGCTGGCGGGGATCGGCAACATCTACGCCGACGAGATCCTCTTCGAGGCTCGGTTGCATCCGTTGCGGGTCTCGGCCGAGCTGACCTCTCGCGAGGTCGACCGCCTGCACGCGGCGATCGCCCCGGTGCTGTCGAAGGCGATCGCCGCCGAGGGCGCGAGCTTCGACGCCGGTTATCGAACAGTCCTGGGGTTGGAGGGGGGCTTTCTCGCGGTCAACTCGATGTACGGCCGGGCCGGCGAGCCCTGCAAGGGATGCGGGGCTCCGATCGAGAAAACCCGCATCGCCGGTCTGATCGGCAGGCCGACTTACCTTTGTCCGCGATGTCAGCCGCAGAGGCGGCCGCGGCGTGGCGCGTCGGACAGGGACGGTTAAGGGGCTTGTCCGTCAACGACCGAAGCTTCGCGAGCCGTGGAGCCGGAAGCGGCCACGACCCCCGAAGCTTCGGTGGGCGTCGACTTTACGCGGAACGGTTGCGTCAATGCTTCTTGGCTGGGGCCTTCCCCTTGGCGTCGAGGCCCGGCAGGTAGTCCGGGTCTTCGCCGACGATCTTCTTGGCCTCTTCGGGGGAGATGGGGGTCGGAGTGGATTGACCTCCGCACCCCAATGGGATCGTCCCCAGGACCAGGCCGGCGAGGATCGGGAGAA
The DNA here is from genome assembly GCF_011065895.1 of Paludisphaera rhizosphaerae. Taxonomy (NCBI): domain Bacteria; kingdom Pseudomonadati; phylum Planctomycetota; class Planctomycetia; order Isosphaerales; family Isosphaeraceae; genus Paludisphaera; species Paludisphaera rhizosphaerae. The sequence goes on along the minus strand of NZ_JAALCR010000005.1, from coordinate 159,355 downwards.
GAGTCGCTTTGCGAATCATCGAGTCTATGTCCTCTCAGTCTCGTTCATGGATTCGGCGGGGGGACGATCAATAGGAGTCGGAGCTGATGACCTCGCCGCCGGCGCGGGTGCCGAGGGCCCACCAGGTCTGAGGGCTGATCGAGTCCTTGATGAACCGGACCGAGCCGTCAGCAAGGGCCATGTTCACGCCGCCGGAATGGAAGCTGTTCGGCGGGGCGCTGCCGGCCAGGCCGACGTAGGCGATCGTGCTGCCGTTCTGACCAGGGTCGCTCGGGTTGGCGCAGGAGACCTGGTTGGGCGTGCCGTGGTGGTTGTAGTTGGTGATGACGATCCACTGCGGATAGGTGGCGATCCAGAGCTGGCCCGGGGTCCAGTAGCGGCCGCCGGGCGAGTCCGGGATGGTCTGGCAGAGCTGATAGAACTTCAGGTTGTCGGCCGCCGGGTTTCCCGAGGACGCAACGCCTGTGGGAGACTCGAAGACGCCCGTCTTCGCCATGTTGCTGCTGCGGGCCACTCGGGTTCCCATCGTGCCGGACTGCCGTCCCGTCAGGTGTTCGCTCATCAGGCCCGTGTTGGAAGTGCCGTCCGCGATCGCGCCGATCGTCACGATGCCGTAGTTGGCGCTGGCGTAGTTGCTGTTCTGGGGGGCGCCCGGCGCGGGGATGATGGTCCCCGTCGCGACCGGCCCGCCGATCCCAGGCCCGCCGATGTTGCCCACGTAGTTCGTCGCCCCGTAGGACAGCGACGTGTTGCCGGCCCAGGTCCGAACGACGCCTGGGCCCGGATCGGAGGGGCACGTGAGGATGTTCAAACGGGCGAGGGAGGCCGTCGTGTTCGCGTAGCCGCCAGGACCCGAGTGCATCGGCTCAACCAGAAAGTTGATCGCGTTGAACATCGGCATCTGCTCCGTGAACTGGAGCAGGCTCGGGATCCAGCTGAACGGGAGCTGGGCGATCGCCGGAGGGTTCTGGTTAGGGTACATCATCGACTGGGGCGGGAAACAGCCGTTGGAGCTCTCATAGTTCATGCAGGCCAGCGCGAGCTGCTTCAGGTTGTTGACGCATTGGCTGCGCCGGGCGGCCTCGCGGGCCGACTGCACGGCGGGGAGCAGCAGCGCGATCAGGACGGCGATGATGGCGATCACCACCAACAGCTCGATCAGCGTGAAGCCACGTGCGGGGCGTCGGTTCGGCATGCGATCGTGTCCTCGAGAGATAATGAACAATCTTGGATAAAAGCGCTTCGCTGTTATGCGGAGCACCTTCCAGCGCTGGCGGTCCGGCTCGATTCCGAGCGAAGACCAGGCGCGGCCTTATGCGACGCCGATCGTGACAGGGCCCGCCTCACGCGACGACTTACCGGAAGTCGACGGCGACGCGTCCTGTCGTCCTGCAAGAGGACCTGAACGGCGTGAATGGAACTCACTAGCAAGGGTTATGCGAGGAGTGATGCAGATATTGTGCCAGGAGTGCTGGGTCGACCTAAATCGCGTTCACGTATAAACGTTTGAGCAAATAAAAGGTCTCTCAGAAATCGACGCGCCCGTCGGCGTGCCTGGTTTGTCGGCTCGGGAGCCTGAGATGTGGCTGGCTCAGCGGTAGTCCATGCCCAGGCGTTCGCCGTCGCCCATGACGTAGGCTCGCTGGCCGTGGAGGGCGACGTCGAGACCCAGTTCCTCGGCTTCGGGCGGGACGCGGAGGCCCATCGTGCGGTCGACCGCGAAGAGGATCGCCCAGGTGACGAGCACCGAGTAGGCGACGACCGCCCCGACGGCTGCGAGCTGAGCGAGGATCAGTTCGACGCGGCCGTTGAAGAGGCCCACAGCGGACGGTTCCAGGTCCGAGCCTGCCAGCAGGCCCAGGCCGATCGCGGCGGTGATCCCACCGATTCCGTGGACGCCGAAGACGTCGAGCGAGTCGTCGTAGTCCAGCCGACTCTTGATGAGGATCGCGGCGTGGCTGAAGAGAGCGGCGCCGGCTCCCAGGACGATGGCGACCCCGGGCCCGACCATTCCCGCGCCCGCCGACGATCCGACCAGGCCGGCGACGACTCCGGTGCAGCCTCCCAGGAAGGTCGCCTTGCCGGTCGTCGCCCGTTCCACGAGGATCCAGGCGAGCATCCCCGCCGCCCCCGCGACGAGCGTCGAGAGAAAGGCCGCGGCGGCGATCGTCGAGACGCCCCAGGCTCGCCCCGCGTTGAACCCCAGCCAGGCGAACCAGAGCAGGGCGGTCCCGATCGCGGTCAGAGGCAGGTTGTGGGGGCGAAGGCTGTCGACGTCGGCGCCTCGGCGTTTGCCCACGGCGACGGCCACGCAGAGAGCCGCCGCGCCGGCCGACGCGTGGACGACCAGGCCGCCGCCGAAGTCGCGGGCCCCGAGCCGTCGCAGCCAGCCGTCGGGCGACCACATCCAGTGGGCCAGGGGGTCGTAGACCAGAGTCGTCCACAAGATGACGACCACGGCCATGGACCAGGACTTCGCCCGTTCCGCCCCCGCGCTGGAGACCAGGGCCGCCGCGAAGGCCGCCGCCAGCATCTCGAACGCCAGCGCGAGCGGCCCCGGCACGGTCGCCGTCAGGTCGGGCCTCGGCTCGAACCGGCCCCGGAGCATCGACCAATCGGGCGCCCCGATCAGCCCGCCGAAGAGGTCCCCGCCGAACGCCAGGCCCTGGCCCAGAACCAGCCACTGGAGCGTGACGACCCCCAGCGGCACCAGGCAGCCCAGGAACGTGGAAAGCACGTTCTTGCGCCGGACCATCCCCGCGAAGAAGAGGCCCATCGCTGGGGTCATCAGCAGCGCCATCGTCGCGCAGCACATCACGAACAGCGTATCGGTCCGGTCGATCATCGACGACGCCCCCGCCTCCAGTTCCCTCCCGGCTGGCCCTCATCTTAGCCGTCCGCGTGATCTTGAGAAGACGCACCCGACTGCGCAGGTTGGATTCGCCGCCGTCGAGAAACGCTGAGGATGCCGGCGCGGGCTCGATCAAGAGGGTCAGTTCGCGGATGCGGAAGCGGCAGGGGCCGTTGTCGGGCTGGATGCGGAGCTGGGCGACGGGGCCGTCGATCCAGACCGTGACGGAGCGGTCGTCGCCGGTGGGGAGGTTCCAGTCGCCGTATTGCTGTTCGGGAGCGCGATACTGGTCGTCGGGCCGCCAGGCGAGGCGGAAGTGGGCGGGGGCGCCTTCGTCGTTGTGATGGTTGTAGCGGATCTTTACCCCGGCGACTCGCACCGGCGCGGGGAGGTCGAAGCGGATCCACGGGTCGGGGCCCAGGGCTTCGATCTCGCCGTCTCGCCAGCGGGCCAGGCGGACGTCGGTTGGGCGGAGTTCGACGGGGACTTCGCGGAAAGCCGGGTCGGGCTGGATGCGGGCGAACTTGCCGAGCTTCGCCTCACGAAGCGCGTCCAGGTGTTCGTGCAGCTTCTGTTTCGAGGGATGCAGGAAGGGCGAGTGCCGGGTCGCCAGGCGGAAGGTTGGGGTCCCGGCGTCACGGTCGAGGTCGAAGGCCGTCGCCTGCTCGGCGGCGTTCCGGCCGGCGTCGAGCGCCTCGCGTGCGTTCGGCCAGAGCAGGGCGAGGCCGATGACCAGCAGCGCGCTCGTCACCAACGGTCGGAGCAGCCGACCGCCGCAGAATGCGAAGGCCAGGTACGCCAGCACCAGCACCGGAACGGCGAGGGTCGCGTACCGAGGTTGCAATCCGGCCGTGGGACCTTCGCCGGATCGTCCCCAGCCGGTCGCCAGTGCGAGCAATCCGGCCGAAGCCAGCAGCGCCAGCAGGCCCTCGATCCGGGGGCGGTCGCCGGGATTTCGCACCCAGGCCGTCAGCAGGACGGCTGCCGCTCCCAGTGCAACGGCCGCCGCGGCGAGGCCCGACCACGGCCAGAAGTCGATCCCCGCCGTCCCGAAACCCGTCGCCAGGAACTGAAGCGTCGATCGCAGGGCCGCTGCCACGCCGCCCGGAGGGGCGTGGTGGGCCGGCGGCTGGTATCCCCGGAGGTAGAACGCTCCCAGCAAGACGGCCGGCGTCGCACACAGGATGTCCCAGAGCGCGCGGCGTCGGTTCCCCGACCGCCATTCGGCGGCGGCCATGGCCAGCAGCCAGAGGATCGGCGCGGGGATCAATAACAGGCCGCCGGCGTTGCAGAGCGGCAAGACGGCCAGGCAGGCCCCCAGCCCCGCGGCGCGGAGCGGGTTCGGCTTCTCCGGACGGGTCGTCGCCAGGGCTGCCAGGCAGAACAGGGCGACCGGCAGGACGAAGCTGATCTGAATCGCCCAGGTCAGGTTCTCGTAATGGCCCAAGCTCAAGAGGGCGATCGGCAGGTAGGCGTCGGAGTATCTCCGGCCTCCCGGCGCACGGGCCGAGACGGCCATCAGGGCGGCGGCGGCGACCGCCATCACCGCGACGTTCAGGACCATCGCCGGTCGAGGATCCGCGCCGCTGCAGCCGAAGACCCCCAGCAGCACGAGCCTCGCCAGGAAGAACCGATGCTCGTTGTGCTGCGACCAGAGCCACGAGGCGGTGATCGGCGCCCGGCCGCAGAGCTGGGGGATCACCGCATAGTCGTCCCACCGCGGGGCGTCGGCCCCGAACTGGACCACGTACCAGAGCGCCACGATCACCAACGCCCCCCAGACCGACCAGACGAAGAGTCGGGGGCCGGCGGCGGGGCGAGCGGTGCCTGGGATGTCGGATTCGGCCGTCATGCGGGTGGTCGCGAGAAGGTCGTGGGAGGGTTCGGGGTCATCGTATCACGCCGGTTGCCCGCCTCCGTCGGAGACATGGCTTCGATTGGCTCTGTTTGCGCTGGAGTGGTGGTGGAGCCGATGTCTTAAAATTCAATGGTGTATGGGGTTGCGTCGTGGATTTTGGTCTCGAAAGCGGGTTCGTTCGACGATTTCGGGGGGACGGTTCGCAATGCGTGGGTAGGGGGCAGTGGGAGATGCCGGCTCGGCTGCGTTCGTTCGTCGAGGGCCTGGGGATTGGCTCCGAAGTGGGTTCGATCGCTGGCGCTTATGAGTGGCTTTGGGGGTTGCAAGGCATTGCTTGCAAAGAGGTTGTGTCGCTGGTTCTCGGTGGCTTCGTTCGGTGGAAATGAAACTTGCTTCGCTCGACGCTTGCGTGGCCATGAACCGCCGTCGGCGACTGCGAGACCGTCGCGTATCGCATGGCCACGCAAGCGTGGCCATGGCACCCAGGGCCGTCGTTTTTCGGTGGGAATGACTTTGGTGACACTCGCATTCGAGACTCCCTTACCACAATGAGCGGCTTCGATATCGGGCATCACTCGCGGCCGGAACCATCGGTCTGTCTGAAGATATGGGGGTCTCCAAACACGGCTTTTGGTGGCGGGTAGCCGACTTTGGGAGTTTCTTACAATCCGCGAAATCCGCCTTGGCGAAATCCTGGGAATGATCAGACTCTCCGAGGATGGACCGGGAGGCGGCGGTGCGCGCCGGGGCTCGCGGTCCTGGTCTGGTCGGCGGTGGGCGAGGGAGCCATGGCACGATCGCGGTCGCGACGATTGTGGATTGCGGCAGGGCTTGCGGCGGCGCTGGCGGCGGTCGACGGCTGTGCGACTCCCCAGTCCTACTGGCCGGCGTCGGCGACCCGGACCTCGCCCGGCAACGGTCCTTCGCTCCAACGCGTCGAGCAGATGATCGACGACCTGGACCGGAGCATGAACCAGCAGGGGACGATCGGCGTCAAGTCGCCCGACGTCTGGGGGCAGGACCGGCTGGCGAAGTTCCGCTCCGAGTACGAACTTCAGATGGCCCAGTGGCTGAAGGTCGGTTTCAAGGGGGTCATCAACGCCTCCATCAACCGCAGCGAGGCCAAGGCCCAGCGGCTGCAACTCGCCACCGGGATGGGCGACGCCACCGCTTCGGGCTCGACGACCACGACGTCCGAGGACGATCAGACCAAGTCGTTGCTGGCGATGATCTCCGGCCAGAACGCGACGACCTCGGCCACCGCCGCGCAGGCGGCGATCCCCGCGCAGGCTGGCAAGGTCGGCTCGATCACGGCGGATCCCTCGGCCGGCGGGATGCTGGAGCCGACGGTCGTCCTGGACGAGCATTCGCACTACCTGAACCACCTGAACCAACTGCGGCGGATCAACGCCGGCGACGACCTGACGGACCGCCCCGGCTACGGGCTGTACCTCGTCCGGATCCCGGTGACGCTCTCGCCGGGGCCGAAGAACCGCAGGGGGCGCGGGGCGATCATCACGGTTTCGGCCAAGTCGCTGATGGACCGCGACACGATGCGCTACACGCTTCGCAACGCAGTGATCAACGAGGCGGTCGGCAGCCTGTCGCAGGTGCTCTGCAACCAGACGGGCAAGGACGACGACCCCAGCCCAGGACCGGGCATGGGCCCGCTCGCTCTCGTCGCGTCAGCCGACTCGGAGGTCTTCTACGGCGCCGAGAACATCAAATTCCTGCGCACGGAGGCCGAGCGTCAACTCGCCCGCGAACTGGCCGACGAGCCCTACCATCGCACGGCGCGGGTCGCCGAATGGCTCCGAGGCGAGTTCGAGGCTTCGTACAGCATCCTGGAGCAGACCGCCTCGCCCAAGCTCGCCGCCCGAGCCGCGGCATCGGGGCAGGCGGTGGCGACGCCCGTCGTCCCCGTCGACAGCGATCCGCTTGAGGATCTGGGGGCGCTGATCGCCCGCCGCGACTTCCCCAAACTGGCCGCGATGCGTCCCAAAGCCGAGGACTCGGGCGTGATGCTGGCCTCCACGACTGGCGGGACGATCGATCAGGCCGCCGCCAATCGTCGCCGCTCGCTGGACGCCTTCGCCTTCGTCCTGAAGATCCAGGCCGCCGCGCTCAACACCCGGCTCAAGCAGGACATCATCGACCAGATCCCCGAGTATCGGAGCGACCTCCTCCGCGAGGAGCTGCGCCGGACCAACTTCTTCGACCCCGAGGGCTCCGAACACGCCTTCGAGGTTTTCCAGCGTTACACCACCACCAAGTGGCCGCTGCGGGTTTACGCCATCGAGCCGGTCATCGCCCAGCAGAACGTGGCCGACTCGGTCGCGCGGCGGTCGTCGTCCGGGCTGGACCTGATCGGCGGCGTTCCTGCCTTCGGGCCGTTTCGCGCCGGCGGGGTCTTCTCGAACGACGCGGCGAACGCCGAAGACGAGGCGGCCATCCGGCTCAACCCGACGATGGTGGGTTTCGGCGCCGGCGAGAACACCTTTGGGTGGATCTTCTATCCTCGGCTTCAGACCAGCCGCACCGGCCGCGCCGGCCTGGCCGCCGTCTCCGATATGGTTCGACAGGGTTTGGGTCGCGACGACAAGGAGCAGAGTCTGGAGCCCGGTCAGCGCGAATGCACGGCGCTGATCGTGATGCCCAACTTCATTCCCAAGATCGAGTTCGTCACCGTCGCCAACTGGTTCCGCACCGGCGATCTGGACGGTCGGACCTCGGTCATCGAGAAAGCGTCCGACCTGGCCGGCCGGCTCGCCGAGACCGAGACCGAGCTGAACAAGTTCAACGCCCCGGACCATCCGGGGGGCGTCCCGGTGGGGCGGCTGGAGGAGTTGCAGATCGCCGTCGAGCGAATCAACCAGCTCAAGAGCCTGATGCCCACCCAGCGCCTGGTGGTCCGCGTCCCGTTCTCGGCGGACAGCAACGACTCGCGGGTCTTCTGCTCGCGCGGGGGCCAGCTCAAACCGTCGCTGCTGGCCTGGCACGGCAAGCCGCCGGAGCCCGGCGAAGAGTCGGTGATCTTCCTGGAGGGGAAGAACTTCAGCGTCCACGACACCCACGTCATCGCCGGCGGCAAGGCGGCCGAGTCGGTGCTCGTCAGCCGCAACCTGATGCAGGTGACGATCTCCAAGGACGCCCGGACCACTCCCGACGCCGGAGGCCGGCCCTTGCTGGATATCAGCGTCGGCACCCCCAACGGCGCCTCCAACCACCTGCTCATCCGGATGCGGGCGAAGTCCGAACACGACGACGAGCCGGCCAAGGCGGTCCCGCCTCCTCCCGCCCCCCAGACGGCCGCCTTGGAAACTCCCCCCAAGGCGACCTCCCAGCCGCCCGCCCCGCAGACGGCGGCCGTTGAGCACTCCCCCATGCTCGCTCCCCCCCGACTCGAACATCCCAACGCGCCGACGGGCGCCGACCCCGAGGTCCACCGCGTCTCGGACCCCAAGCTGCCGAACGCCCCGCGTTAGACGAAGACCGACGCTCCGGCATGCTGGCTTCGAACTTGCCCACGGGTGGCAACTTCTGCCCGGAACGTCGGTGTTCCGGGGCGATCCCTGAGCCAGCCGCTCGGCCGCAGGGTCATAAAACGGTGTGATTGCGGCAGCTTCATGAAGAATTGGAAATCTGGCATCATGGTTGCTAAGCCTTCGGGGGACAATCCGGGATCATCGGAGTGATCCGATAAATCTCGCGAATGGTGCTGCCCAAGTCGAGGCTTTGTTCAGTTGGGTTCGCGGCCGACTCTCGGGGCCACCGGTTACCACCCTCTCTGTGTTTGATTGCGCCGCACATCTAAGTTGTACTTTCTTTCAGGAGGCGTCGAATGATGAGGATTCGTCTGAAAAGAACTCGCCGGAGAACCAGAGTTTCTCGAGCCTTCCAAAGTGACTGGATTTCGAATGCCAGTGGCAATGGAGATCGCCAGCTCGAGGAACGTAAACTTGCTTCTATCACTCGTAATGACAATGTCGGAAATCCTGGGGTGTGGGCAGGAGCCTGGAATTTAATCGAGCCGTGGGTGCCAAACGCCGACCACTCCTTCGGGACCCAAACGGCCCAGGACGATGGATATGACACGCAGGACTACACCCAACTGAGCCCCACTAATGTTGAAACAATTGCAAATGTGCATACAGGTGTCGCTAGCACAATCAGCGATAACTCGGGTGTGGGGGCGACCAGCATTTCGGCCACTGTAGATATTTTATCGCAGATGAATGCTCATGGAGATCCCAACGCGACTGCAAATCTGGCTACGCTGGCTACCGTCGTCTCAAATGCCGGTGGATTCCAGGCTTACACTGTGGGCGATGGCGTAAACCCAGAAACAGTTTCTGGCAGCCTGTCGATCGTCTATCAAGGTCCTGTGTCACAAGGAATCGCGAATATTGCTCCAGGTCAATTCTTTACGAGTGCGTTCGCGGCGGCAGGGCTCGATCAAAATGGGCTCTGGGTCAGCGGTCTTGACGTTTCCGGAAACTGGGTGACTATCCATGCCACGGTTGATCCGCTAACAGGTTCACAAGCCGCCACGATCAATTTTACGGGAGTGACAACGACGGAGCTTATCAATTACAACATCTGGTTTCGGGCGGACGCCGGAGGATTCAACGCTGACCCGAATGTAACCTACTCCTCTTATACAGATGGAGCTAGATTCGATCTCAACTTTGAAGAGCATACCGTAACTTGATGCCTGTTAAGTTCATCTATGCCGAATTGTAAATCCGTCGTTGCGCGAGGCCGGCTTACTGCCAATGCTTGACTGCCGTTGATTTTTCGTGTCATCGGCCGTTTTCGCGGTAGGATAGTGTCGGCCAATAACGACATGATGCATCCGTCGTCCAACTGCTATTACTGCGGCGCAGCCTGGGGCCCGGTGACGATCGGCGGGATCACCGACGGCACTTCCAACACCGGCCTCGTGAGCGAGCGGCTGGTCGGCGTGAACAACTCCAACTTCACCCGCAGCAGCAACCTGGCGCGGCGGGGAACGTTCCGCTCGCCGACGGGCGTCGCCGCCGGGACCGGGCAGGTGGGAGCGCTGACCTTCGTGCAGGCCTGCCAGAACATTCCGGGCTCGCAGGGGACGCGATACGGCGGCGGTTCAGGCCAGATGTGGATCGCGACGTTCCCCGTGTGGCTGGTCATCAACGCCTACAACCACTTCGGCACGCCGAACCAGATGAACTGCACCAACCCCAGCGAGCCGGCCGGCATCGACGGCAACAGCACGTGGGCCGGTTACTACGTGGCCCCTCTCGGCAGCGCCCCGCCGAGCAGCAACCACTCCGGCGGCGTCAACGTCGCCTTCGCCGATGGTTCGGTCCACTTCATCAAGGACTCGGTGAGTCCGCCGACCTGGTGGGCGCTCGGCTCGCGCAACGGCGGCGAGGTCCTCAGCTCCGACAGCTACTGACGAACGATCGACGGCGACGGCCCGCACTCGAGGTCGTCGCCGGCCCCGCCCCCTTGCGATACGGAGACCGAACACCTTGATGAAGCGCCACCAGATCGCCTTGATCGGCATGCTCGCCGTCACGCTCGCGTCCGCCGTCGCCGGTTGCAGCGGCGATTCGCTGCCGCCGCCGCCGTCGACCGGCGACACGAAGGACGCCTGGCCCGACGAGGTCAAGCAGGCTGAGGCCAAGTTCGCGGAGAAGGCCGCCGCCAAGGCCGCTGGCAGGAAACACTAAGCCTCGTCGCGTCGACGCGACGAGGAGTTCTCGCCGAAACCGAGATTCCCACCCCACCATACGCTCGGCCCGGCTTTCGTCCTTGCTACCAGGGGCGAAAGCCGGGCTGTTTTATGTTGCTTGAGTGCAGCACTGATGTCGAGCAATCTTCATCTCAGTGGTGTGGGCGGCTTGAAAGAGGGTTGCCAAGGTGCTACTATGTAATTCCCGGACTAGATCGCGAAGGCCTTGCCTCCTTCCGTCAGCCGTCTCTCTTTCAACGCACTCGCGCTCTGTGGGTGTGTTCTCGCCAGTCAGTCTTTTATTACCACTCTGAAGGACCTGTGCGTATGTTTAAGCGCTCGCCACGACGCGCGTTTACGCTGATTGAATTGCTCGTCGTCATCGCCATCATTGCGGTTCTTATCGCTCTGCTGCTGCCGGCCGTGCAGTCGGCCCGCGAAGCCGCCCGTCGCGCCCAGTGCGTCAACAATCTGAAGCAGATGGGCCTGGCCCTGGCCAACGCGGAGTCGGCCACCGGGGCGTACATCCCTGGTTGGGGTCCGTATTACAACGAGGCCGTGATCAACGCGGGCACTTGCGGCTCGCGGCCGAACGTCCTGGCCCAGATCCTGCCGTACATCGAGTCGGCCAGCACCTACGGCGCGTTCAACCTGGAGCAGTGCATCAACCTGTACGGGGCGGGCACGGCGAACTACACGGCCCAGATGCAGATCGTCGCGGCCTTCCAGTGCCCCTCGGAGAACTCGAACACCAAGTTCGCGGGCGTGGGCTACGCCAACTACGTGGCGAGCCTGGGCGCCACCGCCGGACAGCGGCTGGGCACCGCCGCGGCTCAGGAATCGAACACGTCGCGGGCGGGCATCTTCAACATCACGGTCGACACCTCGCAGCCCAAGGTTTACCCGCAGTACCTGCGGGCCGTTCCCGTCACCGTCGCGGCGGTTTCGGACGGAACGAGCAACACCGTTGTGTTCTCGGAAACGCTGCACAGCAGCGCGGCGATCTCCGGCTCTGACTCCAGCGGCATCCTGGGCGGCGTTCCTGAGCGGTCCAAGCTCAACGTTTACATCACCAGCAGCACGATGGATTATCAGAACGCCCCGATCTGCACCTACGGCGGCTCTGGCTACTCCACGCGAATCTACTACCGGCACCAGCAGTACTACCGCGGCCTGATCATGACGGGCTATTTCACGGAGACGCTGACGCCGAACTCGAAGTTGTGGGACTGCGGCGACACCAGCTATCAGGTCGCCCACCAGGCGGCCCGCAGCAACCACTCCGGCGGCGTGAACGTCGGCTTCGCCGACGGCTCGGTCCGGTTCGTCAAGGACTCGATCAGCCTGCCCACCTGGATGGCCCTCGGCACCAAGGCCGGCGGCGAAATCGTCAGCGCCGACGCTTACTGAGTCGGCCCCGGCCGCCAGGCCGGACCTCGTCCCCTGGGGCGGCCGCCCGGTCGCTCCATCACGGGCCTCGTCAGATGCACGGGGGTCGGCCGATCCGCTCGGCTCCGGCCCCCGCTTCGCTTTTCTGCTTTCTCTTCACCTGGACGAACACGCGCATGCGCTTTTCATTCGTGGCGGCTCTTGGACTCTCTCTCGGCACGGCGGCGATCACCGGCTGCGGCGGCGTCAGCGCGCCCCCGAGCGTCGCAACCACTGAGGAGGAGTCTCGGGCCGAACGCCAACTCATCGACATCGGCGAGTTGTTCCGCCAATACACCTTCGACAAGAAGAAGCCGCCGACCGCCGTCTCCGATTTCGCTTACCTCGACGCGGTCGCCCCGGTCGGTTTGATGGCCCTCCGCGCCGGCGACGTGATCGCGCGATCGGGCGTGGTGATTCAAGACACCATGGAAGGTCCGGCGACGACCGACCCGGCCGACGAAGTTCTCGCCTACGGCAAGGACGTCCCCGCGTCTGGCGGCCCGGTGCTCATGCACAACCGGAAGATCGTCCGCATGACGGCCGACGAATTCAAGGCCGCCAAGATGGCCGGCACCGGCGAGATGGCTGCCGGAGCCGCCAAGAAGGGTTCTTGAATCGACGACCAAGAACGGGCGTTGAGCCGATCCTCGACGGTTCAACGCCCGGGTCGGTCGAAGAAATCGGCGATGGCGTCGCGGGAGGCGTCGCCCAGAGCCAGATCGACGAGCTTCGCGATGGTTTCTTCGCGGGCGGCCTCGGGTCCTTCGGCCAGGTCGGTTTCGAGGATCTGAAGGATCGCGGCCTGGGTTTCGGGGAAGTCGATGGAGTGGCGTTCGAGCTTGGCCCGTGCGAAGGCCAACTCGTCTCGCACCCCGCCAGCCTGGGTATAATCCAGGCCGCGAGCCAGAGCCAGGCGCTGTCGGCCCTGTTCTGGGCCTATAAAATACAAATGCAAGATGACGCGGCCATGCCGTTCATGATGCGATCCTGCGCTGCGACTTCAGCCGAGGAGGTCGGGGTATGGAACAGATCACCATCGAAGGAACATGGGAAGAGGTCGCCCGCCGTTCTCAAGAACTGGCCGGGCGTCGCGTTCGCGTGACCGTGCTCGATGACGCAGCCATTCCTCAACCCACCAGCGGCAGTCATGCTGACGAGGATGTGCCCTCGCCCCTTGAAAACCCCATCATGGGTATGTTTCGTGACGCTCCGGATCTCCTCGACGAAGTGGTCGAAGAGGCTATGAAAATTCGAGAGGAACGCCCCTGGAGGCTTCCGGCCGGTGAATAAGGCCCTGCTCGACACAGACACTTTCTCGGAACTCGGTAAGGCCGTCGATCCAACCGTCGTACGGAATGGAGCCGCGTATCTTGCCGCTTTTGGACGGTACACGGTATCCGTCGTTACAGTTCTGGAAATCGTTCGTGGGCTCACCAAGAAGCAGGCGTTGAAGCAGCTTCAAGCGTTCTTCGCGGGTATCTCATCTCAAGAGGTTCTCGTCTTTGATCACGCGGCTGCGGCGCTGGCGGGGCGCATTGAGGGAGAGCTTGAGAGGGTAGGTCGTCCCATCGGGAGGGCAGACCCGATGATCGCCGCCATCGCTCTCGTGAATGGCTTGGAGTTGGTCACGGGAAATACAGCCCACTACCAGCGCATTCAGCAAATCGGTCATCCGCTGATACTTCACGATTGGCGGACCTGAACTTCGTCCGTGGTATGGAGCGGACCCTGACGGAAACAGGCCGACAAAGGCAAGCGACAGAGATCCGTGTGGGAACGGGCGTTCCCGCGCGGGTCACCCGGCTCGCGGAGGCTCATCACCGAGAGCGGTCGAAGAAATCGGCGATGGCGTCGCGGGAGGCGTCGCCCAGGGCCAGGTCGACGAGCTTCGCGATGGTTTCCTCGCGGGCGGCCTCGGGTCCTTCGGCCAGGTCGGTTTCGAGGATCTGAAGGATCGCGGCCTGGGTTTCGGGGAAGTCGATGGAGTGGCGTTCGAGCTTGGCCCGTGCGAAGGCCAGCTCGTCGATCCAGTCGTCGGCCAGGAACGGCCGTTCGGCGGGGGCGTCGGACGACAGGGTCTCGACCAATCGCTCCGGCTCCTCGGCCGAAAGGAGTCGGCTCACCACCCCCTGCGACTTCGCCTGGAGGAACCCGATCGGGTTGCCGAACAGGAGCATCTCAAGCGCGTCCCTCGGCGCTAGCAGCCTCGGCAGGTGTTCGATCGACCCCCACCCCGGGATCAGCCCCAGGCGGACCTCCGGCGTCCCCACCTGAAGCGGCACGCTCGAGGCCAGTGCGACGCGGTGGCGACAGGCCAGGGCCAATTCCAACCCCGCTCCCAGGCAGACCCCGTGGAGCACGGCGGTCGTCGCCGGTCCCAGCCGCATCAGACGGTCGAGAACGTCCAGGCCGCGTCGGAGGAAGGCTTCGATCTCGTCTCCGTCTTTCGACTCGGCGAAGATATGCAGATCGGCCCCCGCGCAGAAGCCCGACGGCTTGGCGCTGCGGATCAGAACGCCCTGGACGGACGGGTCTTCCTCGACCTCTTCCAGGCAGTCGTCCAGGCCGTCGAGCGCCGCGCGGTCGAGGATATTGAGAGGCCTTCCCGGCTGGTCGAACCAGAGGGTCCAGACTCCGTCGTCGCCGCGATCCCATCGCCAGGCCCTTCCGCGCGCCTCGTCCGACATGGTTTTCGCCTCCCCGGAGGGTTAGGATCGTTCCAATATGCGTCTTTATTGAGAGTGAGAGGGGCCGCTGCCGTTTCCGGAGTCTCCACGATGCCCGCGCCGGATTGGATCGTCGAAGACCTGAAGAGTGCGCTGGGGGCCGTGATCGGCGCGACCCTGGGATATTACTTGTTCCAGCTCATTTATCAGCAAGGATTCTACGGGATGATGATCCCCGGGGCCTTGCTGGGACTGGGCTGCGGCTGGCTTTCCAGTCGGTCGTCGCAGGCGCGGGGCGTCGTTTGCGGAGTTGCGGCGCTGGCCCTGGGCCTGTTCACCGAGTGGAAGTTTCGTCCCTTCATCGCCGACGAGAGCTTCGATTACTTCGTCCGTCATCTCGGCGACCTGACGGGGATCTCCATGGTGATGATCGCCGCCGGCGCGGGGTTCGCCTACTGGTTCGGCCGCGATGGCCAAAGGGGACGGCTCGGCCCGATCGGGCCCCGCACCGAATAATCCCCCACTCCTCGTTTCGGCCGCACGGCGGACCAGCCTCGATCGAAAAGGGAGCGCCCTGATGGCGAATGGACCGGTCGGCGCGAACGCGGAATCCCAACCGGATGCAACGCCTTGCGCGACGGTTGCGGACACCCCCGGCGCGGAGGACGCCACGGACGCGACTCTCCTCGTACAGGGTTCCGCTTCGTCCGCTTCTCCATGAAAACAGACGTCGCGTCGAGCGAAGTTTCGATGTCGACCGGAGCCTCCTCCATCCACGCCCGACCTCGTGAAAGGAACGAATGACTCCATGATCATGAAACGACATTCGCGCCTCGCCGCGATCGCCCTGGCCCTGGGAGCCGCAGGAAGCCCGATGAGAGCCGATGAGCCCGCCAAGCCTTTCAAGTATCCCGACGCGCCAAGGTCGGAGACGGTCGACGACTACCACGGGACGAAGGTCCCCGATCCATACCGGCCCCTGGAAGACCCAGACTCCGACGCCACCCGCGCGTGGGTCGAGGCCGAGAACAAGGTCACCAACGCCTTCCTGAACTCCATCCCCCAGCGCGACGCCATCCGGTCCCGCGTCACCGAGCTTTGGGATTACGAGAAGTTCAGCCCCCCCGGCAAGAAGGCCGGCAAGTACTTCTTCACCCACAACACGGGCCTGCAGAACCAGTCGGTCCTGTTCGTCCTCGACACGTTCGACGCCGCGCCCCGGATGGTGCTGGATCCGAACAAACTATCGGCCGACGGCACGGTCGCCCTGGCCGGCACGGTCCCCAGCGACGACGGCGCCCGGCTGGCCTACGGCGTCGCCGAGGCGGGCTCGGACTGGAACGTCTGGAAGGTCCGCGACGTCGCCACCGGTCAGGATCTGGCCGACGAGATCCAGTGGGTCAAGTTCTCCTCCGCCGAGTGGACGCCCGACGGCAAGGGTTTCTTCTACGGCCGATTCCCCACGCCCGAGCCGGGGCAGGACCTCAAGGGGGCGAACTACTTCCAGAAGGTCTACTATCACATCCTGGGCACGCCCCAGGAGCAGGACGAGCTGGTCTGGCAGGACCCCGAGCACAAGGAATGGGAGGCCACGCCGACCGTCACCGACGACGGCAAGTACCTGATCTTCACCCTGCACAAGGGGACCGACGACAAGTACCGCGTCCTGTACCGCCCACTCGACGCTCCCAAGGCCGCGCCCGTCCACCTCGTCGGCGAGTTCGAGGCCGAATACTCGTTCATCGACAACGACGGCCCGATCTTCTGGTTCAAGACCAACAAGAACGCCGAGCGCGGCAAGGTCGTGGCGATCGACACGCGCGACCCGAAGCCCGAGAAGTGGGTCGAGGTGATCCCCGAGGCGGCCGAGACCCTGGACAACGTCGACGTCGTCGGCGACCACTTCCTGGTCAACTACCTGAAGGACGCCCACACTGTCGTCCGGGTCTTCGACCTGGCCGGCAAGCACGTCCGTGACGTGGAACTTCCCGGCCTGGGGACGGCCTCGGGCTTCGGCGGCAAGCGCAAGGACAAGGAGACGTTCTACTCGTTCACCTCGTACAACAGCCCGGCCACGATCTACCGTTACGACGTGTCGACCGGCGCCAGCACCGTCTGGCGCAAGCCGGCCTTGAAGTTCGACCCGTCGAAGTATGAGACCGTCCAGGTCTTCTACACGAGCAAGGACGGGACCAAGATCCCGATGTTCATCACCGGCCGGAAGGGCTTCCCGAAGGACGGCAAGAACCCGACGCTGCTCTACGGTTACGGCGGCTTCAACATTCCGCTGACGCCGGGCTTCTCCCCCTCGACCCTGACCTGGATGGAGATGGGGGGCCTCTACGCCGTGGCCAACCTTCGCGGCGGCGGCGAGTACGGCGAGAGCTGGCACCAGGGGGGCACCCGCCAGCGCAAGCAGAACGTCTTCGACGACTTCATCGCCGCGGCCGAATGGCTGATCGCCGAGAAGTACACGACCAAGTCCAAGCTGGCGATCTCCGGCCGGTCGAACGGCGGCCTGCTCGTCGGCGCCTGCATGACCCAGCGGCCCGACCTCTATGGCGCCTGCCTGCCGGGCGTGGGCGTGCAGGACATGCTGCGGTTCCACAAGTTCACCATCGGCTGGGCCTGGATCGACGACTACGGCTCGTCCGACAACCCCGAAGAGTTCAAAGCGCTTCACGCCTACAGCCCGCTCCACAACGTGAAGCCCGGCACCTGCTTCCCCCCCACGATGGTGACGACGGCCGACCACGACGACCGCGTCGTCCCCGCGCACAGCTTCAAGTTCGCCGCGACCCTCCAGGCCGCGCAGGCGTGCGACAACCCGGTCCTCATCCGGATCGAAACCAAGGCCGGCCACGGCGCCGGCAAGCCGACCGCCAAGGTCATCGAGGAAGCCGCCGACCAGTGGGCGTTCCTGGTGAAGGTCCTCAATGTCGAGGCTTCTCGGTGATCCCAGAAGAGATCGAAGTCGCGCCGACCCCGAGGCCCGGGGTCGGCCGCGACCTGATGCGCGGGGCCGAACTCGGCGCCTGGCTGGCGATGTTGATCGCGTTCCCGATCGCCGCGTTCGTGATGGGGGCCGCGCTCGGACTGCTACCCTTCGTCGGCAAGGCATCCTTGGACCTGGGCTTGCTGAAGTTACTGGGCCGCGGCCTGGGGTGGTGCGCCTCGGAGGTATTCCTCTTCGCTCTTCTTGGGGCGTTGTTTCGGGCTGGCTTCGGCCTGATCGCCCGCCGCGTCAGGCGTCCGACCGGCGAGCCCTTA
Source organism: Paludisphaera rhizosphaerae (assembly GCF_011065895.1). Lineage (NCBI taxonomy): Bacteria > Pseudomonadati > Planctomycetota > Planctomycetia > Isosphaerales > Isosphaeraceae > Paludisphaera > Paludisphaera rhizosphaerae. The sequence continues at coordinate 141,563 of NZ_JAALCR010000005.1, read as the reverse complement.
AGATCGCCGAGACGATTTCGGGCCTGGGTGTGGGTGGCCGGCCTGGTTGTCTTCGGTTTGGCGACGGGCTGTGCGACCGCCGTCTGGATCATGCGGCGTGCTGAGGCTGAACTGGCGTCGGCAACGGCCGAGACCGACAGAATCGACCCCGACTGGCGTCTCGACGACCTCCTGGCCGCCCGGGAGGTCATCCCCGAAGACGAGGACGGTGCGATCGCCGTCGCCAAGGTCGCTGCGGAACTGCCCGGCGGCTGGCCGCCACCTCCTGACCCCGACGGCCCGGACGTCCGTGTCGCATACGACCGGGCCGTGGCGACAGATCCGGCGCGGCGACTCGATGATGAAACGGTCGACGCGCTCTTTGCCGACCTCGATGCTCGCGGCGAGACGCTCGAGGCGGCGTGGTGGATCGCCGACTACGACCGCGGACGCCATGAATTCACACTGGGCCGGGCGCTGATCGACACGCAACTCGAAGAGACCTACCGGGCGCTCGACGTCGCCCGTCTCCTTCGAGCCGACGTCCTGATCGCGGCCCACGACGGCCACCTCGACGATGCGCTCGGTTCGTGCGCCGCCGTCCTCGGGGTCGCCCAGTCGATTGGAGACGAGCCCTTCGCGAATGGCCAGTTCGTAAGAATAGCCATCGACCACATGGCAGTCGACGCCGTTGTCCGCATCCTGGCGCAGGGAGAGCCTTCCGACGAGGCGCTGGGTTCGCTTCAGGATCTTCTGGACGACGAGCGCGGCCGTCCTCGTATCTTGTACGCCCTTCGGGGTGAGCGTGCCATGTTCGTCGAACTGGTCCGCAGGGTGGCCTCTCGGGAACTACCGGTTTCCGCCATAACCGACTCGAACGGACGGGAGATGGTTTTCCCTTCACTTCACCAGATCGTGGGGACGGCGACCGTTGTGAGCGGCCGTTACCAGATGGCCGTGGCCTTGAAATGGATGAACGAGTCGATCGCCATTCTCGATCGCCCCCAGTCCGAATGGGTCGTCTCCGCGAGGGATTGGCGGGCGAGGCTTCGCGCTGCGGTGAATTCGCGCGTCGCCCCTTTTACGTCGGCTCTTCCACTGCTGCTTGCTCCTCCTCTGGATATGTACCTGACGACGGAGCTTCGCGGCCGCGCTGAGATGGCCGCCGCGACGATCCTGATCGCCGCCGAACGCCACCGCCGCGCGATGGGATTCTGGCCGGCGGCGATCGGCGAGATCTCCTCCGACATCCTCCCCACCCCTGCGCCGAGCGATCCGTTCAGCGGCGAACGTTTCCGCATGGAGCACGTCGATGGACGCCTACGCGTCTACTCCGTCGGCCCGAACCTCAAGGACGAGCATGGGACGTTCGACGCGAAGACCTGGCGCGATGGGGCTGCCGATGATCTCGGCGTCTTCGCTCTCGACCCCGACCTTCGCGGTGGGCCGCGCGAGGATGCTGAGGGTCGCAAGGTTGAATGAGTCGACGAAGGTCGCGGGTTCGTCTTGAGTGCTGCGCCCGGGGGGATCTGTAACGACGCCAAGACCGATGACGGCTAGGGTGAGGCGAAGATCAAGGAGACCGCCGAGCAGTGGACGTCCCTGGTGAAGGTTCTCAACGTCGAGGATCACCGATGAGCGAAGGCGAGACGACGCCTTCCGCCGTCCGCGTGCCGTCTCCGTTGGGCGACGGCATGCGGATCTCGCTACTGATCATTGCCGCCGTCGCCTCGCTGGAGGTGATCACGGCGGTCGTGTTATTGGTTCTGGTAGTCCTCTTCGCCGTGGCTCTCGCGCCGCTGGAGAGCCCCGGCGATCGGCTTGCCCGACTGACGGACATGCTCCTGACTGCGTTTAGGCGTCAGCCCAGCTTCCTGCTTATTCCCCCTGTGCTCATGGGGGTGGTCTTCTGGCTCATGCACCCTCTGATCGTATTGCTGGAGCGATACGAACAGGACGCTCAGCGGAAGCGGCGGGCGCCGCCGAGGCCGCCGAACTGGAAACGGTTCCTCCTTGCTGTCCTGGGGCTTCTTCCTTTCCTCTTCCTGGCGATCTTCATCCCGGCCTGGATGCTCGCCGCTCGGATCGAGGCCGTGTCCGCGAGGCTCGATCGGCTCGCGCCTGGGTGGCGGTTGGAGCAACAGGTTGCGAACCTCGAAGCCGTCCCTGAAGCCGAGGACGCGACCCGCGTTCTCACGGACGCGGTTGCGAAACTGCCGATCGGCTGGAAGGGCGTCGACCTCATGAAGGAAGGAGACTGGTCGCTTTCGCTCGACCAGGCGACGGCCGCCAAAGTCCGCGTTTCGATCGATGCCGCTCCCGAAGCCCTCGCCGTCGCCCGCAGGCTCGCGGACTATGAACGTGGGCGCGGCTTCGTGACGATGGGGAGGGCCTTGTGGGAAGGCGAGGACGCCCAAATTCTCCAGGCGAAAGCGGTCCGATGTCTCCTGGACGGCGATGCAGCGCTTGCGGTCGAGGCCGGCGACCTTGATCGAGTGGTGGAGGACGGCCTTGCGCTGCTGGGTGCCGCGCGAGCGTTCGGAGATTCGCCGTCGGGCCTGTCTCAGGCCTTGCGCAGGTTGCTGGCGCTTCGCGCGGGGGGCTGGATCGAGCGGGCACTGGTTCGGGGAGAGCCGTCGAGCGACCTCCTGACGCGGGCGCAGGCTGCGATCCTTCACGAACACCGGTATGCCCAGGCGCTGACGACCATTAAGGCTAACCTGGGGCGAAACTTCGAGATGTTCCGTCGTGTCGGCTCTGATGAATACTCGTTCGACGCGGATGTAGGAATGTATGAGTCCGGCAGGGGGATGGATCATGCGAGGTTTCTGCTGCCGCCTTTGACCCTGTGGTTCGGCTGGCACAGAGCGCTTCTCCTGGAGTGGTCGAGCGATCTGCTGGCGATCCTGGAGCGGCCCGAGTCCGATTGGAGCGAAGCGGCGAAGGCGTGGGAAGTCCGCGCGAGCCAGGTTAGAGGTCAGTGGATTCGGCCTCTACTGGCTGAGACATTTCCCTCGTTGCAACGAAAGATCGTCGACGGGGAACTTCGTCGACGGGCCGGGTTGGGCGTGGTCGCCGTCCTGCTGGCGGCCGAGCGTCACCGTCGCGCTGCGGGCACCTGGCCGAAATCGGTGGCCGAGATCGGGGCGGAGTTCCTTCCGGATCAGCCCCTTGATCCCTACAACGGCGAGGCGTTTCACGTCGAGCACGTCGACGGCCGTTTTCGCGTGTATTCCGTCGGCCCGAATCGGCGTGACGAACACGGATCGTACGACAAGGTGAAGTGGGACCGGGAGTCAACCGACGACGATGTCGGCGCGTCCGCCCACGATCCCGCACTCCGCGGTCGGTCCGCCGAGGGCGGGCCGTGAGCCCAGGCGAAGGTCAAAGGGCGGGAGAGCGTCTGGAGCGTTGGCTCGTCTCCTGGGGATGGGCCGCGCTGATCGCGATTACGGCGTTGATTCTCTTCGCCGGTGCGATGGGATACGTCGTCCACCTGACGCTGGGGCGGCTCGATCGCGCGGCGGCCGCGGCCGAGCGCGACGACCCCTACTGGCGGTTGACCAATCCGAACGACGGTCGCGAGGTCGTGCCGGACGACGCCAATGCGGCGATCGTCGTCGCTGAGGCGTCGGCGATGCTGCCCAAGACTTGGCCTCCCGACGCCAGCCGCTCGAGCAGCATTCCGGTGTCCGAGGCGGATTGGGACGTCGAACGAGCCTTCGATCGCCTCTCGATCCACGACTTCACCGGCACTCCTCGCCGTCTTGATGAACCTACGGCCCAGATCCTTCGCGACGAGTTGTCGCGGCGTTCTTCGGCTCTCGCAAAGGCTCGCAAACTCGTCGCTCTTCCTCGCGGTCATTTCGGACTGACCCCGGGAAAGCTCGTGTATGAGTACGAAGATGACGTGTGGGAACGGAACTGCGAGTGGCGGATACTGAGGCTTCTGCAAGCGGACGCCGCGGTCGCGGTGTTCGACGGTCGGTTCGACGACGCGATCTCATCCTGTCGGGCGATGCTCGGCGTGGTGCGGGCGATCGGCGACGAGCCGTTCGCCTGGTCGCAGGAGCGTCGGATGCGCTTCGCGGAGACCGCGGCGCATCTGGCCGTGCGGATCCTCGCCCTGGGCGAACCTTCGCTCGACGCGATGGCCGCTCTTCAGCGCGACCTTCTCGCAGAGCGGGATTGGCCCTGGGCGCGACACTTGCTGCGCGGCGAACGTGCATCGCTGTTCGAATCGCTCCGATATCGGGACGCCCGGGCCAGAGGGCTCGTCGCGTTCCCCACGCGGTTGCTGAGTTCCGGCCACTGCGCCGAGTCGCTGGAATGGATGGCCGAGCTTCGCGCTCTCGCCGATCGGCCTGAGCCCGATCAACTCGCCGGGCTGGAAGCTTTGCGGGAACGCATCGCGGAGTTCCCGAATTCACGGCTCGTCGGTTTCGCGCAAACCGCCGCGTACGCGTTGATGGCCGATCGCGTGGCGAGGGCCTTTGCAGAAGCGATTCGCAGCAGGGCCCGCCTTGGCGCGACAGTCATCCTGATCGCCGCCGAACGCCATCGCCGCGCGACGGGCGCCTGGCCGACGACTGTCGCCGAGATCTCCAAGGCGATCCTCCCCAATCCGCCGCTCGACCCTTATACCGGCCGACCCTATCACATCCTCCGCGTCGACGACGGTCTGCGCGTCTATTCGGTCGGGCCGAACCGGCTCGACGAGAACGGCGCGGCTTCTGTGGAGAACGTGGACGACGTCGCCGCGATCGGTTTCGACGTCGACCAGCGGAATCAAGCGCCGGTGGATCAGCCGACGCCCGAGTCTGAGGAACCCTGATCCGATCGCTGCCCGCTCGACCTGGCCTTGCGGCTCTGTTAGCCTCCAGAGGATGTGCGAGGGCGGGCCCGCGAGGGGCTCGCCGGGGCCGTTTTGACGGCCGGCGGAGGCGACGGCGATGGACAGGGTGTTGGCCGTCGGCGAGGTCCTCTGGGATCTCTTGCCGGGCGGGAAGCAACTCGGCGGCGCGCCGGGGAATTTCGCCTACCAGTGCCGATCGCTGGGGGCGGACGCTCGGCTGGTCACGAGAGTCGGCGACGACGACCTCGGGCGCGAGGTTCTTGACCGCTTCCGCGCGCTGGGCTTGCCCACTGACGGCGTCGAGATCGACCCCATCGCCCCCACGGGAACGGTCTCCGTCGAGCTGGACGCCGACGGCCAGCCGCGTTACACGATCCACGAGAACGTCGCCTGGGATCGGATCGCCGCCGATGCGACGGCCCTCCGCCACGCCGCTGAGGCGGACGCGATCTGTTTCGGCAGCCTCGCCCAGCGCGGGCCGGTCTCGCGCGAGGCGATCGCCCGGCTGGTCGACGCCGCGAAGCCCGGGGCGCTTCGGATCTTCGACGTCAATCTCCGGCCTCCCTTCATCGACCGCGAGGTGATCGAGCGGTCCCTGGAGCGGGCGAACGTCGTGAAGCTGAACGACCACGAACTGGCCACGCTGGCCGAGATGTTCGGCCTGATCGGCGAGCCTCGCGAACTCGTCGCGGCGCTCGTCGATGGGTTTGACCTCCGAGTCGCGGCCGTGACGCGGGGGACGGCCGGCAGCCTCCTGTTCCGCGACGGCGAGTGGTCCGACCATCCGGGGATCCCCGTCGAGGTCGTCGACACGATCGGCGCGGGCGACTCCTTCACCGCGGCGATGACGGTCGGCCTGCTGGCGGGGCGGCCGCTCGACGAGATCAACGGGCGGGCCAACGCCGTGGCCGCTTTCGTCTGCACCCAACCGGGGGGGACGCCCGCGCTCCCGGCGTCGCTCCTCGCCGGGCTTTGATTCACCTCCGGAGGTTCGCTTGGACGTCTCCTTCGACCGCTCGACGCCCGCCGGCTCGGCCGGCGACCGCTCGCTCTCTGGGCCTTTGCTGTTCGCCACGTTCGTCGCCAGCCTGGGCGGCCTGCTGTTCGGCCTGGACGTGGCGATCATGTCGGGGACGACCGACGCGCTCACGACGGTCTTCGGCCTCACCGGCATCACACTTGGCTTCACCATCGCCAGCGCCCCGCTGGGGACGGTGCTGGGCTCGTTGATGGCGAGCAAGCCGGCCGACGACTGGGGGCGCCGTCCGCTCCTGGCCGTGCTGGCGATCTTCTACCTCGTCTCGGCCGGCGGCTGCGCGCTGGCCTGGGATTGGTGGTCGCTGCTGGCGTTTCGGATTCTGGGCGGCCTGGCGGTCGGCGCGGCCTCGGTGATCGCCCCGCTCTACATCACCGAGATCGCACCCGCCAAGTATCGAGGGCGGTTGGTGGCCGCGGTGCAATTCAACATCGTGCTGGGCATTCTGCTGGCCTTCCTGTCGAACTTCCTCATCGCGCGGTTGGATCTGGGGGCGAACGACTGGCGCTGGATGCTGGGCATCCAGGTCGTGCCTTCGGCGGTCTTCTTTGTGCTCGCCTTCATGATCCCGGAGAGCCCCCGATGGCTGGTGGCGCGGGGGAGGGATGAAGAGGCCCGCCGCGTGCTGTTGAAGATCGGCGCCGACGAGGCCGTGGACGCCGAGATCGCCGACATCCGCGAGTCGCTCAAGACGGCCGGCGAAGGGGACCAGGACGCGCTCTTCCAGCGGGCCTACCTCAAGCCGATCCTGCTGGCCACGGCCATCGCGGCGTTCAACCAGCTTTCGGGGATCAACGCGGTCCTCTACTACGCCCCCGCGGTCTTCAAGATGGCCGGTTCCGGAGGAGACGCGGCGCTCTTGCAGTCGGTGGTGGTCGGCGGGACGAACCTGGTCTTCACGATGCTGGCGATGACGATCATCGACCGCTTCGGCCGTCGCTTCCTGATGCTCGTCGGCTCGATCGGCTACATCCTGAGTCTCTCGGCGACGGCCTGGGCCTTCTACACGTACGGGACGAACTTCACGGGCGTCGGCGCCTGGGTGGTGCTGGGGGGGATCCTGGTCTTCATCGCCTCGCACGCGTTTGGTCAGGGGGCTGTGATCTGGGTCTACATCAGCGAGGTCTTCCCGAACCGCGTCCGCGCCAAGGGCCAGGCGTTGGGGAGCGTGGTCCACTGGATCGGGGCGCTGGCGATCACCCAGACCTTCCCGATGATCGCCGAGAAGTCGGGCGGCCACGCCTTCGCCTTCTACGCGGCGATGATGGTCTTGCAGCTTCTCTGGGTCCTCTTCGTCATGCCCGAGACCAAGGGCGTGCCGCTGGAAGAGCTTCAGAAGGAGTTGGGCCTGTCGCACACGACCAAGGAAGCGAGCCTCTCATGATCAATCGTCGAGACTTTCTGGGAGCCGCCGGCGCGCTGGGCGTGGGCGCGGCGGGGATGTCGCGGGCCGCCGGCGCGAGGACGTCGGCCGCCGTCGGGGCGACGGTGGACGTCCTGCTGAACGAGCCGATCGGGACGATCAAGCCGGAGATCTACAGCCACTTCACCGAGCACATCGGCGGCGTGATCTACGACGGCATCTGGGTCGGCGAGGATTCCAAGGTCGAGAACATCGGCGGGATCCGCAAGAAGCTGGTCGACCACATGCATCGGCTGGGCAAGGTGGTGATCCGCTGGCCCGGAGGCTGCTTCGCCGATTCCTACCACTGGCGCGACGGCATCGGTCCGAGGGACAAACGCCCCCGACGCTTCGGCCGCTGGCGCGAGGTGACTGAGTCGAACGCCTTTGGCACCCACGAGTTCATGAAGTTCTGCCGGCTCTGCGGGGATACGCCCTACTTCGCGGCGAACGTCGGGGCCGGCTCGCCGACCGAGTTCCAGAACTGGGTCGAGTATTGCAACGGCCCCGCCGGGTCCACCACGCTGGCCGACGAGCGCGTCGCCAACGGAGACCCGGACCCGTTCAAGATCGCCTATTGGGGCGTCGGCAATGAGAGCTGGGGCTGCGGCGGCAAGTACACGCCCGAAGACTACTGCAAGGAGTACCGCAAGTTCACCGAGTGGGTTCCTGAGTACGGTGTGAAGCTCTACCTGACCGCCGCCGGCCCCAACAGCAACGACCTCGACTGGACCCGTCGCTTCTTCGCCAAGTGGCGCGACGGGGCCATCGCCCCGCTGCACGGCTTCGCCGCCCACTACTACTGCGGCACGACGGGCCACGCCTTGAAGTTCGACGTCGACCAGTGGTACGAGATGCTCCACAAGGCGAACTACATGGAGACCCTCGTCCGCGAGCAGTGGGCCGTGATGGGCGAGTTCGACCGCGAGCATAAGGTGAAGCTCGTCATCGACGAATGGGGCGCCTGGCACCCGGCGGGGACCGAGATCAACAAGGCGCACCTCTTCGAGCAGATGGGCTGCCTCCGCGACGCCCTCGTCGCCGGGCTGACGCTCGACGTCTTCAACCGCCACGCCGATAAGATCGACATGGCGAACGTCGCGCAGCTCATCAACAACATCCACTCGCTCTTCCTGGCCGACGGCGACAAGTTCGTCTGCACGCCGAACTTCCACGTCTTCGAGATGTATCGCGCTCACCATGGGGCCAGGAGCCTGAAGGTCGTCGCCGAGGCCCCGGACGTCCCCTTCAAGATCAAGGGGCGCGACGAGAAGCTCTTCCGCGTGGCCGGCTCGGCCTCGTCGTCGGACTCGAAGAAGGTCACGATCACCCTGGTCCACACCCACGCCTCGGAGCCCGTCGAGGTCGACGTTCGGCTCAAGGGGGGCGAGGCCGCTTCGGTGGGCAAGGTTGTTCTGACGCACAAGGAGTTGAACGCCCACAACACGTTCGAGGCCCCCGACGTCGTGACGCCGAAGTCCGCCGAGACGGACCTCAAGGGGGGCTCGTTCCGCGTCGTCCTCGACCCGGCCTCGATCACGCGGCTGGACGTGACGTTGGCCTGAGTGCAGCCTTTCGCGCCGGGCGTCTCGCGAATGCGGGGCGGCCGGCTCGCATGCGCGGAGTCGAGACGTTAGGCTGGAGGCGATCGGACGTCGTACGGTTGTCCGTTGATCGCCCTCGGCCTGCGAGACCCGTCCATGTTTTGGCTCAACAACAACCCCGTGCTCAACCGCGAGCTGTTGACCACGCTGCGGTCTCCGCGGTCGTTCTTGCTCCAGTTCGCCTACGTCTCGCTGCTCGGGGCGTTGGTCTATTTCTACTGGCCGGCGGGGGTGGACGAAGGGTCGCGGATGGTCGGCCCGGGCGTGGCCAAGCGGCTGTATGACATCTTCTTCCTCGGCCAGTTCTGCCTCGTCGCACTGATGGCGCCGACGTTCGCGGCGGGGAGCATCTCGGGCGAGAGGGAGCGGAAGACGTATGAGATGCTCCTGGTCAGCCCGCTGCGGCCGAGCACCATCCTCGTCGGCAAGCTGCTCAGCTCGCTCTCGTACCTGGTGATCCTGATCCTCTCCAGCCTGCCGTTGATGATCCTCTGCTACCTGCTGGGGGGGCTTCTGCTGTCGGAGATCGCGCGGAGCTACATCGTGCTGATCCTGGCGGCGGGGACGTTCGGGCTCCTCAGCCTGGCCTGTTCCAGCAGCTTCAGCCGGACCAGTTCCGCGCTGCTGGTGAGCTACCTGGTCGTTCTGCCGCTGGCGGGGCTCTGCTTGATGCTGACGCGCGCCGAGGACCCCACCACGCGCGACTTCGCCTCCGTGGCCGTTTTGCCGCCGGTCTGCCTGATGATCTGGACGACGGTCGGCATCGTGGTGGTCAACCGCCTGCTACGGCCGAGCGACGTGGGCGGGCAGGGGGGAGGCGTGGTCGACGAGGAGGAGGAGATGAAGGGCGCCATCGGCGTCGTCATCGACCGCGACGCCTTCCCGGACAAGCTCTTCGCCCCCGCGAAGCGGACCGACCTGATGCCCGACGGAACCAACCCGGTCCTCGACAAGGAGCTTCGCAGCGAGATCTTCAGCCAGGGGACGTTGATGCTCCGGGTGGTGATCCAGGTGAGCATGCTGCTGTCCATCCCGCTGATGGCCGGTCTGCTGTTCCTGCGGTCGGAACTCGCGGGGTACTACGTGGCGTATGTCGTGACGTTCAACCTCCTGGTCGGCCCGGTCTTCTCCGCCGGGAGCATCACCCAGGAGCGCGAACGCCAGACGCTGGCGCTCCTGCTGACCACGCTGCTGACGCCCGGCCGGATCGTGCTGGCGAAGCTCCTGGCCGCGCTTCGGGTCTCGACCGTGCTGACGTTCCTGCTGACCGAGCAGATCCTGCTGGCCTACGTCATGCTGCCGGAACTGCGGAACCGATTCTGGACGCTGGTCGTCTTCCTGCTGATCATCGCCGTGACGTGCCTGACGACCACGGCGGCCGGCCTGATGTGCTCGTCGCTGGCGCGGCGAACCTCGACGGCGATGGTCATGTCGTACCTGCTGCTGATGGCCCTGTTCGTTCTGCCGATCGGCGTGCGGTGGTATGTGCAGGGCGTCGCACAGGAGCGAGGGGTGACTCCCGAGCAGTTGGCGACCCTGACCATCACCAGCCCTTACGCCGCCGCGGCGAGCGTTCCCATGCACACGTATGACTCCAGCGGCCGCTGGGCGGGAGGGAAGATCGACGTTGTCACCCCACCGCTGGCCGTCTTCCCCGGCGATTGGGTCGCGCCGGTCTGGCTCGTCTACCTCGTCGTCTGCCCGATTCTGGGCCTTGTCTTCTCGATCGTCGCCTGGGTGGCCTTCCGCTGGCGATGGTGGCGTGCTGGGGCGGGGCTGTAGAATCGAAGGACGCCGTCTGACCTTGCCAAGGAGTCGACCGCCATGTCCGCCAAAGAACGCTTCTGCGTCCTGATTGAAGAACTCGTCAGCCGGTTCGAGGCAGGGCTCCAGGGGACGGAGTGGGTCACCCGACGCTATCCCAAGCGGCTTCGTGACGACGACCGCCAGCTCTTTGAAGTGCCAGCCCTCTATCTTCAGAAAGGAACGATCAAGCTGCTGCTCGACCCGATCGGCTACGACGTTCCGGGGGCGGAGGCTGCGGCGGACATCTACCAGATGCCCGGCTACGACCCGACGGCCAGCCTCTTTTTCGAGGACGGTCGTTGGACCGTCGACCTCACCCTGCCGTCGAGCGAGGAGTTCCCGAACCCCCCGGAGATGTCGGCTCTACCTCTCAATCCGACCACGATCAACCAGGTGCTCGACACGATTGCCGAATATGCCGTACCGTCGTTTTGACTGGCACGACTACATCACCCAGGTTTGGCGCGAATACAGGTCGGTTCGCGTGGCGGCAGACTATTACATCAACGCCGTCGTCGCAGCCCCCGATCTCCTCACTCGCGACGGCGAAGCCAGGAAAAGCCTACGCCGCGCCGAAGCGAACCTCGAAGGCACATACATCGTGCGACTATTCGCGTCGTTCGAGGCGGCCCTGCGCTCCTACGATCGAGCAAGACACAAGGATCCCGACAGGATCACCGATGCAAGCGCGATGATCGATGAGATCGGCGGTAGGAAGGGCCGAGGCATCGAAGCGAAGATCCGCGACGGCGCGCACGACGTGCGTCGAGTCCGTAACTACTGGGCGCACGACGCCGACGGCGATCCCGCGCCCATGCCCATCGATGAGGCTCGTTCGCGGCTCCAGGCCTTCCTCTCGGCGTTGCCTGACGAGTGGGAGTGAACGTCCTTGCCGGTGTCCGCTCACCCGACAAGGTTTTCGCCAGTTCCGTATTTGCCCTTGCCTTCCGGGCTGGGTTCTGGAATAAGGCGGGCGTGGGGCGCGAGGGTTGCGCCTGGAGGATGCACCGGGACGGATTCTCGAAAGGGCCTGCAATGATGCTCTCGCTTGTGGTGGCGGCGGCGGGGATCGGGTGGTTTCAGGCGGACGTTCGGCCGACGGAGACCGAGCTGCGGCGGGCCCGGCAGATCCTCATGGGGCCCTGGACGATCGCCTCGGCGATCGACGACGGCGAGGAGATCGGTCTTCGCCTCATCCGCGACCGCCTCGTCAAGGGCGGTCGGGTGTTGATCAACGAGCGGACCATCACCTACACCGTTCCGGACACCGGCGTGAAGCGGGTGGTCGGCTTCAAGATCAACCCCGCGAAGCTCCCGCGTGAGATCGACCTGGTCACCTCGGATGAGCGGGTCATGCCCGGCGTTTACAAGATCGAGGGCGACGAACTCGTCGTCTGCTTCAGCGAAGGCCACACCCCGGTTCGTCCCACTGACTTCGAGTCCCTGGCCGGCTCGTCGCGGATGCTGCTGCGGTTCGCCCACGCCAGCGGAGACGCCGCCACCGTCGCGCCCGAGGAACTGGTCGAGGCCGTCGAAATCAAGAACGACGTCCCCGTCCCGGCCGAGCCGGTCGCGCTGGGGAGGATTCGAGCGACGGCCGAGGAGATCGCCCGCGACCGCAACCTGATGGCCGGTTCGTGGGACATCGTCTCGATCCGCGACGACGGCGAACTGCTGGGCGCGGAGCTGATCCGCCGCAAGATCGCCGAAGACGGCCGGGTCCGCATCGGCTCGCGGGGCGTCTCGGTCACGTCGCCGATCAGCGAGACCCGGCGGCTCTGGGCCTACCGCATCGATCCGGCGACGACGCCCAAGGAGATCGACCTCATCACCGAACACGACTCGATCCTCAAGGGGATCTACATGTTCGACCAGGACCGGCTGATCGTCTGCTCCGCCAAGGAAGAGGAACAGGCCCGGCCGTCCACCTTTGAGGCTCCGACCGGATCCCGCCACGTTCTGTACACGTTCAGGCTTGCCAGGACCGAAGCCGTTCCAGTCGCGACTTCGACCCCGGCCCCGGCCCCGGCCCCGGCCCCGGAGCCCAAGCCCGTACGCGAGCCCGAGCCCACGCCCGCCGAGCTGAAGGCGATGCGCGAGGAGCAGATCCGCGAGATGCTCGTCGGCTCGTGGACGATCACCGACTCCAAGGGGACGCTCGTGATGGTTGTCCGCTCGGACGGCAGCTTCAGCTCCACGAGGACCGTCGCCCGCCCGCGTCTCTTCCAGCCGGCGTCCGTCTCCAGCGGCGGTTCGTGGTCATACGCCGCCGGCGTCTTCAGCGCACGGATCTCCAGCACGACCGACCCGAACATGCTGGGCTACTCGTACGTCAACCGGCTCCAGTCGATCAGCCCGACCTCCCTGGTCATGGGCGGCGGCGTCGGGCCGTTGAAGACCTACCGGAAGCTCTGATCCGAGCCGGCCGGGCGGCGGATTACTCCGCGTCCGCCGCCCGCGTCGATCTCCGCTCGGCCAGCGTGCCGTCGTCGATGTACCACATGTTGTCCGGGCCCTTGACGAGCGTCCCCTCCGTTGGGAACGACCAGATGGGACCCGCGTCGCGCTGGCCCCGGACGAAGACCTGGACGGTCCACTTGCCCTGGATCTCCGTTTTGCCGCCGCTCTTCTCCGACTTGAATCCCTCGACGACGAAGACGAGCGGCGTGGAACCCTTGGCCTTGCCCTCGCGCAACTGCTTCAGTTTGGCTTTCCAGTAGCCCTTGAAGCCTTCGAGCGAGGCGAAGCGGGACGACGTCCGTCCTGCGTTGCTCAACAGCAGCCACATCCGCCGGTAGTGGGGGAAGTGGTGCGAGAGCGCCTGGTAGTAGTCGCGGAGCGCCTGCTCGGGCGTCATGCGGACGGGACGTTCCAGGGTGATCAGGATCGGATAGAGGAGCGCCAGCCCGACCAGGCCGCCGATCGCCAGGGTCGCCATCGCCGTGCTGTACATTTCCCACGCGAGCAGGAAGTAGAGAAGCGTCAGGGCGACGACACCCCAGACGATCAGGGCGACGATCGTCGGCCCCCACTCGGCGCCTCGGGTCCAGACGTGGTCGACGGCCGTTCCGGAGTCGAGCCGCCGGGGCGCGGGGCGTTCGCGGCGGGGCTCGTCGATCGACTCCCTCTCGCGCGGCCTGATCCGCTCGGCGGGTCTGGCTGGTTCGGGGGCGACCTCTCGCTCGTCGGAGGCGGGCGGGGGGATGTAGGCCCGGCGCGTCGGGGCGGGCTCGTCGGTGTCGGCCAGGTCGAAGGAATCCCCGCTCGGGGCGACGATCGGCTGCTGCGGCTTCTTCGCCGAGGCCTGGTCGTCCTGAAGCAGCCACTCGGCCGCGGCTTGATCGTCGCGTTGATCGGGCTCGGGACCTGTCGAGGAATCGGCCATGCGCTGCAACCCCGTGCGGGGCCTCCGTTCCGTTCGTCGTCGAAGCTTCGCGCCCCATCGTCGCAGCCGACGCCGGCCCGCGACAAGACCCGAGCGTCGGCGTCAGCGGGCGTCGAACTCGACGAAGACCGCCGCGTGGTCCGAGGGCCAGACGCCGTCCGCCTGGTCGAGCCGTCGCGCGGCGGTCGGGCGGAGGACGGCCCCCTTGAAGAAGACGTAGTCGATGCGGTCCTGGATCTGCTCCGGGAACCGAGGCGACCATGTACGGTCCCGCGCCCGATCGATGGTCGGAAGGACTTCGCGATAGGCGTCGCGGAAACCGGCGGCCTCCACGGCCCGGGTCACCGGCCAGGAAACGACCATCCCATACTGGTCGCGGGCCGCCGGGACGTAGTCCAGGTGGGAGTTGCTGTTGAAGTCGCCGGCCACGATCAGCGGCAGCCCCGCCGCCTGTTCCTCTGCGCCGGCGAGGATCGCGCGGACCTCTTCCACCCGGCTCGCCCCGTCGTCGGCGACCAGCTTCTCGGCCGACCGACCGTTGCGTGATTTGGGGTCGGTCCAGACGTCGTCGACGTAGTGGATCCAGACCGAATAGACGGCGATCGGCGGCCGGCCCGGGGGCTCGACCACCGCCCCGACGCAGTGGAAGGGCTTGTAGACCGAGAGGTCGCGGCCGATCGGCCACCGACTGAGGATCGAGACGTTCGTCCCCCGCGGACGGAAGTGGAATCCCAACTCCCGAGCGATCGACTCTCCCGAGCCATAAGTCTCGACCATCGCCACGACGTCGGCCCCGCTGGCGCGGATCACGTCGGCGACTCGCCGCTGCTTGGCAAGCTTCGCCGCCGGGTCCTTCTCGTCCATCGCTCGATCGCCCCCGCGCCAGATGTTCCAGGTCAGCACCCGGACGGGCTGCGACGGCTCCTCGCCTCGGCCGGAGGTCGTGGCGAGGGTCGCGAGCAAGACAAGGAGGAAACGAGGCGGCTTCATGGGTCAGCCTTAGTTGCTTGGCCGGTTGAAGTTGAACGACCGGCCCTTGTGGATCGGCAGCTTGACGGGCTTGCCGTCGTCGACGGTGATCCGGCGGGTCGTGCCGTCCCACGAGGCGTCCCATGAGCCGGCGGGGAGTTGGACGGCCATCTCGGAGTCAGGGCCGTCCTCAACGACCAGCCCGATGGAATTACGGCCGGCGGAGATCGTCAGGACGCGGTCCTGGGCCTGGACGCGTGAGATCGACGCCGATTCCCACGCCGACGGCAGCCGAGGGGCGATCTTCAGGCCGTCGGGACGAGGTTCGACGCCGAGAAAGCCGTAGAGCATGAACGGGGGGACGAGGACGCTCTCCAGGAACTCCTGGTCGAGCCCCAGACCGCCCGCCGGCCCGCCGCCTTGCAGGGTGCCCCGGCCGGGCTTGGCGTAATAAGCGCGATAGCCCCCCTCGGACTGGACCTCCCCGAACCAGTCGAGGATGGTCTTCAGGCGGGCCCAGGCGTCGTCAGGGCCGTTGGTGCGGAGCCTTGCGAGCAGGTCGAAGTAGGAGAAGCCCATCACCGCGCCGCCGTCCTGGACCTGCCCGCCCCAGGGGATGTTCTCGGGGCCCGACCAGACCCAGGTATAGGTCTCGACGTTGCGCCGGGTGGTGGAACGGGGGGCGAACCGCCAGTGATAGATGTCAGCGCCCTGGGAGGTGTCGCCGGCGATGATCCGGCGGCCGTCGAGCCAGTCGTAGACGGCCTTCGCCCGCTCGTCGGTCGCGATTCCATAGGCGATCGCCTCCGTGTTGACGAAAGCGAAGCCGTAGTCGGGGGCCTTGCCGTCGCGGTCGCGCCAGCCGGCGAAGCGGCCGGTCTCGGGGAGCCAGAACGTGGCGTCGAACTTCGTTTTGACCTTCGCCGCCAGGGCGCGGAGGTCGTCGGGTCGGAAAGGCTGCGGCTCGGCCGGGATCGCCCAATCAGGATGGGCGGCGATCGCCGCTTCGAGGTCGGCCAGCTTGAGGAGCGCGTCATACAGGTAGATGGTCGCCAGGCCGTCGTCGCCGCCGAAGGGGAGGAGGTCCCAGTAGTTGTTGCCGACCCCTTCGCCGTGCAGCAGCGTCTTCTTGCCGTCCGGCCCGAACGACAGGCCCGTCCGGCCGTCGTGCCCCACCCAGGGGACGCGGACGAGGTGATGCTCCTCGACGCCGAACTCGCGAAGGGCGTAGCGCATCGCTCCACGAATCCGGCCGATGTTAGCCCGCAGGAACGGCAGGTCGGCCGTCCAGTTGAAGTACTCGGCGGAGCCCCGGACGAAGTTGAAGTTGGTGATCGGGTGCCGGGTGTCGATCGCCGTGATGATCGACTTGAGCGTGACCGAAGCCCCCTTCGCGCCGTCGAGGTGGAACCGGATCTGCGTCAGCGTGCCGTCGTTGTAACCCGGCTGGCGGTGCAGGGGGACGTTCGAGAACGCCTGGGCGCCCGTCGCGGGGGGGAGGGCCATGGGCGACCGGCGGTCGGGATGGTCCCCGGCCTCGCCCTGGAGGCTCCACGAGAGCGAGGCCCTGGCGTCGGGCTTCAGCTCCTTCGCCCCCCATTCGAGCCGAATGAACGGGGCGACGATCGTCTTGCAGGCGAAGGCCGGCGTGGCGATGGAAGCTGCGTCGTCGTCGATGCGGAGCTTCAAACCGAGAACGGGGTCGAACCCCTCGACCGTCGCGCCGCGGATCTCCCAGCCGTCGACGTTCGTCAACGCCTGGGTGGGGAAGTAGTCCATCAGGTAATGTTCACCCGACGTCGAGAAGTACCAGCCGCGGCCGCCGGCCTGCTGGAGAGTCGGGAAGGGCCAACCGTCGCTGTGCGCCAGGCCGCGGTGCTGCTGCATGGCGACGTACCCCTCGTCGTCGATCCGCCGCGAGAGAAAGACGTCTCGGTAGTAGTCGCGGGCGGCCTTCGCGCCGTCGCGAGGGTCGACGGCGGCCCAGAGCGTCCCGTGCGGGAGCCAGGCGTCCCAGAGCGTGCAGTTGGTCTTCGCCCTGTCGTGGTGCAGCCGGTACAGCTCGCCGAGCCGTCCCATCGCGGCTTCCTGGCCGGGGACGTTGAAGACTGGGAAGCCGTCCGCCGGGGAGGCAGGCTGGCCGAGGGCCGTCGCGGCGAGGTTGGAGAGCAGGACGATCGCGAGCAGGCGAGGGCGGTTCATGCGGTTCGTCTCGGGCGGGTGGAAGAGGGGGGACGCGCCGGGGGTTTCGGTATAACACGCCTCGCCGGCCTTCGCCAGCGGGCGACGGGCAGGCGCTTGCGTCGCGAGGGCCGTCCTGCCACCATGTTCGCGGATGTCAACCCGATGCAGGGGCTGACGACCTGACACATGTTCGGCCGCGGCGATCAAGACATCTTCCCCCCTGGAGGGGGAAGACGGACCGCAAAGCGGTCAGATGAGGGGGACGACCGCCGCGGGATCGAGAGTGACCCGTCGGCTCCACGTCCGACGCCGGTCGTCCCCCTCATCCGGCCCTACGGGCCACCTTCCCCCTCCAGGGGGGAAGGCCGTTATGGTCGCTACTCCTGAAATAGTGTCGGCTCGTCAGATGCAGGGGAGAGGGCTCATGCGACGATCGACGACGATCCGGATCATGCTCGGCGCGGCGTTGGGGCTCGTCTTCGCCGGGGTCGCCTCGGCCGGAGACCTGCGAATCGAGCGGATCTTCGGGCCCGAGATCAAGACGGGGCCGTACAAGCACCCCGCAGCTCTTGAGGAACTGTCCAACGGCGACTTCTACCTCGTCTATTACGGCGGTGAGGGGGAGTACGCCACCGACACGGGCGTCTTCGGCTCGCGGCTGCGGAAAGGGGAGACTGAGTGGAGCGCGCCGACACGGATCGCGCACGACCCGTTTCACTCGGTCGGCAACGCGGTCGTCTGGCAGGCTCCGGACGGTCTGGTCTGGCTCTTCTACGTGGTCCGCTACGGCGACGTCTGGTCGACCTCGCGAGTCGCGGCCAAGGTCTCGAAGGACGCCTGCGAGACGTGGTCGGACGCTTCGCTGCTGGTGCTGGAGGAAGGCACCCTCGTCCGCAACCGGCCGATCGTGCTGAGCGACGGCGCGTACCTGTTGCCGCTCTATCGCGAGACGGGCGCCGATACTGAGGCCACCGGGCCGGACTCCCAATCGTTCTTCCTCCGATACGACCCGAAGGCGAAGGCCTGGTCGACCACGGGGCCGATCGTCTCGCCCCGGGGGAACATCCAGCCCGCGCCGGTGGAACTCTCGCCGGGGAAGCTCGTCGCTTATTGCCGTCGCGGCGGCGACTACCGGCCGGAGACCATCGGCCACATCGTCCGGGCGGAGTCGTCCGACGGCGGTCGGACGTGGACCGAGGGACGCGATTCGGCCTTTCCGAACCCCAACGCGGCCGTCGACCTGCTGAAGACTCGCAAGGGGAACCTGCTGCTGGTCTTCAACGACAGCATGAACCGCCGCACGCCTTTGACCGTCGCCCTCTCCCCGGACCTCGACCGATCCTGGCCGGTCAAGCGGGACATCGTCGCGGGTGACGGCGACTTCGGCTACCCGATGGCCCTTCAGGCCCGCGACGGCTCGATCCACGTCGTCTTCACCTCGGAACGCCGGTCGGTGGTCAATCGAGCCGTATTCGACGAGGACTGGATCCAGGCCGGCCGATAGCCGAAATCGGATCGTTGCATGCGCCGGTGGGCACGGCTATGATCCCGGGTATTCCCCCTTCCTGGAGTTCGCATCAAGCGAGTGAACGCCATGTCCGCCGCGGATCTCAAACACCTCAACCTGCGGGACGTCGGCGACGTCGCGGTCGTCGGCTTCGTCAATTCGGGCCTGATGTACGCCACCGACCTCGTCCTCGACATCGGAGCCGAGTTGCGGGCGGTCGTGAAGGACCTGCACAAGACCAAGATCCTGCTGGACTTCGACAAGGTCCAGTACCTCTCCAGCACGATGCTGGCTCAGCTTGCGCACCTGGAGAAGGAGGTCCGCGCGGCGAAGGGGCAACTCAAGATGTGCGGCCTGGGCCCCGTTCTCCAGGACACCTTCCACATCGGCCGGTTCGACTCCCTCTTCGATATCCACCCCGACCAGGCCTCGGCGCTGAAGAGCTTCCGCTGAGACGCCCTGGCGTCCTCCTCTTACCGGAAGGCCCGGCGAATCGTTATGATTCGTGGGACCGATTCGTAGACGGACCGCCCTGATCGAGGACGATGGCCCTCGCGCGAGGGCCTGGGCGTTCCGGCGGGGTGAGACATGCTTTTTGCGATCATCATGGCGGGCGGCAGCGGGACGAGGTTCTGGCCCAAGAGCCGCCGCAATCGGCCGAAACAGCTCCTGAACCTCCACGGCGACGCCACGATGCTCCAGCAGACCGTGGCCCGGATCGCCCCGCTGGTCCCTCCCGAACGGATCCTGATCATCACCGGCGCCGACCAGGCCGAAGCCACCCGCGAGCAACTCCCGGAACTGCCGGCGTCCAACGTCATCGCCGAGCCCTGCCCGCGCGACACGGCGCCCTGCGTCGGGCTGGCGGCTGAGATCGTCGCCGCCCAGGATCCGGAAGGCACCATGATCGTCATGCCGGCCGACCACGTCATCCAGCCGGAGGCGGTCTTCCTCAAGGCCGTCAAGGCGGCCGTGGCCGTCGTCGACGCCGATCCCGCCTCGCTGGTCACCTTCGGCGTCAAGCCGACCCGGCCCGAGACCGGCTACGGCTACATCCAGCGCGGCGAGGCGCTGGAGTCTCGCGACGGCGTGGCCGTGAACAAGGTCGTCCAGTTCCGCGAGAAGCCCGACCTTGAGACCGCACAGCAGTTCCTGGCCGCCGGGAACTTCGCCTGGAACGCGGGCATCTTCGTCTGGCGGGCCCGGACGATCCTCCACGAGATCAACCGCCACAAGCCCCTGCTGGGGGCGGCGCTCGACCGCGTCGGCAACGCCTGGGGAACCTCCGCCGGCCCCGAGGTCCTCGCCGCCGAGTTCCCCAACATGGAACGCACCCCGATCGACAAGGCCGTCATGGAGAAGGCCGACTCCGTCAAGGTGCTGGAGGTCGTCTACGACTGGAACGACGTCGGCGACTGGCGGGCCCTTCGGCCGCTTCTCCCCGTCGACGACCATGGAAACGCCGTTCAGGGCGAGGTCGTCGCCGTCGACACCAAGGACTCGATCCTGATCTCCGACGACGGCGGCCTGATCGCGACCATCGGCCTCGACGACGTGGTCGTCATTCAATCCGGCGGCGCAACCCTCGTCGCCCGTCGCGACCAGCTCGACAAGCTCAAGGGGCTCGTCGAGAGCCTCAAGGACGGGCGGCACGCGTCGTATCTGTGATCCAAAGCGGGAGTGCCGTCGCCAATGGGCCGGGTGCTGGGGATTGATTTCGGCGTGAGGCGCGTGGGGGCGGCGGTCAGCGACCCGGGGAGGTCGATCGCGACCCCGCTGGAGGTCTACGAACGCCGAGACCCGGCCCAGGACGCCCGGCATTACAAGAAGCTGGTCGAGGAGGACGAGATCGATCGGATCGTCATCGGGCTCCCCGTTCACACCACCGGCCGCGAGGGTGAATCGGCCGCCAAGGCCCGCGCCTGGGGCTCGTGGCTGGCCGAAGTCACCGGCCTCCCCGTGTTCTACTACGACGAGCGTTACACGACCGTCCTGGCCGAGGACGTCCTGATCGAGGTCGGCTTCTCGCGGCAGAAGCGCAAGGGGATGCGCGACATGCTCGCCGCCCGGATCCTGCTGCAGAACTACCTCGACGCCGGCTGCCCGGAGACGCTGGCGAAGCCGGAGTCGCTCACCGACGACGAGGGAGGCGGCTCGTGAGCCTGCTTGTCGTCGGCTGCGGCTACCTGGGCCGCCGGGTCGCCCGGATGTACGTCGATCGCGGCGAGACCGTCTTCGGGACGACGCGATCGGCCGAGGGGGCCTCTTCGCTGGAGGCGATCGGCGTCCGGCCGGTGGTCGGGGATGTGCTCGATCCATCGCTCGTCCTCCCCTCCGTCGACCGCGTCCTCTACTGCGTGGGCTACGACCGTGACGCCGGCCCGTCCAAGCGGTCAGTGTACGTCGACGGCCTGCGAAACGTGCTGGAGCGGCTTCCGCAGGGCGTCTCGCGGCTGGTCTACATCAGCTCGACGAGCGTCTACGGCAACGACGACGGCGGCTGGGTCGACGAGGAGACCCCCGCCGTTCCCATCACCGAGGCCGGCCGCATCTGCCTGGACGCCGAACACGCCCTGACTGAGTGGGCCGGGCGCTCGGGCGTGTCGACGGTCGTCGTGCGATGCTCGGGGCTGTATGGGCCGGGCCGGATCATCCGCCGGACTCTGATCGCCCGCGGCGAGCCGATCCCCGGCGACCCGGAGCGGACCCTCAGCCTGATCCACATCGACGACGCCGCTCGCGCCTCGGCCGCGGCGCTCGACGCCCCCTCGCCAGGCCCGTTGTATCTGGCCAGCGACGACCGCCCGCTTCCCCGCCGGGAATACTACCGCGTCGTCGCCGACTGCCTGAACGCCCCCGTGCCGACGTACGTTCCGCCCGTCCCCGGCTCCCCCGAAGCGGCCCGCGACGTCGTCGACCGCCGAATCAGCAACCATCGCATCAAGGACGAACTGGGGCTGGCTTTGCGGTATCCGGACGTGACCATGGGGGTGCCCGCGGCGCTCATGGAGTCCTGATCGAAAATGCCCGGACTGGGGGATGGGTCTGGACGCCTGTCCTCGTATTGCTCACGATTAAGTCGGGCCTTGGCATGCGATTTGGATCTCTTTCATCTCCAGGACCGCTGTTAAGTCCTTGAGAGTCTTCTATGGGTATTCCCGCGACTGACCTAACGAACTGCGAAGACGAGCCGATTCGTATCCCCGGAGCGATCCAGCCGCACGGCGTGCTGGCGGCGGTATCGGCCCGGGATGGGGTCGTCTCGCACGCGAGCGCGAACCTGGCCGACTTCTTCGGGATCTCGGCGACGGAGGCGATCGGCCGTCGGCTGGCGGATTTGATCCCTGCGCCCGATTCGGAGCGGGTGGCAAAGGGGATGGCCCGACTGGAGGACGGCTCGGGCTCCGCTCTGTTCACGGTCCGTCTGAACGGCCGCGTCTGCGAGGCCATCGCCCATCGCGCGGGCGATCGGGTCATTGTGGAGTTCGAGCCCGCGTTGAATTCCGAGGATGCGTCGTCCGCCGATCTCGCCCGCGCCACGCGCGACGCCGTCTCGGAGCTTCGCAAGGCTCCCTCGCTGGATCAGATGTACGACGTCTGCGCTGATCGCGTCCGCCAGATCGCGGGGTTTGACCGCGTGATGGTCTACCGGTTTGACGCCGACTGGAACGGGCAGGTCGTCGCCGAGGCCCGACGCGACGACCTGGAGCCGTTCCTCGGCCTGCATTATCCGGCCTCCGACATCCCCGCCCAGGCGCGCGAGTTGTACGTGCGCAACTGGCTCCGGTTCATCGCCGACCGCGACTACACCCCCCAGCCGATCGTCCCCGAATGCGGGCCGGCCTCGGCGGCGCCCCTGGATCTGAGTCAGGCGGTGCTGCGCAGCGTTTCGCCCATCCACCTGCAATACCTGCGGAACATGGGGGTCGGCGCGTCGATGTCGATCTCGCTCCTGAAGGACGATCAACTCTGGGGGTTGGTGGCCTGCCACCACTACTCGCCCCGGTTCGTGCCGTATGACGTCCGCGCCGCCTGTGAGCTGCTGGGGCAGATCATGTCGATGCAGTTGGCCTCGCGCGAGGAGCAAGAGCAGGCGCGGTATGGGGCCCGGATGCAGTCCGTCCGCGCGGCGTTGGCGACTCGGCTGCGGCAGATCGAGGACGTGGGCCTGGCCTTGACCGAGGTCGAGCCCTCGCTGCTGGAGTTCATGGAGGCGACCGGCGCGGCGGTCGTGATTGGCGGCGAGGTCGTTCGAATCGGCCTGACTCCCAACCCTGAAGACCTGGTGGAGATCGCGGATCGAATCGCGGCTCGCGGCCCGGCCGACGTCTTTGCGACTGAGCGTCTCGGGGCTGAGTTGAACCTGGACGCGGTCGGCGCTGTGGCTGCTGGACTGCTCTCGGTCCCGATCGCCGGCGACGGCCGTGACCGCCTGATGTGGTTCCGCCCCGAGGAGGTCCGCGAGGTCGACTGGGCGGGCGACCCGTCGAAGTCGATCCAGAAAGGGGACGGCGCGGCGCGATTGAGTCCCCGGGGATCGTTCGCATTGTGGAAGCAGGTCGTCCGGGGGCGTTCCCGTCCGTGGCATCCGGCGGAGATCGGCGCGGCGCTCGACCTGCGTCAGGATCTGGCCGAGATCCTCGCCGGCCGCGCGGGGGAACTCGCCCATCAGAACCGCGCGAAAGAGGAGATGCTGGCCAGCGAGCGCGCCGCTCGCGGCGAGGCCGAGCGACTCAGCCGGATGAAGGACGAGTTCGTGGCGACGCTCTCGCACGAGCTGCGGACGCCTCTGGCCGCGATCCTGGGGTGGACTCACATCATCCGCCGCGGCGCTGACGAGGCGACTCTCAAAGCCGCCTGCGAGGTCATCGACCGCAACGCTCGGGCGCAGGTGACGATGATCGACGACCTGCTGGACGTCAGCCGTATCACCTCGGGCAAGCTGCGGATGGACATGCAACCGACCGACGTGGCCACTGCCGTGGCTGCGGCCGTCGACTCCATCGCTCCCACAGCCCAGGCGAAGGGGGTGAAGCTCGTTCGGGTCATCAACGCACAGGAGGACGCTTATGTCACAGGCGACCCGACCCGGCTGCAGCAGATCTTCTGGAATCTGCTCTCCAACGCCGTGAAGTTCACCCCTCGCGGCGGGCGTGTGCAGGTGGTTCTGGAGCGGGTGGACTCGCACGTGGAGGTCGTCGTGTCCGACAGCGGCCAGGGCATCGACCCGGCCTTCCTGCCGCACGTCTTCGATCGCTTCCGCCAGCAGGACGCCGACGCCAACCGCCAGCACGGCGGCCTGGGCCTGGGGCTCTCCATCGTCCGGCATCTGGTGGAGCTGCATGGCGGGGCCATCTACGCCCGCAGCGAGGGGGAGGGGACCGGCGCCGAGTTCGTCGTCTCGCTGCCGCTCCGCGCGGTGGCCTCGCGCGGCCGCCGCCGCAACGTGCGGGAGGTCGATGAAGCCGAGGCGGTCGAAGAGACCTCGCTCGACCTGGGCGGCGCCCGCATCCTCGTCCTCGACGACGAGCAGGACGCCCGCGACCTGGTCCGACGCCTGCTGGAAGACCGCGGCGCGGTCGTAACGGCTGCTGGATCGGCCGAGGAGGCGCTGGAGCACTACCGCGGCGGGGGCTTCGACGCGATCATCAGCGACGTCGGCATGCCCACCGTCGACGGTCACGAGTTCATCCGCCGGCTCCGTGCGCTGGAGACCTCCACGGGCCTCCCGCGTCGCCCGGCCGTCGCCCTGACCGCCTACGCCCGTCCGGAGGACCGTCGCAAGGCTCTCATGGCCGGCTATCAGTCGCACGTCGCCAAGCCCGTCGAGCCGGGGGAGATCATCGCGGTGATCGCCAGCCTGGTCGGAAAAACCTGATAGGATCGTTGTCAGTTCTCGGTTGACGGTTGTCAGGAGCGATCGCGACTGCGGTCTCTGCTGCTGAGAACCGACAACAAGCCACTGAGAACCCCACATCAGCCCTCGGCCGGCTCGATGTAGCATCCCAGAGGTCCCTTGGATTCCTTCATGCGAGGGTCGGCGCCGTAGGAGACGACCTGCTCGCGCTTGAGCTCGGCCTTCTCCTTGTGGGTGGTGTAGACCACGGCGCGGCCCCGGTTGTGGATTTGCCAGGTGAGGGACTCGGCGACCGGCAGGGAGTGGGCGAACAGCTTCGTGAGCAGCTCGATCACGTACTCGAACGTGTGCTCCTCGTCGTTGAGGATGATCACGTTGTAGGGAGGGAGCTTCTTCGTCCGCGTCTCCTGCTCCTCGGCGACGGCGACGGAAGTTTCCGGCTCGGCGGCCACGCTGGCCGCTCCCTGCTCGTCCGACATCGTGATGGGCTCCTGAAGGCTTTCGCGCACCGTTTTCAGAGATTTGGTTATACTCTTTGTTCGCGAGTTTGAAACCGAGAAAATGCGCGAGACTTCTCACACGACACGACTGGATGACGGCCCGGCCTGGGTCCCATAGCCACGCAAGTGTGGCCGTGCGATCGGCGACGATCGAGCAACCCTCCCATGCCGGTTCCTGGCCACGCAACCGTGGCCAGGGCGCCGATCCAACCCCTCGTCTGGAAATGAGTTTGGTTATGGCGGAGATGACCCCGGGCGCAGCGCTCAGGCAACTTAAGCAGGCGCACGCGACCCTCAAAAAAGCCCGACAAGCCCTGCGGATGGCGCGGGAGAATCCGGCGTTCGGTCCCAAGGCGCTCGACGCCGGCTGGGACGCCCTGATGCAGGCCCACGCCCTGATGGCCGCCGTGCCGCGGTCGGCCGTGGACGAGGACGTGCTGACGCAGCAGCTTTCCGTCCAACGATACGCGACCTCGCTCCTGGTCCGGCTCCGTCGGCTCCTCCGCAAGGGTGAAGTCGGCGACGACGTTGACGACGAAGGGGACGACGACGAATGAGCCAGCCGCGCCCTCGGCCGAAGTCGAAGCCCGCCGCACGGCCGGTCGAGCCCCCCGCGCCAGTGCCTGACCGCGCGCTGGAGCCTGAGGTCCCGCTGCCGACCGTCGCCATCCGATCGCCGGGGAACCACCCGTTCATCTTCCGCAAGATGATCGAAGGGGTGAAAGGTCCGCTCATGGCCCGCCCCGGCGACCTCGTCCAGGTCCTCGACCGCGACGGCAACCCGCTCGGCTACGGGCTGTGGAACCCCCGGTCGCAGATCAGCCTGCGAATGCTCTCGCGCGAGCCCCAGGCGCCGGGCGTCGACTTCTGGACCCGGAAGGTCGACGAGGCCGCTGCGCTCCGGCTGGACATGCTGGGCGTCGAGCGCGAGTCCAACGCCTACCGCCTGATTCACGCCGAGGGGGACGGCCTCTCCGGCCTGATCGTCGACCGCTTCGACGACGTCCTCTCCGTCGAGATCTTCAGCCTGGGGATGTACCAGCGGATCGGCCCGATCCTGGACGTCCTGGCGAAGCGGATGGGGACGAAGCACTTCCGCGTCCGGGTCGACGAGCGGGTGGCCCTGCAGGAGGACTTCGCCGGCCGGCCTCTCGCCAGCCCCGGGCTGCCGCCTCGGGTGACGATCCAGGAGCACGGAGTCCGCTACCGGATCCACTTCGCCGAGGGCCACAAGACGGGCTTCTTCTGTGACCAGCGGGACAACCGCCGGGAACTGGCGAAGTTCTGCAAGGGTCGCGCCGTGCTGGACGCCTGCTGCTACACGGGCGGTTTCGGCCTGAACGCGCTGCTTCGCGGCGAGGCTCGCGAGGTCACTTGCGTCGACCTGGACGAGAAGGCCGTTGCGCTCGCCAAGGAGAACGGCAACGCCAACAACGTCCGGCTGGACGCGGTCCACGCCGACGCCTTCGGCTACATGCGGCAGATGGGGGTCAACGGCCGCGAATACGGGGTGGTCGTGCTGGATCCCCCCAAGCTGATCCCCGACCGCGAGGAGGTCTCGGCCGGCAAGCGGAAGTACTTCGACCTGAACGTCCTGGGGATGGGCCTGGTGGAGCCCGGCGGCCTGCTGCTGACCTGCTCGTGCTCCGGCCTGCTGGACCCGGCCGAGTTCCAGGGGCTGCTCAAGGCGGCCTCGCGCAAGGCCAACCGGAGCGTGCAGCTTCTGGCCATGACCGGGGCCTCGGCCGACCATCCCGTGGCCCTTGACGCTCCCGAAGGCGCCTACCTGAAAGCGGCCTGGCTGCGCGTCGGCGAGCGACTCCCCGAACCGATCGGGGCGTCTTCGGCTCCCGAAGCCTGACACGGCCCGACCTTGCTGTTCGACCCCCTCTCCGACGACCTCGAAGCCGAGACGACCGCCGTGGCCAGCCTGACCGTTGAGAACTACGTCAAGACGATCGCCCTGATCGCCGACCGCAGCCCGGCCGGGGCGGCCGTCGCCACCGGAGAACTCGCCCAGGCGATGGGGGTGTCGCCGGGGACCGTGACGGGGATGCTCAAGACGCTCTCCGAGGCGTCGCTGGCGACGTACACCCCCTATGAAGGCGCCCGGCTGACCGAGGCCGGCAACCGCCTGGCCCTGATGGTCATCCGCCGCCACCGGCTGCTGGAGCTGTTCCTCGCCAAGACCCTGGACATGTCCTGGGACGAGGTCCACGAGGAAGCCGAGCACATGGAGCACGCCGTTTCCGAACGGCTCATCGACCGCATCGAGCGGTTCCTGGGCCATCCGGCCGTCGACCCCCACGGCGATCCCATTCCCGCCGCCGACGGCTCGCTCAATGAGCCCAAGGGAATCCCCCTGGCGCGGTGTCGGGCCGGGGCGGGATTCCGCGTCGTCCGGGTCATGGATCAGGACCCGGCGTTCCTGCGGTATCTGACCGAGTGCGGCCTCGATCTCAACGCGCTCGGGCAGCTTCGCGAGAACCGGCCCGAGGCCGGCGCAGTGGTCTGCCGGATCGGCGACCGCGACGTGGCCCTGGGTCTGGCGGCCGCTGAAAAGGTGCTCGTCGAGCCTCGCTGAGAAACGAGGGCAGCCTTCGAAACGCCGAACGGCCGAGGGCGTTGGGCGCTCGGCCGTTCCGGTAGGAGAGGATCCTCGGGGACGTCGCTCGACCGGCTCTAAGGACGCCGGTGGGACGGTGCGGTGGGGCCTTCGGGCGAACCAGGACGTCCTGGCCCGACCGCTCCGCTCCTTCGTCAGCTGCGACCGCGATTCTCCCAATCCGACGACTCGGTGCAACGGCCGTAGCCGGCGTCGGGAGCCTCGGCGCTTTGAACGGCCGCTTCGGGCTCTTCGGCCGGAAGGGCGGAGTATTCCTGGGGTTCGACCTCGGCCGGCTTGCCCACGACGTGGACGGCCGTCTTCTCGAGATCGAAGGACGGCTCCTGGGTCACAGGACGCAACGCCTTGGACGCCTGGGCCTTCTTGGACTTGGTCTTCGTACGCGACTTCATTCCGATCGACATGGGACACCTCCCCGCGCGGCGCGGGAAAACCCTGGGGACGCCAGCCCGACCCCTCAAGGGACCGAAAGATCCCGGGCCAGGTTCGCGCTCCCCGCGACCGTCCCTTTCCTTCAGGTCGGTCGCACATCCACCGACGGGGTGGACGCAGAGCCCAAGCCCCCGAATGGTCTCGAACGGCCCCGAAGTGAAGATGGGACCGAGCGGGCCTCGCGGCGAGGCTGTGACTCCACTTGAAGTGTACCCGCCGGTGCACGCTCACGCCAGTCCTGGACCTGCAAAATCGCGCTGAACGACCCTTGCTCATGATCCAGGATGGTGCGACCATGCAACATGAATGCGGCTTCAAAACCTGCCTCGGCTTTGGGACGATCGATCCATGCGCATCGGCATTCTTTCCGACACGCACGACCAGGTGGAGCGCGCCCGACGCGCCGTGGCCTCGCTGCTGGCCGGCGGGGCCGAGGCCTTGATCCATTGCGGCGACCTTACCATCCCCGACGTGGTTGAGGAGATCGTCGGCGCTCCGGCCTACATCGTCTTTGGGAACTGCGACTATTACCCAGACGACCTCCGCCTGGCCATGCGTCGAACTGGAGCGACTTGCCTGGAGCAGGGGGGCCTGATCGAACTGGGGGGCCGGCGGATCGCCGTAACCCACGGCGACTCGCGCCGCGAGATCGACCGCCTCACCGCCGAAGCTCCCGACTACTTCTTTTCCGGCCACACCCACCTCCGCCGCGACGAGCGTCAGGGCCCGACCCGTTTCATCAACCCCGGCGCCCTCTACCGCGCGTCCGAGTTCACCGTCGGCCTTCTCGACCTTGACTCCGACGACTACCGATCGCTGACCATTCCCCGCTGACGGCGGCTTCGATTGGCTTTGATTGTCGTTTGGACGGTGCGGTGTTATTGTTGTTAAGTTGTTGTGTGAATTAAGCTTGCGCGGTTGACTCGCTGGCTTCGTTCGGCCGCGTTTCGACGTTTGGTGGAGGTTCGCAGCATCGGCGTGAGGTCTTGATCAGGGTGACTTTCACGGTGACTCCTTCTTCAGAGATCTTACGACCAGAATGCGATTTCTGGAGCGTTTGGCCGGGGAGGCGAGGGGACGTTCATGGCGGCAGCGGAGAAGGTCGGCGGACGATCGCAGAGGCTTTGGGGTCTCATCGAGTTGGGCGTCCCGCTGATCGGGCTGGTTTCGATCTATCACGTCGCCCGGACGAGAAGCCTTTACGATTGCTTGATTCGGTCGGCCGCCGACGCCGTGCCGTTCCTCGTCGTCTTTCAGTTGGTCTTGCACCGCGCGTTGAATCGTTGGCGCGTTCCTTCCTTCGGCGACGGCCTTCCCGCACGGCTGATCTGCAGCGTCGGGGCCACGGTGCTTGCGGCCGTCTGTGGGGCGTTGTTCTATTTCCTCGCGGCATCGACCGGCGACGTCGCCGACTGGTACCTGAGGTACTCGTTCGCCAATCCGACCGTCGGTCAGGTCTCGATGTGTCTCGTTCTGCCGATCATCGGCGGGGCGTTCTACCTGTTTCGCAAGAAGGCGAAGGTCGTCTACGGAATGACTGAGGTGGCCGCCGGGATCTACGCCGCGACCTCGCGGATCTTCTCCGACGCCATGGAGCGAAACTATAGCCGGGGCGACATCTATCTGATTCTGCTGACCGCCGGCGTCTATCTGATCGTGCGCGGCTACAGCAACATCGAAGAGGGGCTTCGCGCTGGACCCGAGGAGCGAGACGTCCTCTTCGACGGCGCCATGCAACGACTGAAACCGGGGTTGGCTCGGTTCGCTTCGCTCCTGGGCGCCGTGAAGCCTGCGAGGACGAGCGACGTTGAAGAGACGAGCCAAGGTCCCGGCTCTCGGCCCTGAGCTGTCGGGCTCAGAACCGAGACCGGCGTGGCCTTTCTCCTCGAGGACTCCCGCCCTACATCGTTCGGGTCGCCCGGTTGATCTCCGAAAGCGTCAGGACGAGGCGATTGGGTGCGCGGCGGATGGTCTCCGTTGGAGGAGCATGTGGGCGGCGATCGGCTTGTGCGCCGCACGGGGGACGGCCGGGGCTTGGAGGGGACGGATCGTCCCTCGCGACCTTCGGGTGGCGACGCCGAGGTTCGAGGCGTCGATCCTGAACGACGAGTCGCCGGCGAGTGCGTTGCCTGAGGCGTCTGCGATCCCCGCGCCGACGTTCAGGCGGTAGACGAGGTGGAGGTTCAACTGCCGCGCCAGGTGAAGGGTGGCCGTCGCGCCGGCGGCGTCGAGATCGACGTTCGAGGCCGTGAAGGTGGAATCGTCGCGAGTCCCGAACCGCCGATCCCGCCCTGGGTCGACGATCCGGTAGAGCGTCGGGTTGGTCGCCCCGGCGACGGGCTCGGTGAACGTCACGGTCAGCGTGGTCGGCTGGTGGTGGATGCCGTATCGTCTCACCGCCACGATGCTGGGCGCGACGACGTCGGCGGGCGGCGGCGAGGGCTCCGACGGCGGGGGAGGAATTGGGGCGACGTCGTCGTTGACGATGGTGACGGTCGTGGAGGTCAGCCCCCCCAGGGTGTATCCGTCGCCGGCGACAAGGGCGACCTGGAACGTCTCGTCGGGTTCGACCGTCGCATCGCCGATGACGGCGACCCGGATGACCTGCGTGAGCGGGCCGCCGGGTGTGAAGCTCAACGTGAGGTCGTCGGGGATCAGGAAGTCCGAACCCGCCGCGGCGGAACCGCCGACCACCTGGAAACGTAGCGTCACGTTCGACGTCGGGGCCGATGAGAGTGCGACGGGGATTTCGACGAACCGCGTCCCGGAATTCCCCTCGGCCTGGCTGTAAGCGGCCGAGCCGATCGAGGCCGACGGAGTCTCCGGCGTCGGCGGCGAGGTCGGGTTTGAGGCGACGACCCTCGCCGAGGCGGAATCGTTGGCGGCGTTCGGGTCGGGCGTGCCGCTGGCGAACGCCCCCCGCGCGACGAGGGCTCGGCCGTCGGCGATCCCGGAATCGACCTGGACGACCAGGCTGAACGTCAGAGAAGAACCGGCGCCCGCCTGGGTCGCCGTGGCTTTCGCCATCGCGTCGCTTCCGAGGCTGGTCCAACTGTTGGGGACGGCGAACCCGACGAGGTGCGTCCCAGCGGGGATCGGGATCGTGAGCGAGGGATTGGTCGGGCTCGGTCCGCCGGACGGCACCGTGACGACGAATCGATAGGTGATCTGGTCGCCGGGCCTGGCCGAGGAGACGCTCGCCGAGGCCGAAACCGAGACGTCGGCCGAAGCGGCCGGGGGCGGAGCGGTCACGCCGCCGAACTCGGAGGTCTTCCCCGCGTCGTCGGTGGCCGTTGCGCCGAAGGCGACCGAGGAGGAATCGGCGACGATTCGATCGAAGCTCGCCGCTCCCGACGAGTCCGTCGTCACGGCGAAGGTGCTCAGCAACGTCTTGCCCTGGACGTGGCCCGAGGCTTCGACGGCGTCATTGCCGAAGATCTGGATCGTGTACGTCTTGTTCGGAAGACTCTGGAGCGAGCCGATGATCCTCGTGCCTCCGGAGACGCGCGTGACGCTCGTCATGACGGGGAAGTTTTGGTAGTCGTTGGGGCCGACGTCGGAGTCGGTGGGGTCGTTGGCCGTGGCGCCGCCGCCGGCGATGAAGACCCCGCCCAGGTCGATGCCGAGCGTCCCGTTGCCGAAGATGCTGTTCCCCAGGATCGTGGCGACGTAGGTCCGGCCCACCCCGGCCGGGGACTCGCCCGCGGCGATCCCCGCCCGCGTGTTGAAGGCGATCACGTTTCCCGCTCCTGCGGCGGTCCCGCCGATCCGCGACGGTCCGTCGTAGGCCGTGATGCCGTCGGTCCCGTTCGGGATCGGGAGGTTTCCTGAAGCGTTGGTCCCGATCTTGTTTCCCTGGATGTCCAGGCTGTGGATCCCCGCAGCCGTGATGCCGATGCCAGCGGTCCCGTTGCCGGAGATCAGGTTGCCGGCGTTGGGGGCGGTCCCGCCGATGAGGATCGACCCCGGATTGCCGTCCCCTGAGACGGCGATGCCGTAGCCCGTATTGGGCAGTGCGCGGCTGCCGGAGACGTCAGTGCCGATGAGGTTGCCCTGGATTGTGAAGTCGCCGAGGCCAAGCTGGATCCCGTCGACGCCGCTGCCGGAGATCACGTTGCCGGCCCTGTTGGTCGAGCCGCCGATGCGGACGTGTTGCAGGGGAGTGCTGCTGGAGAACTGAATCCCGACGCCGCTGTTGGGGATGGCGGATTGGCCCCGGGGATCCGTCCCGAGGCGGTTGCCCTGGATGGTCAGGCCGTCGAAGACGTCCGCCGAGCCGGGACCCTGGACGAGAATCCCCGGGCCGCCGACGCCCGAAATGACGTTCCCGGCGCTCGCCGTGTCGTCCGTCGCGCCGTCGCCGCTGTCATCGGCTCCGATCCGCGTGTTCATCCCTTCCGCGACGGCGATCCCCGTCGTGCCGCCCAGTGCAGCGGTACCGGCGGCGTTCAGGCCGAGGTCATTCCCCCAGATGCGGGTGTCGACGGGGGCGGGGAGAGAATCGAACGTGTTGCCGACGGTGACCATTCCGACGGCCCCATTGCTCGAACCGCCGGCGATCACGTTCCGCGCCGCCGGCGTGGCTCCGCCGATCAGGTTGCCCGTCCCGGTGACGACCCAGACCTGGCTGGAGAAGCTCGCGGCGAGGGCGTCGCCGCTCGCGCTGACGCCAAGGTAGCAGCCCTCCACCACGTTCCCGTCGGAGCGGATCACCACGCCGACGTCGCCGCCGCCGATCGCGAGCCCTCGGACTAGCGAGCCGCCGCCGTCGAGCTGCAGGACCGTCGAGCTTCCCCCCGCGCTGATCTGGATCAGGATCGTCGCGTCCGAGCCGTAGCGTTGAGAGTTCGCCTTCGCGCCTGACTGCGAGTAGCCGTCGATCTCGACGGGGTCGCTGATCGAAGGAAGGGGGGCGACGAGCGCGATCGTATGCACGCCGGAGCCCGGGATGGCGAACTGGATCTTGTCCCGATTCGTCCCGCCCGAATTCACCGTCCCGGAGACCAGGGCCTGTTCGGCCGCCGAGAGCGAGGCGACGGCGAGCGAGCCGTCCGCGATCAGAATCGCCTCGCGGAGCGTGATCGAACCGTCGCGCGCCGGTGCGTCGTCGACCGCCGAATTGACCGTGATCGTCGCCGGCAGTCGGCGCACTTCCAGGACCTCGGGCCAGGCCATGAGCCGACGCCGGCCTCGGCGGAACTCCTTCACTCGCCGCCTACGATTCGAATGCGAGTCGCGCATGGTCCACCCCTTCTCGTCGGCGACGCCCCGCGCCGACGGGAAGCCGCCGGCTTGCGGTTGGAAGGGAGCCGCCGTTCATCGGCGAACACGCAAAACGCTCGAAAACCGCGCCGCCTTTGCGAGGTATTTTTGAGAACTCGCCGGTGGCCTCCGGAGAAAATCACGGGGGCTGTCACTGTTGGGAGGACCACTTCGTCCTTGAGGCTGATCGAGGAGATTGGAGAAGAGTGATGGGCGAAGCGGACGTGGAACGGCTGCGGCCGAAACTGCTGGCGGTGGCGTACCGGATGCTAGGGGACGCCGCCGAAGCCGAGGACGTGGTGCAGGACGCCTACCTGCGGTTTCAACAGCACGAGTCCGAGGTCCTCGACCCCGAGCCCTGGCTGGTGAAGGCGGCGACGCGGATCTGCATCGACCGATTGCGACGGGCGAAAGTTCGTCGCGAGACGTATGTTGGGCCGTGGCTGCCGGAGCCGGTCCCTTCCTCGTGGGCCGGGGCGACCCCCGACCGCGCCGAGATGGCGGAATCGCTGTCGATGGCGTTCCTCGTTCTGCTGGAGACTCTGTCTCCGGCTGAGCGCGCCGTGCATCTGCTTCGGGAGGTGTTCGGCTACTCCTTCGAGCAGGTTGCCGAGCTGATCGACAAGACGCCGGAGAACGTCCGTCAGATCGCCTCGCGGGCGAGGAAGCGGCTGGAAGCTCGCGAGCCCCGGTTCCGTCCCGACCCCGCCCAGGCGGATGCGCTGGCGGAACGGTTCTTCGCCGCTTGCCGAGACGGCGACGTGAAGGCCGTGGAGTCGATGCTCGCCGCCGACGTCGTGCTCACGTCCGACGGCGGGGGCAAGGCGTTCGCCGCGCCCCGGCCGGTGGTCGGCGTCCACAAGGTGGCCCGGCTGTTGACCGTCGCCTTCCGGAAGTTCCAGGCCGTCGGCGAGATCGCGCTCACGGTCGTTAACGGTCGATCGGGCGTCGCCCTGACGGTCGGCGGCCAACCGTTCGAGGTCGCCACCGTCGCCCTCGATCCGAGCGGTGAATCGGTCGCCGCCGTCTTCGCCGTCCTGAACCCCGACAAGCTGGCCCTCTGGTCGACCGATCCGGAGAGCCCCAAAGGAGTCAATCCATGGAAGCCCGGCTGAATTACGCGAACCTGTCGCACGAACCGATCAAGGCGATGTACGCGGTCAACGGCTACCTCGCCCGCTGCGGGCTGGAGCACTCGTTGCTGGAGCTGGTGAAGATCCGCGCCTCGCAGATCAACGGCTGCGCCTTCTGCCTGGACATGCACACGAAGGACGCCCGCGCCCACGGCGAGACCGAACAGCGCATCTACACTCTGACCGCCTGGCGAGAGACGCCGTTCTTCAGCGACCGCGAACGTGCGGCGCTCGCCTGGACCGAGGCCGTCACCCGGATCTCCGAGGGGGTCTCCGACGCCGTCTTCGAACAGGCTCGCGAGCACTTCACCGAGCAGGAGCTGGCCGACCTGACCTGGGCCGTCGTCCTGATCAACGGCTGGAATCGGCTGGCGATCTCGTTTCGAGTTCCGCCAGGTTCGTACAAGCCGCCCGTCTCAACCGAGGCCGTCGGGGCGGGGAGGGCGTCGGATTGACGATCATCGCCTGAGCCGACTCCGCGCGCGAAAACGCCCCGCGGAAATTCCCGCGGGGCGTCGCGTTTGGCAGCGGACGGCTCAGCGCTTCTTGGCCTTGTCGACGCCGGGGCCGTATTCCTTCCGCATGATGTCTTGCTGTTCCTTCTGAAGTTCCTCGGGCTTCTTGTCGGTCGGCGTCGGCGCGGATTCGCCGTCGCAGCCGGGGGCCAGAGGAAGAAGCATCACGAGAGACACCAGGGAGACGAAGAGTGACAGCGAGCGGCTCTTCAAGGCAAGGCTCCTGAATGGGTCGGGATGGATCGAAGGCGTCATGGGGCGATCAGTACGAGTCGGACGAGATGACCTCGCCGCCCGCTCGGGTGCTGAGCGCCATCCAGACCTGCTGGGAGACCGATTCCTTGAACGCCTTGACGCTGCCGTCGCAGAGGGCGGCGTTGACCACGCCGGGGTGGTACGACGAGGCCGGCTTGATGATGTACCACCAGGAGACGTCGTCCTCGCTGGCGCAAATCTTGTTCGGCGTCTGGATGGTGTTGAACCAGCTCCGCCACATGCTTCCCTCGACCCAGGGGTAGCCCTTGTACCGCCAGCCGCCGCTCCAGGGGATCGGGCCGGTGGACCAGTTGAGTCCGGCGAGCGCGGCGTTGACCTGCGCCAGGGTGGACGACTTGGAGAGGCCGCGAACCTCATAGCAGTCGGAGACGCGGGTCCGGCCGGCGCCGGTGCTCAGCGGGCCGTTGGCGACCTCGGCGGAGAGCAGCGTGTTGCTGGAACCGTCCGGCAAGGAGGCGAAGGTGATGCTCGTGCGGCTGAAAGGCTGAACGGTGGCGTCGTCGTCGTAGGTCCGGCCGAAAACGCCGTTCCAGCTCTGGGTCAGCGGCCACCAGGTGCCCGAGTTCCAGGCGTAGTTGACCGCGTAGGTGTTCCAGCCGTCGCTGGAGCGGCCGGTGTTGACCTCGGACGGGCAGGTGTAGGCGCCTACCCGGGCCTGGAGGACCGTCGTGTTCTCCGGCTGGGTCCAGAGCCAGCGCTGGTTGAGCGACGAGTTGAACGACGCCCAGAGCATCTGCTGCTCCACATAGGGGAGCATCGCCACGTTGACCGACGTCGCGCCGAAGCCTTCGCCCGGAGGGAAGACCCCCCAGGTATCGTGGTAGTTGTGCAGACCCAGACCGATCTGCTTGAGGTTGTTGACGCACTGGGCGCGACGCGCCGCCTCGCGGGCCGACTGCACGGCCGGCAAAAGCAGTGCGATCAAAACGGCGATGATGGCGATGACGACGAGCAACTCGATCAGTGTGAAACCCGATCGAGCTCGTCGGGGGCGACACGGAAGAGACGTCATGAACTAGCGCTCCTGTGTTGACGATGCGAGCCTGCCAGTGATGCAAAACGCACCGCGAACGCGCACGAGACCATCATCTCGCCAGACCGTTCAGGGCGGCTGAAATAGAGAATCGTCGAGCTCTCAAGACGAGACGTCGAAAGGGAGGCGTGCGGCCAAAAAAAGCTCTTATAGGTGACAGTCTGAGATAAACCGCGGGGTGAATCAAGGCAAGCAGAAAATGTCGGTCGAACCCGAGGATTTTCTGAGAATGAGGACCAGGCAATCGTTGCTGGGGAGCTCCACAGGTTTCATGACAGCGTGTTCGCAGTCTTGTTTTCCAAGGCCGTTGCCGGCTGGAGGGTGCGGACGCTCGCTTTGGCGAATGGAGCGGTCAGCCCGTAAGGCAACGGGCGTGCCGGGATCGATGGATTCTAATGAAATGCAATGTAAATCGAGTTTGGCGATGATCTTGCGGTTGCAACGATCCGCGCGGGGGTGGAATCGTTGAGGACGGTCCTTCGCCGTCCGCGCCTGTTGCGCGCGGTCGTGCTTAATCCGAAAACAGTCGGACGCCGCCGATCGGGGGGCCGTTGGTGAACGCGTGTTGATGTGTGATTTGGTGACTTGATGCGGTCGACGCCCCTCTGTTTGCTCCTTGTGGGAGTTATTTATAGAATGGCGAAGCAATCCAGTCCGCGATGAGGCGTCGCCGGGCGGCTGCCATCGGCCGGGAGGCGCGAACGCTTCGCCGGCGATCGAGTCGGGATCCCCAACATCCATGATTAAGCATCCGGCGTTCCGGGCGTCTCATCGCGTCGTCGGTTACTGGTTCAACCTCGTCCGCCTGAGTCCGTTTCTGGTCCTGTGGCGATTCAGCGCCAACCGAGGGCTGATCGACCAGGACGTTTGCCGTTGGGGAGAAGCGTTTCTCGGTCGCGCTTCAGGGGCTCCGTCCCTGCTTCAGGACTTCCTGACGCTCATGAGCGTGTTTCCTGAATATCGGTCGCTCTATTACTATCGCGTCGGCGGGATCGCGCGGCCGTTCTGGTTCCTCTGTCCGCCGTTGCAGTGCATGTTGCTGCACGCCGGGAGCATTGGGCCCGGCCTGGTCCTTCAGCACGGGATCGGGGCGGTCATCGTGGCCGACAAGATCGGATCGGGATGCTGGATCAACCAGCAGGTGACCCTGGGCGTCGGTCCGAAGCCTGGTTTCCCAACCCTGGGCGATGAGGTGGGCGTCGGCGCAGGGGCGAAGGTCCTCGGCGGCGTCGTCGTCGGCGATCGCGCCCGGATCGGCGCCAACGCCGTCGTCGTCAAGGACGTCCCACCCGACGTCACCGTCGTCGGCGTCCCCGCCTACATCGTCCGACGCAACGGCGTTCGCGTTCACGAGGAACTCTGACGACCGCCTCTCCATGAAGCTACCGGCTTGACAGCCGTCCCTCCCACAGGGGATGATAATTACATTGCAATTGAGACTGAATCTCAATTGCAATTCGTCGGCGATCCTGGAACGGGGATGCGGAGGCGCGCGCCATGAGTCAGGGCGGAGACATCCTGAGCCGTTGCTTCGAGCTGGCGGGGGCTGGGGACCTCGATGCGGCCGGGGACCTGGCGGAGCTGGCGCTGGAGGAAGAAGGGGACAACGGACCGCTCTGGCGGTTCGTGGGGTTATTGCGGCATCGTTCGGGGGATTACACGGGGGCTCGGGATGCGTTGGAAACGGCGCAGGCGCTGGTCCCCTTCGATCCCACGGCGACCTGCGCGCTGGCCGAGAGCCTGGCGCGGACGGGGCGTTCAGCGCCGGCTTGCGCGGTTTATCAGGCGCTGGCGTCTGACGGCCGTTGTCCGGAGCGATTGATGCCGGCGATTGCGGCGGGCCTCGGATACCTCGGCGAGTTCGAACAGGCGCTGGACGTCTGCGTGGAACTGATCCGCCGCCGACCGGACCATGCGGAGGCCTATTTCGGGGCGGCCTTCTACCTGCGGCGGCTCGGGCGGCCGTTGGAGACGGCGCTCTCTTACGTCGCCAAGGCGCACGCTCTGGCGCCGGATGCGGAGTTGTACCGGATCTCGCTGGCGACGCTCCTGGATCACGCCGGGCGTCGCGAGGAGGCCTACGAGCTGCTTCGCGGCGTGGATCTCGACGGCGTCTCTTGCCGCTGCTGTCTGCGGCGGATGACGACGATCTTCCTGGCTGTCGGCGACGTCGACCGCGTTCAGACCTGCCGTCGTCAGGCCGGCGAGGATTGAACTCGACTCAATCCGCTTCGCTGGACTTGGAATTCCTCAACAGAGACGCATCCAGGAGCTGGACCAACTCCCCCTTGCGCGTCAGGAGTTGGTCCAGCGTGTACTCGTCCAGCACGGCGAGAAACGCCTCGCGAGCTCGATAAAGGGCCCCCTTCAGGCCACAGGCCGGGGCGATCGGGCAGGTGTTGGTCTCGGGCCGGAAGCACTCCACCACGTCGAAATGAGGCTCGGTCCGGCGGATCAACCATCCGACGTTGATCGCAGACAGCTCCATCGCGAGTCGTATCCCGCCGCCGCGCCCTCGCCGAGAGGCCACCACGCCCAGTTCGGTCAGTGTCTGCACGACCCGAACCAGGTGATGCCGCGAGATCCCGTACGCCCGGCTGATCTCATCGACGGTCGCCGATCGATCCTCGCGTGTTCCCAAATAGATCGCCGTGCGCAAGGCATAGTCGGAGAACTGCGTCAACTGCATCGTCGCCTGCCGCCTTTCCTCCGCTCAGGAGTTCCTTGACCGATTGACAGGACCCGTCTCCAAGAATAATATGCATTTGGAATGCAGATTAAAAGCCCGGCCGCCTGGTCGGGATGGTGATGAGGCGCGGGCATGTCGACATCTTACACGCCCGGGTTGGGGACGCGGTGGTCCGAGGGGCCGGCCGTGTCCGAGGGGCGGATCCGTGAACTGGTGGTGGAGTTTTACCGCCGGGTTGCGAGCGACGATTGGTTGGGGCCGATCTTCGCTCGTCGGATTCTCGACTGGGATCGGCATCTGGATCGGATGGCGGACTTTTGGTCCACGGCGATGAACGGCACGGGGCGGTATCAGGGCCGCCCGGTGGAGGTGCATCGTGGGATTGAGGGGATGGCCGCTGGCCATTTCGATCGCTGGTTGGAGCTGTTCGAGGCGACGGTCCGCGAGGTCTGCACGCCGGAAGAAGCCGAAGCGTTCCTGGGTCGGGCGCGTCGGATGCGCGAGGGAATGGTCAAGGTGCTTGGCCTGACGGCGGGCTGAGCGGCCTGCGTCGGTTGGTTCGATGACCGAACACTTCATGAGACTTCGACGCGTCCTTCGCGACGTGTTGGGGAGGGTGACTCCATGCGCTATGGGAGGTTGTGGCTGGGGCTGGCGGCGGTCCTGGTCGGCTCGTTCACGGTCCTGATCTATTACGGGACGGAGCTGTACCGGATGGCGCCTCCGATCCCCTCGCGAGTCGTGACGACCGACGGCAAGGTGCTTTTCACGGGAGACGACGTCCGCGAGGGCCAGAACGTCTGGCAGTCGATGGGAGGTCAGGAGGTGGGCTCGATCTGGGGGCACGGCGCGTATGTGGCGCCCGACTGGTCGGCCGACTATCTCCACCGCGAATTGACCTGGATCCTCGATCGCTGGGCGGTCCAAAAGGGCGGCGCGAACTACGAGACGCTCGACGCCGAATCCCGCGCCGCGCTGCGTGAGCGTCTGAAGAACGAGATCCGTCACAACACCTACGACCCGGCGACCGGCGACTTGACCGTCTCTCCCGTTCGGGGAGAGGCGATCACGGCCGTCGCCGGACACTACGATTCCCTCTTCGGCGATGACCCGCAGTTGAGCGGCCTGCGCGACGCTTACGCCATTCCGACCGACACGATCAAGACTCCGGAGCGCCGGGCGCAGATCGCCGCGTTCTTCTTCTGGGCCTCGTGGGCGTGCTCGACGGATCGGCCAGGCTCGACGATCACGTACACCAACAACTGGCCGGCGGAGGAGTTGATTGAGAACCGACCGTCAGGCCAAGTCGTCGTCTGGTCGGTCGTCAGTTTCGTCTCGCTGCTGGCGGGCGTTGGAGCGTTGACCTGGGTCTTCGCCGTTCAACGCGGCCGCGAGGAGAGGGAAACCCAGCACCATGAGCCTCCGGAGCGCGACCCGCTGCTGGCGCTCGATCCGACGCCCTCAATGCGGGCGACGCTCAAGTATTTCTGGGTCGTGATCGCCCTGGCCGTCGTACAGGTCGGCCTGGGGGCGGTGACGGCGCACTACGGCGTCGAGGGGTCGGGCTTTTACGGGATTCCACTCGCGAAGGTCTTGCCGTACAGCGTGGTGCGGACCTGGCACACGCAGTTGG
The DNA here is from genome assembly GCF_011065895.1 of Paludisphaera rhizosphaerae. Classification (NCBI taxonomy): domain Bacteria; kingdom Pseudomonadati; phylum Planctomycetota; class Planctomycetia; order Isosphaerales; family Isosphaeraceae; genus Paludisphaera; species Paludisphaera rhizosphaerae. Next base: position 100,880 of record NZ_JAALCR010000005.1, on the reverse strand, counting down.
GCATTTTCTGGATCGCGACCGCCTGGCTGGCAACCGGCCTGTTCATCGCGCCGGCGGTTTCGGGCCACGAGCCGAAGTTCCAGAAAGCGGGCGTCGACTTCCTGTTCGTCTGCGTGCTGGTCATCGTGGTCGGCTCGATGTTCGGCCAGTGGCTAGCGGTGCAGCAGAGGCTGGGGAACGTCGCCAACTTCTGGTTCGGCCATCAGGGGTACGAGTACGTCGACCTGGGCCGGTTCTGGCAGCTCTTTCTGGCCGTCGGGTTGTTCCTCTGGCTGGGCCTGATGGTCCGGGCGATCTGGCCGGCGTTCCGTCGTCCGGAGACGAACCGGCATCTGCTGGGCCTCTTCCTGCTGGCCTCGGCGGCGATCCCGCTGTTCTACACGCCCGGCTTGATGTGGCATCGCCACACGAACCTGGCCATCGCCGAATACTGGCGGTGGTGGGTGGTCCATCTGTGGGTCGAGGGCTTCTTCGAGGTCTTCGCCACGGTGGTCATCGCGTTCCTCTTCACTCGGATGGGTCTCTTGAAGACGTCGAGTGCGGCGGCGGCCGTGTTGTTCTCGACGACGATCTTCCTCTCGGGAGGGATCATCGGCACGTTCCATCACCTGTATTTCACGGGGACGCCGACGGTCGTCACCTCGTTGGGAGCGGTCTTCAGCGCCCTGGAGGTCGTGCCGCTGGTCCTGATCGGCTTTGAGGCGTATGAAAACCTGACGCTCAGCCGGGCGCGGCCGTGGGTCGACGCCTATCGGTTGCCGATCCTCTTTTTCGTCTCCGTGGCCTTCTGGAACCTCGTCGGCGCGGGGTTGTTCGGGTTCTTCATCAACCCGCCGATCGCCCTCTACTACATGCAGGGGTTGAACACGACGCCCGTGCACGGCCACACGGCGCTTTTCGGGGTCTACGGCATGCTGGGCTTTGGCCTGGCGCTCTTCTGCCTGAAGGGTCTGACGGTCCGGCGGACCTGGAAGACGGGCGTTCTGACATTCGCCTTCTGGTCGATCAACCTGGGTCTGGTTCTGATGGTTCTGCTCAGCCTGCTGCCGGTGGGCTTGCTCCAGACCTGGGCCAGCGTCGAGCACGGCATGTGGTACGCGCGCTCGGCCGACTTCATGCAAAGCCCGACGATCCAGCGCCTGCACTGGATGCGGATCATCGGCGACACCATCTTCGCGATCGGCATTCTGGCCCTGGGCTGGTTCGTCCTGGGTCTGAAAGGCGGCTGGTCGCTCGATCCCGAGCCCGACGCCGTCGCCCGCAGTTTCTCCGTCGAACCGGCGTCGGCCCATTGAGTTGAGAGTCCGAATCTTAACGACCATCTCCCTCGAAGGGGGAAGGCGTCATCACGAAGGGACGTTGCGATGTCCGAGCCTCAAACCGCTTCCGTGGAAGCGATCGAACTCCTGAAGGGCGTGGAGATCCCGGTCGGCGGCCGAAAGATCGAAACGCTGGTGAAGACCGACGCATTCGAGCTGAAGCGGCTCCTGCTGGCGAAGGGGGTGGAGATCCCCGAGCACCACGCCCCAGGGCCGATCACCGTGCAGTGTCTCTCGGGTCGGATCGCCTTCAGGGCCGGCGGCGTCGTTCACGACCTGCGAGCCGGCAGCCTGTTGCACCTCGCGGCGCGCGAGCCACACGCCCTTGCCGGAGTTGAGGACTCGGTCGTCCTGGTCACCAAGCTCGCGCCGAGGTGATTGCTACGACGTGTTGTCAGCCGCGCGCGAGTCGCTTCTGATATTCGCGCTCGGCGACGACGTCGCGGGGGCTTTCCAGGCGGTCGAGGAAGACCAGGCTGTGAAGGTGGTCGTCCTCGTGCTGGAAGATGCGGGCGGGGAATCCTTCGAACTCGCGGACGATGCGGGCGCCCTGGACGTCCTGGTAGCTCGCCACGATTCGGCGGTGGCGAGGGACTTCGGCGCGGATGCCGGGGATGCTCAGGCAGCCCTCCCAGCCGCGCTCCATTTCGGCCGAGCGCTCGATCATCTCGGGGTTGATCACGACGATCGGCGGCTCTTCCACGGCGTCTGGGTAGCGCGGGTTGGGACGGGGGGCGACGATGAAGATCGCCAGCGACTGGTAGACCTGGGGCGCGGCGATCCCCACGCCGTCGGCCTCGCGCATCGTCGCCAGCATGTCGTCGACCAGGGCGCGGATCTCGTCCGATAGCGGGAACGCGACGGGCTCGGCGGGCGTCCGCAGTACCGGATGGCCCAGCAACGCGATCTGTCTCAATACGGGCATCGGACGCATTCCTCCCGGGCTTTCCTCAAGGGTCGACGCCCCGATGATCGCCCGCGACGGCCTGACGCACAAGGCGATTCGCCCGCGTGGGGCGGCGTGGTATCCTCGGGTCATGAAGAGGATCATCGCGCTTTTGATCGTGGCCCTGGGCCTGATATCCCCGGTCGTCGCCGTACCGCCGCCAGCCGGTCCGGGTCCGTGGATCCGCGTCAATCAGGTGGGTTACCTGTCGGGCGACCCGAAGGTCGCCGTCCTTTCGGGACCGATCGCTCTCTCGGGGACGTTTCGCGTCGGGAGCCTTGAAGCCTCCATTGGCCCGGACCAGGGGGCGTGGGGGCCGTTCGCCCACAACTATCGGCTGGATTTCTCGGCCGTGAAGACGCCGGGGCGGTATCGCGTGGAGTTCGGCGCGACCTCGTCGCCGGAGTTCGCGATCGGTCCAGACGCCTATGCCGAGGTCCCGAAGGCGCTCATCCATTTCATGCAGATCCAGCGCTGCGGAGACGACCCAATCGCCGGCCAACCGAAGTGCCACCTTCAAGACGCGATTGACGTCGAAACGAACGAGAAGGTCGATCTCGTCGGCGGCTGGCATGACGCGGCCGATCGGCTCAAGCACATGATCACGACCTCGTACTGCGTCGCGGCGTTGAAGCTCGTTCAGGACGACGGGGCCCAGGCCGAGGCTCGCCATGGCGCTCCCTTGATCAAGAAGCTGCATCCCAAGCCTGATGTGATCTACGTCCAGATCGGCGACGACCGCGATCATCGGCCGCCGCAGACGCTCTGGCACGACGACCAGTCCGACTACGGCCACGGTCTCGGCGGCCCGCGTTCCGCCTGGCCGGCGACAGGGAAGCCCGAGGGGCCGAAGTACAAGAACGCCTCCACCGGCAAGGCCAGTCTCGCCGCCCGATGCGCCGCGGCGATGGCCCTGAACGGCAACGTGGAGACGGCGCGGTCAATGTACCGGCTGGCGAAGGCGAGCCCCGGCGTGGCTATGTCGGTCCCGGTGCTCGCGCCCCACTACTACGGCGAGAGCACCGACAAGGACGACCTCGAATGGGGGGCCGTCGAACTCTACCGAGCCACCAACGAGTCCGCCTTCCTGGCTGACGCCGTCGCCTTCGCCGATCAGGCCGGCGACAACGTCTGGATGGGCCGCGACGCCCACGGACATTACGAGTTCTTCCCTTACGTCAACCTGGCCCACTGGCGGCTCCACGACCTCGTCGCGCCCGACGTGCAGGCGAGGGTGGCGGGCTACTATCGCTCGGGCCTGGAACGGATCCGCGACCGGGCGATGAAGAACCCGTACCGCATCGGCACGCCGGTCGTCTGGTGCTCGACGAACGACGTGATCGCATTTGCGACCCAGGGTCGGTTGTACGAGGCGATGACCGGCGACGACCAGTTCCGCACCTTGGCCGCCGAGGCTCGCGACTGGATCTTCGGCCGGAACCCGTGGGGCGTCTCGTTCGTCATCGGCGTCCCTGAGGCGGGCGTGGCGTCGAGCCGGCCGCACCACATGTTCTACAAGCTCGCCGGCCGCGCGCCGGTCGGAGGCCTGGTCGACGGGCCGGTGACGAAGGCGATCAACGACTCTTTGAAGTTCTCCCCGTTCGCCGACGACCCGCTCGCGCCGTTCCAGTCCGACTTCGCCGTCTTCCACGACGACTTCGCCGACTTCTCCACCAACGAGCCGATCATCGACGGTACGGTCTCACTCTTGCTGATGCTGGGTGTATGGAAGTGAGCGAGACTCTAACATAACTCCAAGCAAGGCTCTGAAGACGAACCTGGGTGCCATGGCCACGTTTGCGAGGCCATGAGATCGGCGAAGGTCTCGCAGCCACTCCATGCCGGCGCAGGACTCTACCCTTACCGGAGACGACTGACATCCCATGCGCATCGACAACGACCCGAAGCTGGATTTCGACGACGTGCTGATCCGCCCCAAGCGGTCCGAGGCGCCCAGCCGGGCGACGGTCGAGCTGGAGCAGGAATATCGCTTTCTCAACGGCGGCGGCGTGTGGCGCGGGGTGCCGATCGTCGCGGCGAACATGGATACGGTCGGGACCTTCGCCATGGCGAAGGCCATCGGCCCGCCGATGCTCACCTGTCTGCACAAGTACTATCCCGAGGAGGCCCTCGTCGACTTCTTCCGCGACGAGGCCCGCGCAAGCTCCACCTTCTTTACGCTCGGCCTGAAGGACGACGAGTTCGATAAGCTCGTCGCGGTGAAGAAGAAGGCCGACGTGAAGATGGTCTGCGTCGACGCGGCCAACGGCTACACCAAGTATTTCGTCGAGCGCGTGAAGCGAATCCGCGACACGTTCCCGGCGCTGACGATCATGGCCGGCAACGTCGCCACCGGCGACATGGTCCAGGAGTTGCTGATATCTGGTGCAGCCGACGTGGTGAAGATCGGGATCGGGCCGGGGAGCGTTTGCACGACCCGGCGGACGACGGGCGTCGGCTATCCCCAGCTCTCGGCGATCATCGAATGCGCCGACGCCGCCCACGGACTTCGCGGGCACGTCTGCGCCGACGGCGGCTGCCGATTCCCTGGCGACGTCGTCAAGGCGTTCGCCGCCGGGGCTGACTTCGTGATGCTCGGCGGTATGCTCGCCGGGCACGACGAATGCGAAGGGGAATGGGTCGAGGAGAACGGCCGGCGCGTGGCGTTGACCTTCTACGGAATGTCCAGCCGCGAGGCTCTCGACAAGTACGCCGGCGGTCGTCGCGACTACCGCGCCTGCGAGGGCCGTTCCGTCTCCGTCCCTTACAAGGGGCCCGTCCTGGAGACCATGCAGGAGATCACCGGCGGCATCCGCAGCGCGTGCGCTTATGTGGGCGCGACGCGGCTCAAGGACCTCTCCAAATGCACCACCTTCGTCATCTGCAACCGCCCCCACGGCAGCATGTTCGCCTGACGATCGCGTGAACGGGAGGCCCGGTTCTGAAATTGCAGCGTAGAATATCGTGGAGCCTCCCCACTCGAAACGACGGGCGGTACTCAAGATGACTCAACCATCGCTGAAGGGACGACTGCTGATCGCCTCGCCGCAGGTCGATTCCCCCATTTTCGCGCGGGCCGTGGTGCTCGTTCTGGAACATGGCGAGGAGCAAGGGGCCAAGGGGATCATCCTCAACCTGCCGACGAGCGCCACGATGACCGACCTCGCCGGCAAGTTGTTCGACGAGGACTTCGCCTGGGATAAACCGCTCCACCTGGGCGGTCCGGTGGCTGGACCCTTGCTGGTGCTGCACACCCGGCCGAAGATGGCAGATCTCGAGGTCGCCTCCGGCCTGTACGTGGCGCTCGATGCAACCAAGTCGCAGCACCTCATCACTCAGGAGATCGAGCCCTCGCTGGTCGTCGCCAACTTCTCGGGCTGGTCTCCGGGGCAGCTCGAAAAGGAGGTGGAGGAGGGAGTTTGGACCGTCGCCCCGATGGACGCCCAGCGCATCTTCAGGGGAGTCGACCAGGATCTTTGGTGGACGACGATGCGCGATCTTCGAGTGAATACGATGCGCGACATCCTGCGATTGCGATCGATCCCCACCGACCCGTCCGTGAACTAGCAGCACTGCTTTTCCGCCGGGAGTCGCCCGGCCTTCATGACCGATCGTAGGAGGTTTGCGAACGTGTCGAGCCGGGCGAAAGGACCTCATCGAGTCGTTGTGGTCGGGGCGGGGTTTGGGGGGCTTGCGGCGATTCAGGGGCTACGGCGGTCGAAGGCCTCGGTCACGGTCATCGACCGCCAGAATTTCCACCTGTTTCAGCCGCTGTTGTATCAGGTGGCGACGGCCGCGCTGAATCCCAGCGACATCGCCGCACCGATCCGTCGCGTGGTTCGCGGTTGGAAGAACACCGAGGTCATTTTGGCCGACGTGACGGGCGTCGATATGGACCGTCGCGTCGTTCAACTGGCCGACGGAGAGGTCCCCTATGATTCGCTGGTGCTGGCCGCGGGAGCGACGCATTCCTACTTCGGCCATCCCGAGTGGGAGGAACACGCGCCGGGGTTGAAGTCGATCGAGGACGCCCTGGAGATCCGCCGCCGTATGCTCCTCGCGTTCGAGATCGCCGAGCGCGAGCCAGATCCGGAAGTCCAGCGAGAGTGGTTGACGTTCGTGGTCGTCGGCGGCGGGCCGACCGGCGTGGAACTGGCGGGCACGCTCCGCGACGTGGCGCGGATGACGCTCGCGAAGGACTTTACCCACATCGACCCGTCGACGGCGAAGGTGATTCTGATCGAGGGATCGCCCCATGTTCTGCCCCCCTACGCATCCGAGCTTCAAGAGAGCGCCAAGCGACAGCTACAGGCCCTGGGCGTGGAGGTTCGGTCGGGGCTCCACGTGACGCACATCGACGCTCAGGGGGTGTGCATCAACGACGAACGCATCGCCGCTCGGACCGTCCTCTGGGCGGCCGGCGTGGCGGCGTCGCCGTTGGGGAAGACGCTGGGCGTTGCCGTCGATCGAGCGGGTAGGGTGCCGATCCAGCCGGACTTAACGATCCCCGGCCGACCCGAGGTTTACGTCATCGGCGATCTCGCTCACCTGGAACAAGACGGCAAGCCGGTGCCGGGGGTGGCTCCGGCCGCCGCCCAGATGGGATCGCACGCGGCTCAGAACATCCTGCGCGCCATGGCGGGCAAGCCGCTGCTGCCGTTCCACTACAAGGACAAGGGCTCGATGGCGACCATCGGCCGGGGGGCGGCGGTCGCCCAGGTGGGTCGGTTCAAGGTCTCCGGCTTCATCGCCTGGATGATGTGGATGTTCGTGCATGTTTTCTTTCTGGTCGGGTTTCGGAACCGACTCCTCGTGGTCCTCCAGTGGGCCTGGTCCTATGTAACGTACGACCGAGGCGCGCGTCTCATCACGGGCCGGGCTGACGGGCCCCTCGTGCAAGGGTTGACCGAGGACCGGCTTCCTTCCACCACCGGGGCGGAGCCGATCCGAGGATAAGAAATCGGCTCGGCTCGTTCACCTCGCGTCGAGGAGCGATCGAGCTTCCTTGACGCCCAGGCGCAGGGCGGCTTCGGCCTCGGTCCGGGCGGCGTCCGGGTTTCCCTGCGCGCGTCGCGTCAACGCCAGAGCGTAGCGGATCTTGCCGAGCGTCTCGCGGTCGGGATGCGAAAGGGCGCCGCGGTCGAGGTCGGCGGCGGCTTCATCGAGGCGGCCGACCTTGAAGGCGAGCAGGCCGCGGTTGAGCCGGGCGGGAGCGAAGTCAGGGTCTCGTTCCAGGGCCCGCGAGTAATCGGACTGGGCCTTCTCCACGAGGCCGAGGGCCTCATGGGCGACGCCCAGATTGTACGGGCAGAGGGCCGCCTTCAGATTGATCGCCTCGCAGGTGTGGAAGGCCGCGGCGGCGGCCTGATACTCCTTCAGCCGAAGAGCGCAGAAGCCCGCGTAGAAGTTGGGCCAGAAGCTCTGAGGGAGGATGTCGAGCGCGTGGGCGAATTCCTCGGCGGCCTCGCGGACGCGGCCTGAGCGGAGGAGAAAGCGGCCTCGGTCGTCGTGTTCCCAGGCCGTCTTCGGCAAGGGAGGATCCTGGTTCGAGCCGGCGAGTCGGGTCCGGCGGACGTCGAGAGCGTAGGTGGGGCCGAACGCCTCCTCGGCTTCGTTGAGGAGCTTCAGCGCTTCCTGGCGGTCCTTCCCGTCGCCGGAGCGGGTGAGCAGGTCGACGCGGACGGCGGCCAGTTCGATCAGGTCTGTCTTGAGCTGGGCTTCCGCTTCGGGGTCGAGGCTGGGGGAATCGGAGGCGGTCCGCCAGCCGCTGTTGTCCCAGACCGCCTGACAGGCGTGGGCTAGCGACCGAGCCTCCTCGTCGGCCGGAAGATCAACGCCGTGCTGGTAGCGGATCTGGTCGGCCAGGGCATGAAGCTCGGCGGCCGTCGCGCTGCGTTTGGCCAGACGGACTTCGGCCTCCATCTCGGCGCGGAGCCGGCCGACGGCGGGCAGTGAGCGGGCTTCCTCCAGGCCGGACGCCAGGAGCTGCAGGGCGGCGTCGAAGCGACCGACGGCCAGATCGCGGCGAGCGTCGGCCAGCGTGGTCTGGACGTGTTCGACGCGTTTGACGCGGTCGATGTACCAGAAGGCGACGGCCGCCGTCAGCGCTGTTAGAGCGGCCATCGCGGCGATCCCCCAGGCGAACGCGCCGGGGTGCCGCCGCCGCCATTTCTCCCAGAGTTCGATCGGGTCGCGGTTGCGAACGCCCCGCAGGGGGAGCGCGTTGAGATGGCGGCGGAGGTCCTCTGAGACGGCCGCGGCGTCGGCGTAGCGGTGGCGCGGCTGCGGGGCCAGGCACTTCCGCACGACGTCCGCCAGGGCGACCCCCACGCCGGCCGGCAGTCGGGAACGGGAGGTCACAGGCTCCGATCCCTTCCCGGCGATCCCCAGAGCGTCTCGGAGGAGCAGCCCGAGGGCGAAGACGTCAGCCCGACCGTCGACATCCGCCGGCGCGGGCAGGCCGTCGGAGACGGCTCGCATCGCCGCTTCCTGCTCCGGCGCCATCCAGCCCTGAGTTCCCCCCAGGCGGCCCGCGGGACTCTCGCCGGCCTGGATCGGCGGGCGAGCCAGGTGGAAGTCCAGCAGCATCGGCTGGCCGTCGGCCGTGATCAGCACGTTCGACGGCTTCAGGTCCATATGGACGATTCCACGCAGGTGGGCGTGGTGGAGGGCCTCGGCCAGGCAGGCGGCGATCCAGCAGACGGCGTCGACGTACGACGCCTCTTCCAGGCCGCGACGGAACGGCCCGGCGACCTTCGGCGCTCCTGGGATCGGTCGGCCTCGACGTTCCAGAACGTCGACGATCGCCGCTCCCGAACGCGTCGCCACCGGGAGGTAGGCCAGGTCCTGGAGCACCTCGGCCAGCGTCGCGCCGCCGAGGTAGGGCATGCAGAGGACTCGCAGGCCGCGTTCGGGGATCGTGTGCTCGGAGAAGAGCGGGACGATGTAGGTGTGGCGCAACGGGGCCAGCGCCAGGTGCTCGTCCTGCTCGTCGGAGACGACCTTGACCACCACGGGGCGGTCGGCGAGCGTCGGGTCGGTGGCCAGGAAGGTCCGTCCCGAGGCGCCCCGGCCGAGTTCCTCCAGCAGGACGAACGAGTCCAGCGTCTCGCCGGCGTCAGGGAAGTCGGCGACGGCCGTCGAAGGCCGGATCAGGCGGTCGCAGGCGAAGAGGTCGCGCAGCTCCTCGCTCCAGCGGGGGTGGCGACGGACGACCTCGGACGTGTCGACGTTTTCGCCGGCTTCGCGGCGGAGGCAGGCTTCCTCGTAGATGAGACGGATGGCGGATTCAGGGTCGGCGTCGGGATGGCGGCCCAGGACGTCGAGGGCGGTGACGGGCTCGCCGCGATCCCAGGCGGCGACCATCCCCGCGACCTCGTCCGAGACCCATTCCCCCTCGCTCGCTCCTTCGGCCATCCCCGCGCTCCCAGGTCTCGTCGATCAGTCCTCGTCGCCGCGGGAGATGGTCCGGCGGGCGACCGAGAGCCGTCGGGCCAGGTCGTAGAGGACCCGGCGGACGCTCCCCTCGTGCAGGCCGGTGGCGGCGGCGATTTCCGCCAGGCGGAGGCCGTCGCGGCGGAGCCGAACGATCTCGCGATGCCCCGGCGGGCAGGCCTGGAGGAGGCGGTCCCAGAACTCGTGCCCCTGGGCCTCCTGGCTAGGCCGGGGCAGGGGGGAACTGGGATGCTCGCCGGGCTCGGTCTCGTCGAGCGACTGCTCGCGGCCCATGGAGTGACGATGCTTGCGGCAGCGGTCGGCGATCCGCCGGGCGGCGATCCGCCGCAGGAACGCCAGGAGCTGCGCCCGTCCCGCGAACCGCCAGCCGCCGTCGCGGACGCCGGCCACGAAGTCCACGAAGACCGACTGGACGATGTCGCCGGAATCCACCTTGGTCCGCAGCCCTCGACTGAGCCGGCGGCGGACGATGATCCGGAGGTAGGGTTCGTAGGCCAGGAAGACGCGCTCGACGGCTGCGTCGTCGCCGTCGTTCAGACGCTCGATCCAGCGATCCAGGGATTCTTCGCTCATGGCGTCCGTTCTCGTCCTGGAGGGCGACGGAGGGATGCTCGCTTCAGGAGAGGCCCCGGAGCGAGGAGAGCCGCGAACCGCGACCGACGACCGGGCCCGGCGTCGAGGTCTTCCCCAGGCGTCGACGGGCTGTTTCCATGGCCGCCAGGGCGACGGCGACCGGGACGATGATCGGCAGCCGGTCCTGCGAGCCGGCGATCGGCGCCCCCAGGGCGTCGATCCGTTCCAGGAGCTTCTCCAGGGAAGCCTCGATCGTCTTCGGGTCCAGGGGCATGAACGCCGTCAGCACGCCTGCGGCCTGAGGCGCGGCGGCCTCCAGGTTCGGAGCCGTTTGCGAGTCGCCGGCTTCGCCTCGACCGTCGGTCGTCCCAGCCGGCATTCCGATCCCAGCCTGGATCGCGATCGTTGCGGGAGTGGAATTCGGCACACCGGCCACGAGGGCTTTCGTCGCGTCGTGCGTGTTCACGGACGTCTGCGTGACCGTCGCCGGTCCTGGCGATCCGACGACGCTGACGGTCGCCGTGGCGGTCCATGCGCCGCCGGGTTCGGCCAGCGGCTGTGCTGTGGACGGAGCCCCAGCGCCGGCGGCCATCGCGGCGGGGTTCGGTCCAGGCGGCGGGGGCGGATCGCCCGGATTCGGCCCTGGCGTCGCGGCGAGATTCCCCATCGCCTGCGGGTTACTCGTCGGCGCCGGCGTGGAAGGCGCCGCCCCCATCGGCAAGGCGGCGAGCGACGCCGCCGCGAATTCCCTGGGGCGGACGAACATGGGGCCGGTCGGCCCGACAGGTCCGCGACCTGTCGCTACGGCGTTGCCGTCCGCCGCGGCGGGACCCGAGGCCGAGGCCGACGGGTCCGGGGAGCCTGGAGGGGTCGCCGTCATCGGTGCGAGGCCTGTCGGCGCTGCATTCGGCCCGACTCCGCCGAAGGTCGTCCCGAAGCCGCCGGGGGGCGTCGCCATCGACGTCGACGCGCTGTTCGTCGCATCGCTGTTCGAATTTGTCTGCGACCATGCGTTCTGTCCGTCCTGCCAACCTCCGCCCTGCGGTCGTCCCCACGGGCCGACGCTGTTGTAGCCGAAGTGGAAGTCGGATTGCGGCCCGAAGTCGCGACTCGAACTCGCGCCCCAGCCCTTTTGGATCCCCCCAACGCCCCAGGGCGCCGGGTCGATCAGGACGACGACTGGCGTAATGGGGGCGGTCGTCACCAGGCCTTGCGCCTGGCTGAGCAGCATCCTCCCCTCAAGCGGTTGGAGGGTCGGCGCGAACCGGCCGGCTGCACGAGGAGCACTCCGCATCGACGGCTTCTCCCTCACGGACGACGAGTTCCGGGGCACGGCTGGGTGGGCTGCTTGATGTGATCGGGCGACCCGGAAACTGACGTGGTCTCGCGATTTCGAATACGAAGAATCTCGGACCCTGTTACGAAGATACCCCTCGCCATCTACTTTACGACATCATCTTCCGCACGCGGAGGCCAATTCCTTAAATCCCCTGCGATCGCCGCGCGCGCTTCGATCGCTTCCTGTGGATTTCTATCGGCAAGAGGACCGCCGGCCTCTCGATCTTCCCGACAAGATGGTCCACTCGCCAAGGAAACGCATCATGAGTCGTTCCAGGGAGATGCTGCGCCGGTTGGTTCCCGTCTGGAAGCGCCGTGACGACACTCCGCCGCGTCGGTCGAAAGGCATGCAGCCTTCCGTGGATAACCTGGAGGCGCGGCTGGTCCTCTCTCGGTTAGGAGCGCTTTCCGCTCCTTCGATGGCCTCACGCGCGGCGATTTTCGCGAAGGCCGCCGGTGGTGGATCAACGACCTCCCATCTGCACGGAGGGGGACCAGGGGGAATGGGCGGCGTTAAGGATACGCAGCTGGCCGCCGACCTGAAAACCTATCAGACGACTGTGAATTCGGTGTACCAGGGGTCGAGCGTCACCGACGCCCAACGTCTGGCGCTTCGCGACGCGTTCAGCGCCGTGAAGCAGGCCGGCGTAACCTATGATCCGACCAAGCTGGCAGCCGTGGCCGACACTGTCCTGGCTTCGCTGGCCGACTCCGATTCCTCGACGACCCCTGAAACCTCCCGCGCCGATTTCCTCGCCGCGTTCTCCGGTGCGACGTCTTCCACGGACACGGACAAGACCCTGACCGACGACGAGACGAAGTTGGTGAACACGGCGTTCGACGCCTTCGTCGCGGTCGCCGAGGGCCTGAGCGTCGACTCGACCGAGCTGTCGGCTCTTGCGACGGCCCGCGCGGCGATCGCCGCCGATTACACGAGGTTGAACCTCACGGCGACGCCGCCGCAGAATCTCGACCTGATCCTCGGCGGCCCCGGGTTCGGCGGCGGGCCTGGGGGCGGCGGCCCTCGCGGTTCCTGCTGATCCGGGCCGTCGGGGACCAACTCGGAACGTTCGACTCAACCCCGCCGACGCCGGCGTTGGGGAGAAGCCGACCGGTCGAAGCTGACCGGTCGGCTTCGCGTTTGAGGTCTGAACGTTCCGGGGCTGGCGGGGCGTCGGCGAATCGTTAGCATGGGCGTCGATCTGGGCCTGGAACCCGAACGAGCCGAGGACGACCCATGACCTCTGGACGACGCTCCCTGCAATTCCGCAACTTCGACGAGATCAACGACGAGGTCGCCCGCCTGCTTGAAGGCTGTTCCACGGTCGGCTCGTGGACGCTGGGGCAGATCTGCAACCACCTGGCGACCGTGACCCGACGGATTCTGAACGCACCCGTCAACGGTCCTCACGACACCTCCCTGCGCGTCAGCGAGGAGCAGCGCGACCGCGTGCTCTCAACGGGCGTCCTTCCCGAAGGGATCTCGCTCCCCGGCGGGCTTGCACCTCCGGAAGACATGGACGCTCGCGAGGCGGCGAGGTTCCTGCGCCAGACGCTCGCGGATTTCGCCGCGGCCCCCGGCCCATTCGCGCCGCATCGACTGTTCGGAACACTGTCCAGAGACCAGTGGAACCGCCTCGTCTGCGTCCATTGCGCCCACCATCTGAGCTTCGCGATTCCGACGATCGACGAGGCTTCCTGACGCGAGGTATCGCTGCAATCAGCGCGGCTGGCCTCGGGAACGAGAGTTCCCGAGGCCAGCCGCCGATCGCCAACCTTGCCGCGTCAGTGTCCGCCGCTCGTGCCGCCCGCGGCCAGGAGGTCGTCTTCTGCGGAAGACTCCTGCGGCTTGGGGACGCCCGGGTCGAACCACGGGTAGATGGCCGGGATGACGATCAGTTTCAGCAGGGTGCTGGTGAGGATGCCGCCGATGACGACTGTCGCCAGCGGGCGCTGGACCTCGGCGCCGGAGCCGTGGGAGAAGGCCATCGGGACGAACCCCAGACTGGCGACCAGGCCCGTCATCAGGATCGGCCTTAGACGAGACATCGAGGCGTTTCGAACGGCCTCGCGAGTGGGTTCGCCGTCCTCGATGAGCTGACGGATCGCCGAGACCAGCACCAGGCCGTCGAGCACCGCCACGCCCGAGAGCGCGATGAAGCCGACGCCCGCCGAAATGCTGAAGTTCAAGTCCCGCAGCCAGAGCGCCATCACCCCACCGATCGCCCCCAGCGGCACGGAGAGGAAGATCAACAGGCCCAGGCCGATCGACTGGAACGTCGCATAGAGGAGCAGGAAAATCCCCAGCAGTGCCACCGGCACGACGATCGTCAGCCGCTGGGTGGCTGACTGGAGGTTCTCGAACGTACCACCCCACTGAAGCACGTAGGATCTCGGCAGGGAGATCTGCTCCTTCACCTTCTCCTGGGCCTCGTTGACGAAGCTGGCCAGGTCGCGGCCGCGGACGTTGGCCTGGATCATCACGCGACGTCTACGGTCCTTCCGCCAGATTTCGTAGACGCCGTCGACGTTCTCGACGTCGGCCACGTCCTGGAGCGGGATCAGGCGGTTCTGAGCGTCTCGGATGCGGAGTTGGCCGATGGCCTGGGCGTCCTTGCGCATCTCCGGCGAGACGCGGACGACCAGGTCGAACCGTCGCTGGCCCTCGACGACCTGGCCGACGATCTTGCCGCCAAGCGCCGTGCCGACGTCGAGCACGTCGGCCGCGTCGATGCCGTAGCGAGCGATCCGATCGCGGTCGATCGTGATTTTCAGGAACGGCAGGCCGCCGAGTTCCTGGGCCTTCACGTCGGTCGCGCCGGGGATCTTCTGGAGCACGGCGGCGATGGCGTCGGCCTTCTCCTGGAGCACGTCCAGGTCGTCGCCGAACAGGCTGATGCCGACGTCGGCCCGGACGCCAGCGAGTAGGTCGTTGAACCGAAGTTGGATCGGCTGTGTGAAGCTGAGGAACGTTCCGGGCAAGACATCGGCGGCGATCTCATTGATCCGGTCGATCAGCTCATCCTTCGAGTGGACCGAGTGCCAGTCGTCGGAGGGCTTCAGCAGGACGAAGACGTCGGTGAGGTTCACGCCCGCCGGATCGATGCCGATCTCTGGTCGGCCAGTGCGGCTGACGACGGTGCGGATGACGTCCGGCAGCTTCTCATGGAGCGCCTTCTCGAACCGGGTGGTTCCCTCAAGGCCCTCGGAAAGCGAGGCATCCGGCGGACGAATCAGGACGACGACGAGGTCTCCCTCGTCGAGCTGGGGGATGAACTCGCCGCCGAGCTGCATCCCGAAGGGGACGGCGGCCGCCAGCGCCAGGGCCGCCGAGATCGCCACGACGTACGGCCGATTCACGGCCCAGTTGAGCGTCGGCTTGTACAACCGTTTGGCGATCCGGATCGGGAGCGTGTCGCGTTCGGCCGTTCCCGGCTTGAGGAAGAACGACGCCAGGACGGGCGTGGCCGTCAGCGAGAGCAGCAGCGAGCCGATGAGGGCGAAGACGACCGTCAATGCCATCGGCCGGAACATCTTCCCCTCGACACCCTCCAGCGCCAGAATCGGCAGGTGGACCATCGTGATGATCGCCACGCCGAAAACCACCGGCTTGCGGACCTCCAGCGTCGCGCGGCGGACGACCTCCACGGCGTTCTCGCGGGGGCTCGCGTGGGCCAGTCGACTCACGCAGTTCTCGATGACGATCACGGCGCTGTCGACGATCAAGCCGAAGTCGAGCGCGCCCAGGCTCATCAAACTGCCGGCGATCCCCGAGGCCAGCATCAGGTTCCCCGCGAAGAGCATCGAGAGCGGGATCGCCGAGGCCACGATCAGACCGGCGGTCAGGTTGCCCAGCAGGATCAGGAGCACCGCGACGACCAGCACGCCGCCCTCGGTCAGGTTGCGGGCGACGGTGGCGATGGTCCGCTCGATGAGCGACGCACGGTCGTAGAAGGGCTCGACGATCACGCCCGGGGGGAGAGTCTCCTGGATCTCGGCGATCTTCGCCTTGATCCGGTCGACGACCACGCGCGAGTTCTGGCCGGAGAGCATCAGCACGGTGGCCGTCGCGGCCTCGCCGCGACCGTCACGAGTGACGGCGCCCGTGCGGATCATGGGAGCGTAACGAGCTTCGCCGACGTCGCGGACCAGGATCGGCGTTCCGCTCACGCTGGTATCGACGACGACGTCGTTGAGCGCCTCCAGGTCGCCGATCAGTCCGACCATCCGGATCACGCGCTGCTGGCCGCTGCGCTCGATGTAGCCGCCGCCGGTGTTGGCGTTGTTGCGGCGGATGGCGTCGAAGACCTTGTCCATCGAGATGTTGCGGGCGGTGAGCCGCATGGGGTCGATGGTGACCTCGTAGGTCTTCAACTCGCCGCCGAACGGGTTGACCTCGACGACGCCGGGGACCGTCTTCAACGGCCGGGCGACCTCCCAGTCCAGGATCGTCCGCAGTTCCATCAGCGAGCGGGGGTGCTCGGCGTCGGGGGCGTTGCGGACCTCGAACTGGAAGATCTCGCCGAGGCCGGTGGCGACGGGGCCGATTTCAGGGCGGCCGAAGTCCGGCGGGATGTCGGCGGTGATCTGCCCCAGCCGTTCATTGACCTGCTGGCGGGCCCAGTAGATGTCGGTCCCTTCCTCGAACACGACGGTCACGCCCGAGATGCCTAGCTGCGAGAACGACCGCACCTCCTGAACGTAGGGGATGCCGTTCATCTCGTTCTCGACGGGAACCGTGATGAACTGCTCCACTTCC
Source organism: Paludisphaera rhizosphaerae (assembly GCF_011065895.1). NCBI lineage: Bacteria > Pseudomonadati > Planctomycetota > Planctomycetia > Isosphaerales > Isosphaeraceae > Paludisphaera > Paludisphaera rhizosphaerae. Next base: position 84,490 of record NZ_JAALCR010000005.1, on the reverse strand, counting down.
TCCGGCCCTAGAGCCGGGGCGTTGGTGAGGGCCATCACCTGGACGTTGGTGATGTCGGGGACCGCGTCGATCGGCAGGTTCAGGAGCGAATTCGCCCCCACCGCGATCAGAGCGGCCAGGGCCAGGACGACCAGCGATCGGTTGTTCAAGGCGCCGTTGATGAGACGATCGAACATGACTCGGCGAAGACTCCGTGGGAGATGAGACGTGAGGAACGCTGGCCGCGCGCGGAGATAGGGCGGCCGGAAGCCTTCAACATCCAGGATCCGAGACCATATCGGCCTTCACCCCTCGCGGGGGAAGGTGGCCGAAGGCCGGATGAGGGGGAATCGGCTTTGCGTCGAAATCGCTGCGGCGGATGTACAGGCGCCGAAGAGGAGGGCCCGCGCAGACGATTTCGCCGTCTCGTCTCAGAACAGGAGCCGGCAGAGGAGGCTCAGCGGCACGCCCCTGGGGTGTGCGGAGGTCTCGCGGAAGGAAAGGGGAGGGGAGGCGGCGATGAATCCGAGAAGCACCGGCGCTGCGATCAGGGCCGCCGTCGCCGAGCGTCCCTTGGTGTGGTCCACGGCATCGCCCGGGTCCTCGTCGTCCTCACCCTCGGGCTCTTCGGGGTAGTCCTCCACCTCGTCGTCGAGGGGGGTGGAGGTCGTCGACCCGGTTGCGACCTCCGTCCGCTCGATGGACCGAACCTCAGGCGCGCGGACGACGGCTCCGACCGAGACGGAGGAACCGTCCTGGCTGATGAGCGTCAGACCGAGCAGGCAGAGGAGCGGGGCGAGCATGGAACGAAGTACAACCTGGCTTTGGAGGCGGTTTGGGAGGCGAGGTACAATGATTATAGACGAAAGTTCAACCGGACGTTGAGCCGAATTTCCAGGCCAAGGATCGTGTTCCGGTTCCCGGAGGCGTTATGGCGAAGTCCTTGACGACCTTGTTGCGTGCCCTGGACGCCGCGGCGATTACCGTGTTGGTCGTTGTGGCGGCGCTGGAATACCCTCTGGTTCTCCTCGTCGTCGGCGTGCTTCTGGCGCTTTGGTGGTCAGACCGAGGCGGCCACATCGATTCACTCGGTCATCCCGCGAGGGCCACCCTCTCCACGACCCAGGGCGTTCTGGTCGCCGCGGTGATCGGCCTGGTCGCGGTCGTCGCCTCGAAACCCTATCACCTCGCCTTTCTGGCGTGCGGGGCCTTGCTGGCGGCGCGTCCACTGAGGGTGGGCGCCGGGATTGGTCGGATCGCGCCGGCCGTCGTCCTAGCCGCGATCGTGGTCGCCGCGTATTACGCACCCGTCAAGACGATCGAACGGAAGAAAGCCCAGCTCATCGCCCTGCCCAAGCTGGAGATGGCCGTCGCCGAGTTGCGAAGCCCGTGGGAGTTCGGTCTCGACCGGCCGTCGCCCGTCAGCTCGGGCAGCGCGTTCATCTACATGATCGGTGAGGACCCGCAAGGACGGATCGACGATCAACTGGTCAGGTTTCCCTCCCAGCGACTGACCATGGAGCAGTTCATCCAGGCGATTGAGGGGCAGACTCCGTTGCAACACTGGTTCGCCAGTTGTGGGAACGCTGGGTCGTCCATACTGTTCGGGAGAAACTGCGCGATGGGCCTGGCGTTCTCCATGCCGAGGCCGTAACGACGCGTTTTCGTTACGATGTCTCGGTGCGTCCGGTTCGCCGGTCGGGGGCGGGTTCGTGGTCCGACTCGAAGTCGAAACATGGCGTTATTGAGCTTGCGCGGGGCGAGCCTGTCGTTCGGCGGGTTCACGCTGTGACATGGCACGCGACAAACGCTTCGAAATGAAGCGGGGCCGATCAGCCAGAGCTGACCGGCCCCCGACCTGCTAGTGATCAGAGAAGCCGTGATCGCCTGCGGGAGGTTTCACAGAGGTAAGACCATCAGATGGTCGCGTGCCGCCGGCGGAACGCGATGGCGCCGATGCCCATCGCCCCCATCAGGCCAAGAACCACCGAGGCCGGCTCGGGAACGGACCCGACGGAATTGGCGCCGATGGCGCCGCTCGTGGTGCTGGAGCCGTCAGCGATCCCCGCGATGTGGGCAGCCGTGTAGTAAGGACCATTGGCGTTGTAGTTCGGGGCGCTGGTCACGTTGAACATTGAAGCCGTCACGCCCGTGCCGGTGACGTCGTAGACAACCTTCTCGCCGCCGTTGAACCGATTGCCTTGCGGGGTGGGGAAGTTGAAATAGATGTCCATGAGCCCCGACGAATTGTTTCCGAAGCCGGACGTGTTGTTGTTGCCGTAGGCGTTGAGGGTCGTGCCGGGGGTGCCGGCGCTCGCGCCGGTTGAGAGACCGGCGTTGTAGGTGAACGTCAGGGCGTTCAGGGCGGACTGGGTGCCGTCGAAGTTGAACAGCCAGGAGTCGACGAACTGACCAGTGGGCATGCCGGTGAGGTCCATCGTGATTTGGACCGTGTTGGCGCCCGCGTCGGCGATGGTGGCGGTTGCAAGGCCGAGCGGCGCTGCGCCGTTGACCGAAATGTCCAGACTGTAGGTGAAAGATGCGGCATGCGCCGATCCGGCTGCCGCCAACACGAGCAAAGCGGCCGACGCAAGAAGGTGACGAATCATTGTGGCGAAGGCTCCTGATAGCTGGGATGCGAACGAGTCGAACGTTCCAAGCGACCACAGCGTCGACTTGAAGAGAGCCCCTAGTGTCCTGAGTCGGAAATCCGTTGAATAATCTTGCGCCAGGAGCGATCGGCCGGTAGTGTTTCGGCAAAGGAGACCGACGCATGGCACGCCCGACGGCCGAGTTGATCCTCGGCGACGATGAGCGGCAGGCCCTGAAGACCTGGGCGAGCCGACCCAAGAGCACTCAACGCCTCGCCACCCGCGCCCGCATCATCTTGGCCTGCGCCGAGGGCCTGGACAACAAGGCCGTCGCCGCCAGGCTCGGCGTCTGCGCGGCCACCGTCGGCACCTGGAGGAAGCGGTTTGTTACGCGCCGCCTGGAGGGCCTGGCCGATGAGCCCCGGCCGGGCTCCCCGCGGACGATCACCGACGCCGACGTCGAGCGGGTCGTTACCAAGACGCTGGAGACCAAGCCCAAGGCGGCCACCCACTGGAGCACGCGCGGCATGGCCCGGGCCGAGGGGCTGTCGCAATCGTCGATCGGGCGGATCTGGCGGGCCTTCGGCCTGAAGCCGCACCGCACCGAGTCGTTCAAGCTGTCGACCGACCCCTACTTCGTCGACAAGGTCCGCGACGTCGTCGGCCTCTACATGAGCCCGCCGGAGCGGGCGATCGTCCTGTGCGTCGACGAGAAGAGCCAGGTCCAGGCGTTGGACCGGACGCAACCGCTGCTGCCCATGACGCCCGGCGCGGGCGAGCGGCCGACCCACGACTACGTCCGCAACGGCACGACCTCGCTGTTCGCGGCCCTGAACGTGGCCACCGGCCAGGTCATCGGCCAGTGCCATCGACGGCACCGGCATCAGGAGTTCCTCAAGTTCCTCAAGGAGCTGGACGCGAAGCTCGTCCGCGAGCCCGGCGTCGCGATCCACCTGGTCCTGGACAACTACGGGACGCACAAGACGGCGGCGGTGAAGCGGTGGTTCCTCCGCCACCCCGAATACCATCTGCACTTCACGCCGACCAGCGGCTCGTGGCTGAACCTGGTGGAGCGGTTCTTCGGCGAGATCACCGAGAAGCGGATCCGCCGCGGAGCCTTCCGGAGCGTGACGGCCTTGGAGGCGGCGATCCGGGAGTATCTGGAGCATCACAACGCCGCGCCCAAGCCGTTCGTCTGGACCGCCGACGCCGACCTGATCCTCGACCGCGTCAAGAAGGTTATCGAGCGGACTTCCGACTCAGGACACTAGTTTCACGCACTCTTCGGCTTCTTGAGGTCGTCGGATCTCTCGTCTTCGCCGTAACGTAGTGCATGGTCGAGGGCGTTGAGTGTTATTTCAACGCGTGCAAAAGTGAGCTGTGTCATTACGGTTAGCAGATTGAACATGTGATGCGTAGAGACAACGCGGCCGTCGTTTCTTGAGCGTTGTTCGCGGTTGATTAAGCTGCCGTCGCAATGAAGAGAGCAGGTCGACTTAGTTTGGCGGCGCGGAAGGGATTGTCCGGGACAGGGATCGATTCGGACGGTTTCGCACGGTCCGAAGAGAGTGGGGGCGTGGACCTTCCATACCCTGGGGTCTTCGATCCCGGGAATGCGGTACAATGACGCCCAGAGGCCCGGGGAGCGTCGGGTCCGCGTCAGGAAGTCCGGGTCAGAAGCGAGATCATGGCGTTATTGAGCTTGCGCGGGGTGAGCCTGTCGTTCGGCGGGCCGAAGTTGCTGGACGGCGTGGATCTGACGATCGAGGCCGGCGAGCGGGTCTGCTTGCTGGGCCGCAACGGCGAGGGGAAGTCCACGCTGATGAAGATCATCAGCGGCGAGCTTTCGCCCGATGAAGGGGACGTCCTCCGCCAGCAGGGGCTGCGGGTGGCTCGGCTGCTCCAGGACGTGCCGGCCGGCCACGGCGGGACCGTCGCCGATGAGGTCGCCGACGGGCTCTCGCACGACGACCACGGCTTCGGCGGCGACGACCATCGCGTTCAGGCCGTCGTCTCGCGGGTCGGGCTCGACCCGGACGCGAAATTCTCCGAGCTGTCCTCCGGCATGAAGCGTCGGGTGTTGCTGGCCCAGGCGATCGTCGGCGAGCCCGACGTCTTGCTGCTCGACGAGCCGACGAACCACCTTGACATCGAGTCGATCGGCTGGCTGGAGAACTTCCTCCTGCGGTATTCCGGCACGATCGTCTTCGTGACCCACGACCGCGTCTTCCTCCAGAAGCTGGCCACGCGGATCGTTGAGCTGGATCGCGGACATCTGGCCGACTGGGCCTGCGACTACCCCACGTTCCTCGTCCGTCGTGATCAGCTCCTCGCCGCCGAAGCCCGCGAGCGCGACCTCTTCGACAAGAAGCTGGCCGAGGAAGAGAAGTGGATCCGCAAGGGGATCGAGGCCCGCCGCACCCGCAACGAGGGCCGCGTCCGAGCCCTCAAGGCCATGCGAGTGGCCCATCAACAGCGCCGGGAACGCCAGGGGACGGCTCTGCTCCAGGCCCAGGAAGCTGAACGGTCGGGGATGCTCGTGATCGAGGCCGAGGACGTCGAGTTCGGCTACGGCGACCGCTCGGTGATCCGCGACCTCTCGACGACGATCATCCGCGGCGATAAGGTCGGCCTCATCGGTCCCAACGGCGCGGGCAAGACGACGCTCCTCAACCTGCTGCTGGGCAAGCTCTCCCCCCGCCAGGGGACGATCAAACAGGGGACCAACCTGGAGGTCTCGTACTTCGAGCAGCTCAAGTCGGCCCTCGACGACGAGAAGACGGTCCAGAAGAACGTCACCGACTACGAGACGGTCACGATCGACGGCCGCGAGCGCCATGTGCTGGGCTACTTGCAGGACTTCCTCTTCTCCCCCGACCGCGCCCGGACGCTGGTCAAGTACCTCTCCGGCGGTGAACGCAGCCGGCTCCTGCTGGCGAAGCTCTTCACCAGGCCCTCGAACGTGCTTGTCCTTGACGAGCCGACGAACGACCTCGACCTGGAGACGCTGGAGCTGCTGGAATCGCTGCTGGTCGACTATCAGGGGACCGTCCTGCTGGTCAGTCACGACCGAGCCTTCCTCAACGACGTCTCCACCAGCGTCCTGACGATCGAGCCCGACGGCCGCGTCAGGGAGTACGAGGGCGGCTACGACGACTACCTCCGCCAGCGCACCGTCGAACAGCCTCCCGAGCCCAAACCCGCCGCCCCGTCCAAACCCGCATCGGCCGAGCCTGCCCGGACCAAGTCGGTCAAGCTCTCGAACCTGGAGCGTAAGGAGCTGTCGACCCTGCCGGGGAAGATCGAGAAGCTGGAGACCAGCCTGGCCGCGCTCCACGAATCGATGGCCGATCCCTCGTTCTACAAGCAGGACCGCGACGCCATCGCCCAGGCCAACGCCAAGCTCCAGGCCCTGGAAACCGAACTCGCCGCCGCCTACGAGCGCTGGGAGGCCCTCGACGCGATCGGGGGCTGAGGGTACAAGCGGAGCGGATCGGAAGCCGGTCGCCGAGGAGACGAATCGATGGAGACGCCGCGGATAGCCCAGATCCTGGACGACATGGGGACGATCCTGGAGGTCCAGGGGGAGAACCCGTTCCGCTGTCGCGCCTACCATAATGCGGCCCAGGCGCTTCAGAGCCTTCCCTCGGACCTGACCGAGATGATCGCCGACGGCAGCCTGACCGAAGTGCCGGGGATCGGCGAGACCCTCTACGCCAAGATCGTCCAACTGGCCACCACAGGGAGGCTGCCGGCCTACGAGAAGCTCCGCGCCGAGACCCCCCCAGGTCTGCTGGCCCTGCTGCGGGTCCCCGGCGTTGGCCCCAAGAAGATCAAGGCCCTGCACGAGGCGCTCGACATCCAGAGTCTCGCGGACCTCCGCGCGGCCGCCCAGGCCGGTCAAATCGCCAAGGTGAAGGGCTTCGGAGCCAAGACGGAGGCCAACATCCTGGAAGGGATCGGCTTCCTGGAAACCACCGGCGGGCGGATCCTCCAGAACGAGGCCCTGGCGCTGGTCGCGCCGATCCTCGAATTCGTCAGGGCCCAGAAGGGCGTCATCCGCGCCGAGGTCTGCGGCAGCCTGCGACGTCGGGCCGAGACCATCGGCGACCTGGACGTCCTGTTCAGCTCGAAGGAGCCTGGGCCGGTCTTCGACGCCTTCGTGACGCTGCCGCAGGTCGCCAAGGTCCTCGGCCACGGGACGACCAAGGCGAGCGTCCTCTTGCCGGGCTTCAAGACCGATCAGTTCGTCCAGTGCGACCTTCGGGGGGTGGCCGACGACCAGTTCGCCTTCGCGCTCCACTACTTCACCGGCTCCAAGGCTCACAACATCGGCATGCGGAGGCGGGCCCTGGCGCGGGGGTACTCGCTCAACGAGTACGCCCTGACCGGGGTCAAGGACGAGTCCAAGACGCTCCCGTGCCGCGACGAGGCCGAACTGTTCGAGGCGATGGGTCTGGAGTACATCCCTCCGGAGCTTCGTGAGGACGCTGGGGAGTTCGAGGCCGCCGAGAACGGGTCCTTGCCCAAGCTCATTGAATACAGCGACCTGACCGGCACCTTCCACTGCCATTCCGACTGGTCGGACGGCGAGGCGACGCTCGAAGAAATGGCCGAGGGCGCCCGCGAATTGGGCATGCAGTATCTGGGGATTGGCGATCATTCACGGTCGCTGGCCATGGCCCGAGGTCTGACCATCGATCGCGTCCACGACCAGTGGGCCAAGATCGACGCTCTCAACGCGAAGTTCGGCGGGCAATTCCGGCTGTTCAAGGGGACCGAGTGCGACATCCTCGGCGACGGCTCGCTGGATTTCCCCGACGACGTCCTGGCCGGTTTCGACTATGTCGTCGCGAGCGTGCATTCGCGGTTCAAGATGTCTCGGGACGAGATGACCGCGCGGATCATCCGGGCGATCTCCAACCCCCACGTCACCATGCTCGGCCACGCGACGGGCCGGCTGCTGCTCTCGCGGGCGCCCTACGAGGTGGACCTCGACGCGGTCATCGAGGCCGCCGCGAAGCACCGGACCATGATCGAGATCAACGCCAGTCCGTACCGGCTGGATATGGACTCGGTCCACTGCCGACGGGCTCGCAAGAAGGGGGTGACGATCGTCATCAATCCTGACGCCCACTCGGTCGCCGGTCTCAAGGACCTGAGCTACGGCGTCGGAGTCGCCCGCCGCGCCTGGCTCACTCGCGACGACGTCTTCAACACGGCGCCGTTGGCTGAGGTCGCGCGGCGGCTGGAGATCCTGAAGGGGAAAGGCGACTGACGTTCACTGGCGGCCACGTCGTCTTGATGGGGTTCGACCACGTCCTATAATGATTTGGTGAATGCTCAGGGATGGACTTTTGAACGGCCTTTCCCGCTGGCGAGGTGTGGGGGGATTCCATTGATCCTCCTCAACCGCCGGCGTGAAAGGGATGTGAGCATGGAGAGGGAGGCCCGGTCCGTCCGTCTTACGTCATGAAGGGCGTCCGGCGCATGATTCGCTTTCTTCCCGCGACGACGCACCGGCCTTCCGGCCTCGGTTCCCTCCGTCTTCATCCATAAAGTTGCGAGGACGTTTCCATGGCCGCGACGAAACCCCTTCGGGAACCCCGTGTGAGATACTACTCGGTCGAGGAAGCCAACCGGGCGCTGCCGTACGTCCGGGCCATCGTCGCCGACATCGTCCGTCAGAACGCCGTCGTTGAAGAGCTTCAGCAGCGGCTCGCCCGCGTCGGCCGTGATCGCAAGCGGAACTCCGAGGACGCCTACTCCGAGGAGCTGACCCAGTTTCGCAGCGAGCTTGAGGCTGAGGAGGAACGTCTGAATACGTTCCACCAGGAGCTTCAGGCCCTTGGGGTTGAGCTTCGGAACATGGACGGCCTGTGCGACTTCCCCAGCCTGATGGACGGTCGCGAGGTCTACCTCTGCTGGCGGCTGGGGGAGCCTTCGGTGGCCTTCTGGCATGAGCGAGAGGCCGGTTTCGCCGGCCGGCAGAAGATCTCCGACCCCGCTGCCCCCGCCGTCTGACGGTCTCGTCTCAGGACTCATCGGCATCCCTTCTCGCCCCGCGCGGCCCCTCGGCTTCGCGGGGCGAGTGCTTGAAGTCGGCCGGCGGATGAGGACAATGGGCCGGAGCCGACCGTGACCCCTCCGCCTCCAGGACTTCGCTCGTGTATCGCGTCGTGACTATCGACGGCCCCGCCGGGGCCGGGAAGAGCACCGTCGCCCGGCTTCTGGCCGAGCGATTGGGCTGGCGGTTTCTGGACACCGGGGCGATGTACCGAGTCGTCACCCTGGCCGCGCTCCGCGAGGAAACCGACCTGGAAGACGCCGACGCCCTTGAACGCCTGGCGACCGGGCTCGACGCGGCGTTCCCACCGGGCCAAGCCCTGCTGGCGGGAGAGGACGTCTCGAAGGCGATTCGGGACGTGGCCGTGACGCGGGCGTCGCGGTTCATCGCCAACTGCGCCGCGGTTCGAGAACGGCTGGTCGCCTGGCAACGGGCGTTCGCCGAGGCGGCCGACGTCGTCACCGAGGGGCGCGACCAGGGGACCATCGTCTTTCCGGACGCCCCGCACAAGTTCTTCGTCACGGCGACGGAAGAGGAGCGGGCCCGCCGCCGGCTCGCCGAACTGCTGGCGAAGGGGGACGAGACCACGTTCGAGGTCGTCCTGGCCGACCAGCAGGCCCGAGACGCCCGCGACGCCTCCCGCGCCATCGCACCGATGCGGCCGGCCGACGACGCCGAGACCATCGACACCACCGGGATGACCATCGAAGAGGTGGTCGACCTCCTCCTCCGGAAAGTCCTCCCCCCGTCATGAGCGCCGACGCCGCCCCCGAACCCGCCTCGTCTCCAGCCGACCCCGCGTCGACCCCTTCCCGCCGCGAACGCCGGCCCGCCGCGACGGTCGATCGACCGCTCGCCTCCCGAATCTGGTACCGGTTTGTGAAGGCCGTGGTCTCAACCTGGTTCGCCGCGTTCGGCGGCTGGCGGTCGACGGGCTGGCGGAACATGCCGGAGACCGGCGGGGCGGTGCTGGTTTCCAACCACCTCAGCTTTCTGGACGTCTTCATCCTGGGAATGGGCGTCCGTCGGCCGCTCAATTACGTCGCCCGGTCGACTCTGTTCCTCCCCGGGCTCGCGTTCTTCATCCGCTCCGTCGGCGGGTTTCCCATCCAGCGCGAGGGGATGGGGGCCTCCGGGATGAAGGAGACCCTCAGACGCCTTCGCGACGGCGGCGTGGTCACCCTCTTTCCCGAAGGAACCCGCAGCGAGGACGGCGAGCTCGGCGAGTTGAAGCCGGGGATCGCCCTGCTGGTTTCCCGAGCGGGCGTCCCCGTCGTCCCGGCGGGAATCGCCGGGACCTTCGGGGCCTGGCCCCGACATCGACTCTTCCCCCGCCCCCACCCGATCCGCGTTCACTACGGCCCCCCCATCATGCCGGCCGATCTGGAAGGCCTCGACCCCCGCGCCGTCACCGCCCTGATCCACGATCGCATCGCCGAGTGCGTCGAGATCGCCCGCCAGGGGCTCGCCCGCGACCTGGGGGGCTGACGACGGCTTCGTTTGCAAGCGAAGCCAAGGCCGGGGTTCGGCGTAAGTTGTTTTATGGTCGTTTGTTGTGGTTTGGATCCGCAGTGGCTTCGTTCGCGCGCTTTTTCGATGCTCCCCGCTCAACACCACCCAGGAATGCCGAATCTGGGTACCGTGGCCACGCTTGGGTGGCCATGAACCGGCGGTCGCCGGTCGCACCGAGGTCGGATTGCCAATGAGCCTGAAAAACGAAGATCCCTCCATCTCATAGTGTGGTCCCGGACTCGCGATTTCTGATGAAGGAGAGTGGTTTGAATTTCGAAGGGGAGGGTCGGTCGTAGCGGAATTCCCTTTGGTGGTCTGTGTGGGCGTGGATTAGAATCCATCGCCAAGGTCCGCGAGGCCGTCGCCCGTTGGGGCTTCGCAAGACCTCCTGCACAATCCGACGCTCACTCCCTCTCCAACCCCGGCCCTCTCTCCTCTCCGGAGACTGTGAGGACCGGCGTACGTCCGATCCTCTCCGGACTTCGTCATCACGGAATCCTTTCCATGACCTCGATCGATTCGCAGCCGACCCGGAACGTCTCAATGAACCGACGCGCTCTGCTGGGCGCCGCTGCGGGGGCGACCTTGCTGGGCGGTCGCGTGGGTTGGGCCGCCGCCGATCGGCCGACGCCGGGGGCCAGCCCGTTCATCCTTGGTCTCAACACGTCGACCATCCGGGGCCAGAAGCTGGGGATCGTCGAGATCGTGGAGATCGCCGCGAAGGCCGGCTATCAGGGGATGGAACCCTGGCTCGACGAGATCCGAAGGTATAAGGACGGCGGCGGCTCGCTGGAAGACCTCGCCAAGCGGTTCCGCGACGCCGGCATCTCGATCGAGAGCGCCATCGACTTCTTCGAATGGTCCGTCGACGACCCTGAACGCCGCCGCAAGGGGCTGGAGAACGCCCGACGCTCGCTGGAGATTCTCCAGAAGCTCGGCGCGAAGCGCGTCGCCGCGCCGGCCTCGGGGGCGACGGACAAGCCCGTTGAGCTTCCCCGGTTGGCCGAGCGGTATCGGACGCTCCTGGAACTGGGGGACGAGTTCGGGATCGTTCCCGAGGTTGAGGTCTGGGGACCGTCGAAGACGCTGGGGAACCTGGCGGAGGCGGCCTATGTGGCGATCGCCTCGGGTCATCCCAGGGCCTGCATCCTGCCGGACGTCTACCACCTCCACCGCGGCGGCTCGGAGTTTGAGGGCCTGAAGCTGCTGGGGCCGGCGTCGATCTCCGTCCTGCACATGAACGACTACCCGGACGTTCCCGACCGGACCAAGCTCACCGACGCCGACCGCGTCTACCCCGGCGACGGCGTGGCGCCGATCAAGTCGATCCTGGAGACGCTGGCTTCGGGCGGGTTCCGCGTGATGCTCTCGCTGGAGCTTTTCAACCGGAAGTACTGGGCGGAGGACCCCGCGGCCGTGGCTGCGACGGGCCTCCAGAAAATGAAGGCGCTGGTCGACGCCCTGCCGGTGCCAGCGTCGGCGCGTGTGGGATCCTAACCGCGTGTTCCACCCGATCCTCAACCAGGCTCATGCGTGGGTCGAGCGAGTCCTGAAGCCGGGCGACCTGGCGATCGACGCCACGCTCGGCAATGGACGCGACACCGCCATCCTGGCGGAACGGGTGGGGCCGCATGGTCTGGTGATCGGCTTCGACCTCCAGCAGGAGGCGCTCGATTCGGCCCGCGCCCGGTTGACCTCGCCGGGCACGGCCGACCGCGTCATCCTCGTGAAGACGGGACACGAGGGGATGGCCGGAGTGCTGGCGCAGAGAGCGCCGGGACGACGGCCGCGGGCGGTGATGTTCAACCTCGGCTACCTTCCCGGCGGCAATCGCGAGTTCGCCACCAAGGCCGACACCACCCTCGCCGCGCTGGCCGCGGCGTTCGAGCTGATCGCCCCCGGCGGGATCATCACAGTCGTCTGCTATCCGGGCCACGCCGGCGGCCAGGACGAACAGGACGCCGTTCTGGTGTGGGCGCGATCCATCCCCTCGTTCCGGGCCACTGTCGTCCTCTATCAGTTTCTGAACGCCCACAAGGCGCCCTGTCTGCTGGCGATCACCCCCAAGTGAGCCTCTGTCGGGGGCTGGGATCGCCGTGTCGGCCTCAATTCATAGTAGGTCTATAGAAATTAACTGGATTGCGGTTGACCCTCACGTCGATCGTCAGCACAATGAGGAAACGATCGGCGGTCGCGAATGAATGAGCGCGACCTCGAAGGAGGGTGAAGCGTCGGGAAGTCGCTTCGCTGGATTGCAGGGCCGGAGCCGAAGGCACGCTGGCCCCAAGGTTCCCGTCGTGGAGCCATGCCGACTCGATCACGAGAGGCTCGATCGCTCAACCCCGCAAGCGGCCGACCATACCGATGGAGGCGCTGCCTGGGAGAAGAAGGTTCGTACCATGAGTACGCCCTCATCGCCGCGTCGCGGCGGATTCACGCTGATTGAATTGCTGGTCGTCATTGCCATCATCGCGGTCCTGATCGCCCTGCTTCTGCCGGCCGTGCAGGCCGCCCGCGAGGCCGCGCGGCGCGCCCAGTGCACCAACAACCTCAAGCAGATTGGGTTGGGCCTGCACAATTATCACAGTGTCTTCGATTCGTTCCCGCCGGGGGCTCTGTTCGGCCGCAACGCCGATGGGACGACGCGTAACAACGGCGACTTCTCGGCGAACGTGCGGCTGCTGGGATTCACGGAACAGCCGGCGCTGTACAACGCGGCGAACTTCAACCTCGCCTGCTTCAACGACGCCTATGGCATCGCCGTCAACACGACGACGACGGGGACGCGGCTCTCGTTGATGCTCTGCCCCTCGTCGCCGGAGCCTTCCTGGAACCACTCGGGTTCCGGGGCCCTGCTGGGGACGATCCGGGCGCCCGGGGGCAATTACTACGCCTCTCTGGGGGCGACTCTGGAATTCGCCGGCCAGCAGAGCGGTGGGCCTCCCAACGGCGTCTTCGAGTACGTCGGCGAACTTGGCCGGACCCATGGTCTCCATGAGATCACCGACGGCTCGAGCAACACGATCGCCTTCGGCGAATGGCGGACGGGCAGCGGCAATTCCAGCGTCACGACGATCCCCACCGACATCGTCTTCCTCGGACAGTTTCCCACTGGCACCAAGCGCAACGACGGCTCGCTCAGCGTGCCGAGCCTCTCTCGGCCGGTGCTGCTCTCCTGGCTCTCGCTCTGCGCCGCAGCCGCTCGGGATCGGAGCGGGTATTACGGCAAGTCGAACACGCTGGGCCAGAACTGGTCGATCGGCCTCATCGGCTATTCGATGGGCAACACCCTGACCGGTCCCAACCCGAAATACCCGAATTGCTCGGTGAACGGCACGGGGACACTCCAGAGCCCAGGCGCCTTCAGCCTCAGCAGCCTGCACCCCGGGGGGGCGAACATCCTGCTGAGCGATGGATCGGTCCGTTTCCTGAAGGACAGCGTCGACCTGGCCCCTGTCTGGGCTCTCGGCACTCGCGCCGGCGGTGAGATCCTCTCGTCGGATTCGTATTGAGCCCGGTCGAGCCGGTTCCCCTTCAGGATATCCATCCGAATCTTTGTGGAGGTCAAGATCGTGCCCCTCATCCGATCGTTCCGCGCCCTGGCGACGCTCTCAACGGCCTTCTTCGCCGTGGCTGTGGCGGGCTGTGGAGGAGTGGAAGGCCCTGCTCGCGAGCCTGTCAGCGGCGTGGTGACGCTCGACGGCAAGCCCCTGGATCAGGGGCTGATCACCTTCATCCCCGCGTCCGGCGGCGACCTGATCGTCAGCGGGCTGGTCGTGGACGGCGCTTTCGACCTGCCTCGGCACGAGGGGCCGGGCCTCGGCGCTCATCGCGTGGAGGTTCGGGCCCGGAAGGAGACGGGCAAAGTTTTGAAGAATCGGGAAGACCCTGAGAACCCGATCAGGGAGCAGGTCGAAGTCGTCCCTGTCCGCTACAACCAGCGCTCCGAGCTTCACGCCGAGGTTGTGGAGGGGGCGGACAACCGCTTCACCTACGAATTGGCCGGCTCGCAACCGGCGGTGAAGCGGATCGCGTCGAACCGACGCTGAGCGCAAACGTCAGCCGGCCGGGGCGAACAAGCCGCCCCGGCCGGCTGATGAATCTCAGGGAGCTCAATAAGCGTCGGCGCTGACGATTTCGCCGCCGGCCCGCGTGCCGAGCGCCTGGAAGACGCCCATCTGAGAGGTTGTGGTGTAGACCCAGTTGCTGCTGCTGCCCGAGGTGGTCACCGAGGCGGGGTTCCACGAGGAGACCGAGTTCTTGATGAAGCGGACCGAGCCATCGCAGAAGGCGAAGTTGGCCCCGCCGGAGTGGTTGCTGGCGGCCGTGTTGCTGAAGTTGTTGCCACGGGGGAATTTGTTCGGGGGCGCGCCGGGGTTCCTGCTCTGGTCGGCCTGAGCACTGTCCTTGAAGTAGTTGGGCGGGAAGAACGTCGAGAAGGCCGTGTCGCCCCAATCGCCCGAGATCCACATGTTCGTCCCGTACTTGACATAATCTGCCGCACCCGCTGGGACGAGCCGGCTGTGGGCGTGCTCTCCGTAGAGGATCGTGTTGCTGGTGCCGTCAGTGATGGAAGAGATCTTCACCGGCTGGAAGCTGGCGTTATATCCCCACCCGGATGCATCGGGCTGATTCGGGGCAGTGACCTTGCCGGCGTTGTGGTTGAAGATGCCGTCGGACTGCGGAAGCTTGGTGTCGTCGTAGCGATAGGCCAGCGTCCCCATATTGGCGGCATAGCTGCTGTAGGTGAACGGTTGGTAGACGTCGTCCCAGCCGTCGGTCTCGCCCGCGATGTACGGTGCACGGATGCCCGCCACGTCGTCACTGGGGCACCAGAGCGTGCTCATGCCGATCCCCGTGACGGTGCTGTTGGCGGCGACCCAGTTTGTGAGGCTGGTGTTCAGCGCGTTCCAGGCGGTGCCGCCCTCGTAGTAGGCGAGCAGGGCGACGAACGGGCCGTAGTCCTGACGCATCGCTTTTGCGTCGATCGTGCGGTTGATCTTGTCCCCGCAGGGGAATGAGCCGTTGCTGCTTTCGTAGTTGTGGGTCGCCAACCCGAGTTGTTTCAGGTTGTTGGTGCATTGCGCTCGGCGGGCAGCCTCGCGAGCGGCCTGAACAGCCGGTAGGAGTAGGGCGATCAACACGGCGATGATGGCGATAACGACCAGCAATTCAATCAGAGTGAACCCGCGACTTGGATTCGGCGCAGAGGAGGCACGTCGCATGAATTGTCCTTTCCGAGTATGAGGTACATCGACGAGAGATGCAGGAGAAGACCTGAGGATAGCGGTCCGAATCGGAACAAAGGTGGTCAGGGTGTCTTCCCGGCTTCCTGCGCCTTCTGACGCTGTTCGCGAAGCTCCTTGAATCCCATATCCAGGTTGGGATCCCTGGACTTTTTCCCCTTGGCGACCTTGGGCGGTTCCGCCGGGGCGGGAGTGGGGGTGGGAGTGGACGGCTGGGGTGTCGAGGCTGGCTCAGTCCCGCTACAGCCCAGCGACGTCCATGCGAGGCAGCCGGCGAGCGCCGGCACCGCCAACATCCATGTGCGACTGCGTATCATCGGATCCTGGCTCCTGGGAGAGGGAGTGATCGCCGACGCAATCCAGCGCGTACCTTCGACGAGCCGCCTCGGCGATGAGGGGCGCGTCGTGATCCGTGCTGGAGACTCATCGCAGGTCGGTCGTCCTCCGACGACGGCTCCGACCGGCGATCCTCGTGCGATCTTGAACGCGAAACTCAGGTGCAAACTTCGTCAGGACATCGGAACCGTTCCGCGAAAGGTCACTGCGGAACGACCCGTATTTCGGAGCCTGCGACTGCAGGCGTTGAGGATGCTAACGCGCCCCTTGGAAAATCGAAAATGGATTCTCGGAGGTTCACTGTTTTTCAGACCAAGTCCCTTGATTTCTCTCGGCGTCGAACTTCGGCGCGTCGGCCCAAGATCTAATTTCTCTCACAATCGGATCTGGACGCCCCGCTTTTCGAGCGAACGAATAAACATCCATGAAAGCACAAAAAAGACCGCGAGGGCGGTCGCCGCGTACCAGAGGGGCGAGTCCTTGGGGGTCGCGGCGTGGACGGCGCCTTCGACGTAGTGATGGATGACGTAGGCCGCCAGCGGGTTCTGGCCCAGCGTGCGGAAGAGCCCCAGCCGCATGCCGGCGACGTCGCACGCGGGGATGAACAAAGCGTAGAGCGCGATCGCGAAGCCCGACGCGAAGAGGACGAACGGCAGGCTCACCAGCTTCTTGTTGATCTGCCAGTAGTTCACCGGCAACACGCTCTTCGGCGGCGGCTCGATGAACGGGGGCGTCGCCAGCAGCGAACTAACCGGCCGACCGCCGGCGTTGCCGAAGGGCGGGACGACGGGCGACGCGGCCACGTCCTTGCCGACGACCTCGACCTGCCCGTGTCGCGTGTCGTAGAGCGTCGCCAGGCAGTTGAGCCCGTAGCCGAGCCCCGCCAGCACGAGCCCCCAGAACAGAAGCTTCCGCGACGCCGCACCGGGCGCATGGCTCGCCGTCACGTCGTAGACGAGCGTGCCGAAGAGCATGGGCACGGCCCAACTGATCGGCCCGAAGAAGCCGCCGTCCCAGGCCCCCTTGCCGACGGTTCCCCAGAGGTCGTCCATCCAGTTCGGTTGAGCGTAGATGAAGAAGACGTTGAACGACCAGGCCAGCGCCAGGGCGACCGCCATGTAGACGACCGCCGCGATCAGCCGGACCCGGAAGGCCGTCGCGATCCACGGCAGCACGAGGATCTGCGCCACGCCGATGATCGCCAGCGTCTCCCAGAGGTCGGCCTTGAGGATCCCCAGGATGTAGAGGCCGGGGGCCTTGGCCAGCTCATCCCATTTCTTGATCTCGATGTCCTCCGCGCCGTACATGATCAGCGAGATCAGGATCAGCGCCAGACTGCGCCAGATGAAATGGAGGTAGGGAATCGACCCGGTCTTCTCCAGCCGCTTCAGCGCTGAGAGCCGGAACGAGAAGCCGGCCGCGAAGAGGAACGCCGGCATGATGGTGTCGGCGTAGCTGAAGTAGAAATCGTGGTGCTTGATGATCTCCGGGAAGGCCTTCAGCCCCCCCACGAAGTTCACGAGGAACATCCCCGCGACCGTGTAGCCGCGAAACTGGTCCATCGAGACGATTCGGGATGACGACGTCGGCGTCGTGGCCGTGACGACCCCAGGGTCGGCGCTCATGGGCGGCCCTCGCTTGTTGATTCGACCTGCTGGAGACTTGGGAGCGACGATCGTAACGGGCCGGTGGGGCGTCGGCAACGAGGAGGGACGCGGCGAGAAGGATTTTGACGAGCGAGCCGACGGGAGTCGTCGGCGTGGCCCTTCCCGGAAGGTGCTTCCGTCTATAATGCGATCGTCGACCCACGCCAGGCTCGACGGGACGCGACGACGAACGAGAAGGGGAGCGGTCTTGAGCGACGTCTATTTCTACGAGCCCGCACGCGGCCACGGCCTGCCGCACGACCCGTTCAAGGCGATCGTCGCCCCGCGCCCCATCGGCTGGATCTCGTCGCGGGATCGTCAGGGGCGGGTGAACCTCGCGCCCTACAGCTTCTTCAACGCCTTCTGCGACGCGCCTCCCGTGGTGGGGTTCAGCAGCACCGGCCGCAAGGACAGCCTGCGAAACATCGAGGAGACCGGGGAATTCGTGGCCAACCTGGCGACGATGGCGCTCGCTGAGGCGATGAACGTCACCTCGGCGGCGGTCCCGCCGGAGGTCGATGAGATGGTGCTCGCCGGCCTGACCGCGGCTCCTTGCCGGATGGTCGACGTTCCGAAGGTCGCCGAGTCGCCGGCGGCCCTGGAGTGCAAGCTTCTTCAGGTCGTCACGATCAAGGATTTGGCCGGGGCCGAGACGACCAACCATCTGGTGCTGGGGCAAGTCGTCGGCGTCCACATCGACACGGCCTGTCTGAAGGACGGCCTGTTCGACATGACCCTCGCCCGGACGATTGCCCGTTGCGGCTACCAGGCCGACTACGCAGAGGTCGATCACCTGTTCCAGATGTTCCGACCGTCCACCTCTGCTTGACATTCCCGGCCTGCAGAACCAAGCTGAAATTATGCGTATCGAACAGATCGACCTCGCCATTGTCCGCCTCCCCCTCATCCGCCCGTTTCAGACGAGCTCCAGCCGCAAGGCGCACCTGGACCACATCCTCGTGCGGGTCGTCGCCGACGGCGTCGAAGGCTGGGGAGAGTGCGCCAGCCCGTCCGACCCGTTCTACTGCCCGGAGACGACCGAAACCTGCTGGCACATCCTTCACGACTTCCTCGCCCCCATGACCCTGGGCAAGCCCTGGGACACGATCGAGGAGCTGACGGCCTTCTACAAGAAAGTGAAGGGAAACGGGTTCGCCCGCGCCGGGCTGGAGATGGCCTGCTGGGACGCCCTGGCGCGGTCGCAGGGGTTGCCTCTGCATCGCATGCTGGGCGGCACGCGGACCGAGGTTCTCTCGGGAGTGAGTTTGGGCATTGAGTCGGATATCGGCGCGGTGTTCGAAAACATCGACCAGTATCGCGCTGAGGGCTATCGTCGTATCAAGCTGAAGATCGCCCCGGGGTGGGACGTCGACGTCGTCCGCCAGGTCCGCGAGCGCTACCCCGACATCCCGCTACAGGTTGACGCCAACTCGGCCTACACGTTGGCGGACGTCGACCTGTTGAAGAAGCTGGATGACTTCGATCTGCTCCTGATCGAGCAGCCTCTGGCTCACGACGACATCATCGACCACGTGAAGCTCCAGGCCGCGCTCAAAACGCCCGTCTGCCTGGACGAGAGCATCCACTCGGCCGAGGACGCCCGCAAGGCGATCGAGCTGAAGGCCTGCCGCGTCATCAACATCAAGGTGAGTCGCGTGGGCGGGCCGCTGGAGGCGAAGCGGATCCACGACGTCTGCCGCGAGCACGACATCCCCGTCTGGTGCGGCGGTATGCACGAGTTCGGAATTGGCCGCGCAGCGAATGTGGCGGTCGCCAGCCTGCGGGGGTTCTCGCTCCCCGGCGACGTCTCCGGGTCGGACAAGTACTATCGCGAGGACGTCGTCGAGCCGACGATCCTGGCCCCCAACGGTGCGATCGCCGTCTTCGAAGGGCCGGGCCTGGGCGTCGAGCCTGTCGTCGACCGCATCAAGAAGAACACCCTCCGCGCAGCGACCCTCCGCGCCGGGGCCTGACCCTGTTTCCGATCCGAGCCCGCCATGAACCCGCAAGCCGTCCGCTCGTTCGTCGCCGACCGTCTGGAGAAATACCTGGAGGAGTTGCGGGGCCTCGTCGAGCACGAGTCCCCCAGCGGCGACAAGGCTCGGCTCGACGCCCTGGCGGGGGGCATCGCCGATCGCTGGCGAGGGCTCGGCGGCGAGGTCGATCAACTAGCCAACCCGACGGGCGATCACCTCGTCGGCCGCTTCTTCGGCTCGATCCACGAGAAGCCGGCGCTGGTGGTCGGCCACTTCGACACCGTCTGGCCGGTGGGGACGCTCGCCCGGTTGCCGTTCCGCCGCGACGGCGGGAAGCTGTACGGGCCCGGCGTCTACGACATGAAGACCAGCCTGATCCTCGTCGCCGCCGTGCTGGAAGC
Source organism: Paludisphaera rhizosphaerae (assembly GCF_011065895.1). Lineage (NCBI taxonomy): Bacteria > Pseudomonadati > Planctomycetota > Planctomycetia > Isosphaerales > Isosphaeraceae > Paludisphaera > Paludisphaera rhizosphaerae. The sequence continues at coordinate 64,736 of NZ_JAALCR010000005.1, read as the reverse complement.
CTTCGCGGCCCTGGGCCTGAAGCCGAGGCGGCCGATCACGGCGCTGTTCACGTCGGACGAGGAAGTGGGGAGCAAGACTTCCCGGGCCCTGATCGAAGACCTCGCCCGCGAGAGCGCGCACGCCCTGATCCTGGAACCGCCGCTGGCTGACGGCTCGCTCAAGACGGCGCGGAAGGGTGTCGGCCGTTTCCATCTGACGATCGAGGGGAAGGCGGCTCACGCGGGCGTCGCGCCGGAGCAGGGGGCCAGCGCGATCGTCGAGTTGGCGCATCAGATTCTCAAGATCCAGACGTTCAACGACCGGGCGTCCGGGACGACGGTGAACGTCGGCCTGGTGCAAGGGGGGACGACCCCCAACGTGGTTCCGGCGAATGCCTCGGCCGAGGTCGACGCCCGCGCGGTGACGCTCGCCGGCGCGGCGGCCCTGGAGAAGGCGATGGCCGGGCTGACGGCCGTGACGCCCGGGACGCGGGTGACGATCTCCGGCGGCTTCAACCGGCCGCCGATGGAACGTGGGCCGGGCGTCGTCGCGCTCTTCGAGCAGGCCCGCACGCTCGGGACGAAGCTCGGCCTGGCCCTCACCGAAGGCTCGACCGGAGGCGGCAGCGACGGCAACTTCACCGCCGCCGCCGGGACGCCGACGCTCGACGGCCTGGGGACGCTCGGCGGCGGCGCCCACGCCGACAACGAGCACATCATCGTCGACACGATCCCCGAACGCGCGGCGTTGCTGGCCGCGCTGTTGCTGGAAGTCTGAGTTCAAGCCACTACGAAAGAACGCTGATATGTCCGAATTTTGTCGCGTCCTGGATGGCGGCGTCGTCCTCCGTCGAGCGGAGACCCCGGCCGAGTACTTCGCCTGTCAGGAAGCCCAGCGCAAGGCGTGGGGGATCACCGAGGACGGTTACGTCATCCCGGTCGCGACGATGGTCGGGGCCAACCTGCACGGCGGGCTGGTGCTGGGAGCCTTTCAGGAGGACGGCTCGGCCGTGGCGATGTCGTTCGCTTTCCTGGGGAAGGTCGAGGGGCGGCTCTGCCTGTACTCGCAACTGACGGGAGTCGTGCCCGGCAAGCAGTCGCTGGGGCTGGGCCGCGAGGTGAAGCTGCTCCAGCGCGACTTCGCCCGAGCCGAGGGGATCCCCGTCATCGCCTGGGCCTTCGATCCGCTCCAGTCCGGCAACGCACGGTTCAACCTGGCGAAGCTCGGGGCCAGGGTCCGCAAGTACGTCGACGACATGTACGGCCCGCGCACCGACGCCCTCAACGCCGGCGTCCCCACCGACCGCGTCATCGCCGAGTGGGAGGTGGAGGAGGATCTCAAACCCATCGCCGACCCGGGCGGCGCTCCGAGTTTGATCGCCGTCCGCGATGGTCGTCCCGAGGCCGTCGCCGCGCCCGCCGGCGATCGCCTCTGGCTGCCGATTCCTCGCGACGCCGCCGCCCTCCGCAAGACCGATCACCAGGCCGCCGAAGCCTGGCGTAAGGCCGTCCGACAGGCCATGACTTCGGCCTTCGCCGCCGGCTACGAGGCCGCCGGCTTCGTCCGGGATGATGAGAACCGGTGCGGCTACATCCTGCAGCCCCGAAGCGACGACTGAGGGCGGAGCTTCCGGTCGTCGTCAGCCCATCCAGGATCGACGAATGCGAAGCCTCCGCGTGAAGTTGACCGTACGGCAGATGATGGGGCTGGTGGCCGTCGCGGCGATGGTGCTCGGATTGATCGACTTCGTGAGGATGAGCATCCGGGTCGCGGAGTACCGACGGCGCGCGAACTCGGCCGAGCGGATGGAACGTCGCTGTCGCGAGATCGTTGCGATGGACCCCGCGATCCGAGCCGATAAGGCCGAGGCAGCCATGGATAACCCTTTCCTCCTCGACCCCGAATGGACTCGTCGGATGATCCCGTGGTTTGAAAGTGTCAAGAAGAAGTATCGCGAGGCCGCCCTGCATCCCCGTGCGCCCGTTGCTCCCGATCCACCCCACCCTTGAGACGGACAATCGACGGAGGCTCTGACTTGGATCGCGACCCTCTCGTCGGTTGGACCCCCAGGACCTTCGCGTCTACAATGTCAGCCAGCGGCACGCCTCGGCGAACCTCTTCGACCAGGGCCGATTTACGACGCACCCCGAATCTCGACCCCGCGGTGACCATGCCGGATCAGCCGACCCCCGACCAGCCTTTCTCGAGCGCGTCGCCGCCCAGCCACCAACGATCTCGTCGGGGTTTCAACCAGACCTTTGCGAGGACGGCCGAGCAGACGATCGCCGCGATGAACGACGGGGGCCACGACATCCCCAACCAGGCCGCGCGACTGCCGTTGCAGATCCGGCGCATGGGGTTGACCCGCAGCTCGATCCCGGTGCGGCTGACCGATCCTCTCGGCGGATCCGGGACGGTCGACCTTTCCTGCGACGTCGACACCTTCGTCGACCTGGCGGCCGAACGTCGCGGGATCCACGTCTCGCGGATCGGCGACCTCCTCGCTCGGCTGGCCGGTGAGACCTATTCGTCGCTCTCGCACTACGCCCGTCGCGTGCACGACGAGTTGCGGGTCGTCCAGGAAAGCGAAACGGCGTCAGTCGCCGTCCGTGGCGTTCTCACGTACCTCGAACAGGTCCGGGGCGTGAAGAACAAGGCGTCGCTCGAGCATCTGGAACTGGCGGCCGAGGCCGTGACGCGAAACGGCGTCGCGACGTTCTCCCAGAGCGTGGGGTTCAGCCACATCACGGCCTGCCCCTGCGTGCAGGAGACGTATCGGAACAGCTTCGGGCCCGATCACGAGGCGCTGAATCGCGTGCTCTCGGAGACGCGGATGCCTCTGCTGACGCATTCCCAGCGGTGTCGGACGACGATCACGATCGCCGGCGCCGAGAGGCCGATCCCGCTGGAGCCGCTCGTTGCCTGCCTCGACCAGGTGGTTGTCCGCAGCCAGAACACGCTGCCCAGGGAGTTCGAACTGCTCAACGTCCACCGCTCGCACGTGAAGGCTCAGTTCCTCGAGGATGTGATCCGCGAGTTGACGTACAGCGTTTACAGGCTGATCGCCCGCGACCACCCGAACGCGACCATTCGAATCCAGTCGTCCAGCATGGAGTCGATCCACGACTTCGACCTGGAGGGGGAGATCGAATTCAAGGTCGCCGAACTCGATCGGATCTTCGCCGACACATGAGACCGTTCATCGCGATGAACGCCGCGATCTCGATCGACGGCAAGCTCACGACGGCCGACCGCGACCTTCACGGCTTCGGCGGTCCTGAAGACCGAGCCCTGATGGAAGACCTCCGCGCCGAGGCCGACGCCGTGATGATCGGTGCCGGGACGCTCCGCGAGGAAGACCCGCCGCTCACCATCAAAGCAGTGGAGAAGGTCGCCCACCGACGCGATGCCGGCAAGCCCGACCAACCCGACGGCGTCATCGTGAGCCGGTCGCTGGACTTTCCCGTGAAAGGCTCTCGCTTCTTCGAAACGCCGGGCGTCCGAAGGTTCGTCGTCTGCGGCGACGACGCTCCAAAGGATCGGGTCGAGGGACTGAAGGGTGCTGCGGAAGTCATCGCGGTTTCGACGGCTTCCGGCGATCTCGATTTGGAGCAGGCCGTGGCGGAGCTTGGTGAACGCGGCATGCGTCATCTTCTCCTCGAAGGCGGCGGCTCGCTGAATTTCGCCATGATCGCGGCGGGATTGGTCGACCGGATTCACCTGACGATTTGCCCCCTCGTCTTCGGCGGCGACAAGGCTCCCACGGCGTTCGGCGGGGCGGGCTTCCCGGGGGCATCGGTTCGACCGTTGGTTCTGGAGTCGGTTCGACAGGGAGCCTCGGGACGACTCTTCTTATCCTACCGGGCTAAGGCATCGGCTCGGCGCTGATCCCAACAGTCTTTCGTCCGCCGCGGCTTATGAAATCGATCTACATCAAGATCTGCGATGAGGGCTGGATCATCGAGCAACTCGCCTCGCGGCTGACGAGGGAACTCGACGATGTCGCCTATGGCCTCGACGATCGATCGGGCGCCACGCTTTGTTACCACCTCCCCTATCTGACATACGCTCGCCGCACGGCACCTCGGGTGGCGGGCTTTTTCACGCACATCGAGGCCGACGAGGAACGTCGGGCGAAGTTTTGGGCCGCGGCCCGCGATTTTGATCACTGCACATGCCAGTCTCTCCGATACGCCGAGGCCATGGTTCAAAAGGGTGTGTCGGCCGTCTCGGTCATCTCGCCCGGGGTCGACCTCGACTTCTTCCGCCCCGAAGTCCGTATCGGCGTCGTCGGTCGAACGTATGATTCGGGACGCAAGGGCGAGGCGATTATCGCGCAGCTCCTCGATCTGCCTGGGATTCGCTGGAGTTTCACTGGGCGAGGCTGGCCCGGCGGGGGGCGCATGATCGACGTTTCGGGCATGCCCGCCTTCTACAATGACCAGGACTACATCCTGATCAGCTCGCTTTACGAGGGCGGACCCATGTGCATGCTCGAGGCTCTCGCCTGCGGCAAGGAGGTCATCGCTCCGCCGATCGGTTGGGTCGAGGAGTTTCCTCACATTGAGTACCCAACCGGCGACGTCGAGGCGCTGCGTCGTATTCTGCTGGGCCTTGTCGCCAAGCGACAGGCCCTCCGCGAACACGTCATGACTCGCACCTGGCGGGCCTGGGTGGACGAGCACGACCTGCTCTTTCAGGCTCTCCTTCGGGCTTGACCGCCGTGAAGGCCTGGCATTCATCGATCTCGGAAGGGACGGCCCCGTGAAGATCGTCATCGGCACCATCAACCCGCTCTTCGCCGACAAGGTGATCGGCGGGTCGACAAAGCACCTGCGGCGGATCGCGGAGCATCTGGGCGACCTTGGCCACGACGTGACCGTCCTCTGCACGGCGAGACCCGGCGAGGATACCGACCTGCGCTGGGGGGATCGCGTGATCGTGAAGCGGCGCTTCAACTTCAAGCAGCCGTTCCCGATGCCCTACGACGTGCCGGCGTACCGCTTCGCCGACATCATCCAGCAGGTAGCCGACGAGTTGGCAGACGCGGATCGGCTCTACCTCCACGACGGCGAGATCCTCTTCCCTGCGCTCTGCCACGCTGTGCCGAGCGTGGTCTCTCTCCGCGACTGCGTCTATCCGGAGACGATGCTGGGGAGCTTCTTGTTCCAGGCCGACGCCCTGATCGCCGTGACCGACTATTGCCGCGATTCGGTGCTGGCCACCGCCGGGCGATTCCTGACCGATCTCAGCCCTCGGACGCGGGTGATCCCCAACGGTTTCGACTGGGAATTCTTCCGGCCGACGCCGCCGTCCGCTGAATTGCTCGGCATCCTCGGCGTCGATCCCTCCCGGCACACAATCGTTCTGCACCCGCATCGGCCCGAGTTGACCAAGGGGCTGAAGCAGACCATTGAGGTCGTCGATCGTCTCGTGAACCAGTACCGCTTCCACGACCTGAAGGTGCTGGCACCCCAGTGGTTCGACGCGCCCGAGACGCCCGAGATGGCGCGCTACCTGGACGACATGGCCGCCGAGATCCGGCGGCGCGGGTTGAGCGAGGTCTTTGTCTTCCACGGCTGGCTGCCGCACCGGCTGATGCCCGAGTATTACAGCCTGGGCGGCGTGACGCTCGTGCTCGGCAGCTTCGTGGAGGCGTTCGGCAACTCGGCCTACGAGTCGCTCGGCTGCGGCACGCCGGCGATCGTTTCCCGCGTCAGCAGCAATCGCTCCATCCTGCCCGACGACCTGATCGACAAGGTCCCGTTCGACGATCACGATGACGCCGCGGCCCGCGCCGCGGCGATCCTCCGGGAGCGTCGACGGACGTCGCCCGAGACGCTCGCCTACTTGCGTCGCCATTACAGCGTCGCCGATCAACTCAAAGCCTACGCCGACGCGATCCTGGGCGCGACCAAGCAGCCGCCGATGAGCTATCGTCTGGACCCGATGAGTGCATCGACCCGCTTCGCCCTCGCCCCCTGGTGCGACCTTCGGGGAGATCGGATCTATCACGACTACCACGGCGTCCACATCGAGGATCCGCGGTTGGTCCGTCTCGTGGACAGCCTTCCCGAAGGTTTCACACGCGATGAAGCGGCCGCCGTCGGCTGCGACGGAGCCGCCGTCGACGATTGGTATCGCCGGGGATACCTCAGCGTCATCGGTTGAGGGAGCCTGCGCGAAGCTGTCGCCGCGCTCCTGCATCTCAACGCATTCTTCTCACTTCATTCATCGGATCCGAAGGTTCAAGGAGTACCCTGTCGTCCTTGCTCTGTGCGAATTCAATGCTTACCGATGAGTTCACAGGACGACATGTGTATTAAAAAGTATTCATTCGGCGGCTGTCGAGTCCGGTTCGGATTCACACTGATCGAGCTTCTGGTGGTGATCGCGATCATCGCGGTGTTGATCTCGCTGTTGTTGCCCGCTGTTCAGGCTGCGCGAGAAGCGGCCAGGCGGATGCAGTGCATGAACAACCTGAAGCAGATGGGGCTGGCTCTGCACAATTTCGAGAGCGCCAACGGATTCTTCGCGCCGGCGGCCGTGGACGACGTTTTCCCGAAGCTCAACATCAACGTCGGGCCCCTGATCACGGGCCAGTTGGTGGAGCATGGCTGGGCGGTTTTGCTGCTGCCGTTCGCCGAGCAGGGGAATCTCGCCAACTCATACAACCTCATGCTCGATTTTCGCGATCGCGGCAACTCGACGGTCATGCTGACGAACCTGAACCTGATGATGTGCCCCTCGACGCCGAACTCGCCGCGGATCGATACCAACAACTCCGGCGGCTTCAAGGGCTGGCAGGCGGTCGCCGGCGACTACGGCCCGAACAACAGCGTTCAGGCGACTCTGGTCAACGCCGGCTTCGTTGCGCCGGGGACGTACGCCGGCGTCATGCAGGCCAACGTCGTGCGGACGATCGCCGAGATCGTGGACGGGACCTCGAACACGCTGGTCATCTCCGAAGACGCCGGCCGTCCCGACATCTGGCGGCGGGGCAACAAGCTTACGGCCTCGAACGCGGTCGGGTCCTCGCCTCGGGTCCGCGTCTCAGGCGCCGGCTGGGCCGATCGTGACAGCCCCTACGGACTTCACGGCTTCACGATGGACGGCATGAGCAACCCCGGCCCTTGCCACACGAACTGCACGAACGCCAACGAGGTCTTCAGCTTCCACCCTGGCGGTGCGCATCACCTCTTCGCCGACGGTTCAGTGCATTTCATCAAGGAAACCGCAACCATTCAGGTGTTCGCCAACATCATCTCCCGCGCCAACGGTGAGATCATCTCGGCGGACGCCTACTGAGATCCGAGGGTGACGCCCCGGTCCAAGGGTCGCGGGGCGTCGTCGCGCGCGAGGGTCACCTCTGAGTTTGTGTGGTGAAGCCGTAGATCGAGAACAACGAGGGGAGGGCGAAGGAGAGCGCCTCCGGCATAGCGGTCAGAACGATGAAGGCCGCTGCCATCCACCCCAGCCGAAACCAGGCGCGGTCCATGAGGCTGTAAATCCCCACCATCGGCACGAAGCAGAGCCCGAGAGCCATCGGTATCGCCGAGAAGCAAGGCGTGTCCAACGGAACGTCGACGAAGGCGACGGGCATCCAGAGGATCCCGAGGACTCCAAGCAGGAAGTGGCAGATCATGTCGTGGGGGCGTTCGCCCGCGGAAGGCGTGTCGTCGATCGGGGCTTCGACGTCGATGCTCGCATACCAGGCGTAGAATCGACGAATCGCCCGGAACGCGATCGTGACGAAGAACGGAACCGGTGCCAGGATGGCCGCATAGACCGAGCTATAAGTCGCGAACCGGTCAGGGCGAGACGACGCCAGAACGGCCAGACTGACGGCCGCGGCGGTCGTGAAGACCATCAGATCGCCTAGAGTGAACAGAGGGCGTGGCCTGGTCTGCGATATCATCTTTGGTTTGGATGATGCGGCATTCTTCATTCGGAGGCCGAGACGTTGCGGAAGAAGTTGATGCTGCTGCGGACGGCCTCCGGGACCGACGAGAAGTGGTCGCCGGGCGTCTCGACGGCCTGGGCGTCGATGCCCGACCGTTTTGCCAGGATCGCCGTGCGCTGGGTCGGACTTTGCAGCCAGAACTCCTCGTCGCCGCAATAGAGCCGGATCGGACACTTATAGCTGGATGCGTAGGCGACGGCCGAGCGGAGGCGGATTTCGGTCGGGTCGGTCGCATCGAACGGGGGCTTCGATCGGCTGGCTTGCAGGTAAACGGCCGCATCGGGCGAGCCGGACATCGAGGCGGCGGCACGGAATCGGTGGGACGTCAGCGCGGCCAGCATCGCCAGCGTGCCGCCGACGCTGTGGCCGGTGACGAAGATGTTGTGCGGGTCGACGTCAGCCTCGGCGGCGAGCGTCTCGGCCGCGGCCAGGACGTCGTCCACCTCGTTATAGAAGAGGCTGAAGTCTCCCGGTTGGCCGTTCTCCCCGCGCAGGAGGGGCGTCATCACAACGAACCCAGCGTCGCGAAACGGCTGGGACATCTCCCAATCGCCGTCGCCGAAGGCGAAGCCGCCGTGCAGGAACAACACCGCCGGTCGCTTCGCGCCGTCGCCTGACCTTTGGTTTCGATAGGCCTGGAGCCGCAGGTCGCCAGACTGGTATTCGACAGCCACGGCGTCGGGCGGCGTCGCGGCGGGATTGCTCGGCGCGGGCGACGGCCCGTGGCGGACGAGCTTGGTCGCGAAGCCGGCGCGGGCCTGGGCGTAGTCCTCGTCGCGAAGCTCCAGGCCGGGCGTCGGGCGTGGCGGGTCGTCATCGGGCACGGGACCGCCGCAGGCGATGCCGAAGCCGAGGAATGCGATGAGGAGAGGACGTTGAGGAGGCAAGGATTTCATTCGCCGCTGAGGCCGTTTGCTCAAAAATGCTCCGGCCGGATTGAGACAATTGTTGATCGAAGAAGACGCGTAGGTGAATCTCACTGATCGGTCAGGACGGCTACCAAGATCCCCCCGATCACATAGGCCCCGACCAGCAGGAAGGGGAGGGCGTTTCGATCGAGGACGCTGAGGAGGAGGATCGTCGCCAAAGTCCCGAGACACATGAATCCCAGGCCTATGATGATCTCCCCGACTGGTGGAATGAGAGTGAGCAACGAGGCGACGATCCAGATCACCCCGAGCGCGTCCCAGAGGTTCCCGACCAGTTCGTCGAACAACCGAGGTTGGATCTCGACCTTCGGGAAGGGTGACGAAATCTCAAATTCGTCGTCGAGATCCCCGGGGGCCGTTCCTCTAACTCCCAGGCGACGGACCAGGACTGGGCGAGCTCTGCGATACCATCTCGTCGCGAAGACGGGGATCGGCAGGAGGCACCAGGCGATGAACGGCGCCTCCGACCTTCGGTGCGGCGCCGATGGTTGCGGGATCAAGGACAGGACGACGGCCGCCGTCGCGGTAAAAACCATCAGGTCCTCGACGGAGAGCCCCTTGCGCTTTGCGGCGGCCATCGTCGCACCTTGATGTGATGTCAGGGACCGTCGCCTCAGACAGCCGAGGCGTGGCCGTTGCGGAGCGTCTCGGAGGCTTCGGCGTCGGCGGCCTGGTCGAGGAAGACGCCGATCTTGCGGTACTTCTCGTAGCGGCGGTCGAGGAGCTCGTCCTTCGGCACGCCGACGAGTTTGCGGAGGTTCCTGAGGAGGAACTGCTTGAGGTTGGCGGACATCTCGGCGTGGTCGCGGTGGGCGCCGCCGAGGGGCTCCTGCACGACCTCGTCGATGATCCCGAAGCGGAGAAGGTCGCGGCTGGTGAACTTCAGCGCGGCGGCCGCCTTGGGGGCGTGCTCGGCCCCCTTCCAGAGGATCGTGGCGCAGCCCTCGGGGCTGATGACCGAGTAGTACGTGTGCTCCAGCATCCCCAGGTGGTCGCCGATGCCGATCCCCAGCGCGCCTCCCGACCCCCCCTCGCCGATCACCACGCAGACGATGGGCGTCTTGATGCCCGACATCTCCATCAGATTCTCGGCGATGATCGCGGCCTGCCCGCGCTCCTCGGCCGTGATCCCCGGATAGGCGCCGGGGGTGTCGATGAAGGTGACGATCGGCAGGCCGAACTTCTCGGCGAACCGCATCTTCAGGAGCGCCTTGCGATAGCCTTCGGGGTGGGCGCAGCCGAAGTGGCAGGCCGTGCGCTCGGCCAGGTTCTTCCCCTTCTGGTGGCCGATGAACATGACCTTCATGTCGTCCAGGTAGCCCAGACCGGTGACGATGGCCTGGTCGTCGCCGATGGCCCGGTCGCCGTGCAGCTCCAGGAACTGGTCGAAGATCAGGTCGATGTAGTCGCGCGTTTGGGGTCGCTGGGGATGCCGCGAGACCTGCACCGTCTGCCAGGGGTCCAGTTGCGAGTAGATCTCACGCTTCAGCCCGGCCAATTCGCGGCGGAGGAGGCGGATCTGGTCGCCGACCTTCGAGCCTTCGCCCCCGGCGCGGTTCTTGGCGTACTGCGTCTCCATGTCGACGAGCCGCTGCTCCATCTCGTAGATGGGGGCTTCGAAGGGGAGTCGCTGTTCGTGGGCGCTGCGCATGGCGGGCATGATCCTCGGGAACGGGCGGGCGTCGGACTTTCGATCGATCCGCGATACGGCTCTTACTGATTATCGGCTTGCGGATCGGGGTCGTTTCGATAAATCCGAATATTCCGGAAGGCGGTCAGGAACTCGTGAAGGGTCGCAAGGCGTTCTTCGGGCTGCTTGCGGAGCGTCCGCATGATCAGGTCGTTGAACTCAGGGGTGATCTGTTCGTCGCGCGAGGAGAGCGGTATGGGCCGCTCGCGCTGATGCTTGCTCAGCAGCTCTTGCTGAGAGTTGGCCCGAAACGGAGGCCGTCCGCAGGTCAGCTCGTAGCAGGTGCAGCCGAAGCTGTAGATGTCAGCCGTTGGTGCGGGGGACTCGCAGCGGATCTGCTCCGGGGCCACGTAGGTCCCCGTCCCCTGGCGAGGAACCTTGCCGGAAAAGAGCCGAGCCAGGCCGGAACGAGCCCTCAGGGCGATGTTGTAGTCGATCACCCGGACTTCGCCGGCGGCGTTGGCCAGGATGTTCTCCGGCTTCACGTCGCGGTGGACCCAACCCTTGTCATGCATGTAGGCCAGTCCGGTGGCGGCCTGGCGGATGATCTTGTGGAGATGGTCCTTCGGCATGGGGTAGGCCGTGGGCTTCACCAGGGGAAGCTTTAGGTTGGGGGCCTGGAAGTACTCCATGACGAAGTAAGGCTCGCGGTCGGGGACGTACTCCAGGACTCGGATCAGGTTGGGGTGATGCAGATCAAGCCCGACCTTGGCCTCGAAGGCGAACTTGCGGCGTTCGGACGAGTCGTCGCAACGTGAGGGAGCAAGTTGTTTTACGGCCAGGCGACGATGGGTGGAGTCATCGACGACCTCCATGACCAGGGCGGTGGAGCCGGCATGGAGCACCCGGACGACGCGATAGCCGCCGATACGATCTTCCGCACTTGCCGCGCCGCCGCTCGTCGCCAATCTCAACCCCTTTGCAGGTGAAGTTCGTACAGTTTGTACGACCAGCAATATCCTACGAAATCCAGGCCGTTCGGACAACGCGTGCAGGCGTTCCGGGCCTCCCTCGGCCGACACCCTCAAGAGTGGAGGTGTAGAGAGTCGATCATGGAGGGGCAGGGGGAACCAGCCGGAGGCCCCGGACGGCGACGGAGCGTCGCCCGAGGACCCGAACCAAGGAGTGGGTCGATCATGGATCGGAATCGGCAGATGACCCCGCAGGAGGTCGCCCCGGGATCCCGGGCCGGGTCGAGGCCGGGCTCGTGGAACGCCGCGGTCGCCAGCCGCCGCTCGGCGCTGGAGTCGCTGGCGACGGCCCTGACGGGCGGCCCCGAAGCCGGTCCGGTCCTGCTGACCGGCGAACCGGGGGCGGGCAAAACCTGGACCCGCCGGCGGCTGGCCGAGGGTCTCCCCGCGGGTTGGCGTGCGGCGGTCGTCGAGGTTTCGCCGTCGCTCGACGCCGTCGACTTCCTGACTCTGGCCGCCGCCAAACTGGGCGTCGCTCCGCTCCCCGAGCGGCCGTCGACGCTCCGCCTGGCCGTCGCCCGGGTCCTGGAAGACGACGCCCGCGACGGCCGGTCGTGGCTCCTGGTCGTCGAGGACGCTCTCCACGCCGGGCCCGACGTCTGGGCCGAGGTCGAGACCCTCTGCGACAATCTGGGTCAGCCGGGAGGCTTCGCCGGAGCCTTGATCGTCGGCCGGACCGAGTTGGTTCGCCGGATGTCCGCGCAGCCGATGCGGGCCGTCGCCGCGAGGCTCTCCAAGCACCTCCACTTGCCCCCGCTGGACGTTGAGGAGGCCAGTCGGCTGCTCGGCGTCGAGGGCGAGGAGCTGGAACTGCTGCATCGCGACGCCGTCGGCAACCCCCGCCGGCTGCTGGCCCTGGCGGCCGCTCGCCCGGTGGAGCCGGTCCCCGTCCGTCTTCGACCTCTCGTGGAGGCTCCGAAGGCCGAGGCCGCTCCTCCGCACCCGGACGTCCCAGTCGTCCGGCCGGTCGCTTCGCCGCCGGCGACGGCGTTCCCGAACGGCAAGCCCCCGCGGGCTGAGACGGTGGTCGAGGTTCGGCCGATCGTTGCGCCGGCGTCGCTGCTGCCGAGCAAGCCGCCGCTTCGCGTCGAGGACGGTTTGATCGAGGTCGGCTGGGCCGGCGGCCTGGACGACGGGGAAGAGACCGTGCACGACTTCGGCGCGATGACCGCCTCGACCCCCGCCGACGGCGAACTGATCGAGGACCACTACGCCGCCCTTCAGGCCTGGTCTGAGTGGGCCCGCAACCGCGACCGCCTCACCCAGCCGGCCCAGGAAGCGGCCGTCGAAGACGAGATCGAGGCCGACGGCGAGGAAGCCGTCGCCGAGACCGTCGAGGAAGCCGAGGACGAATCGATCCTCGGCGGCGACGTCCGCGCGGAGGCTCCGCACGATCACGCACCGTACAGCCAGCTTTTCACCAAGCTGCGGCAGTCCAGCTGACCGCCGCTTGAATTCGATCCCAACGTCCCGCGATCATGGCTCAGGTGGGCCCTGATCGCGGCGTCGTTTCGAAGGGCGACGGCGACCGGCCCTCGTGCCGAGTGGAGGCGTCGTCATGATCGGGAGCCGGTTGCAGGCGTGGTTCGCCGGAGGGATGGTCGGGCTGGCTCTATGCATCGGCGGCGGCCTGACACGGGGCCAGGAGCCGGCGGGGGCGTCGCTGCGAGTCTCAGGTCAGGTTGATACACCCGTCCGTCTCTCGGCGACCGAGCTGGCGGGGATGCCCAGGGCGAAGGTTCAGGCGGCCGACCGTGGCGGCGTCAGCGCCGAGTACGAGGGAGTGCCGCTCGTGGAGATCCTCCGCAAGGCCGGCGCTCCGCTCGGTGAGAAGGGGCGAGGAGGCAAGGCGACGGCCTGCTACGTCGTCGTGGAGGCTTCCGACGGCTACCGAGCGGTCTTCGCCCTGGCGGAGCTGGATCCCGACGTCAGCGACAAGCTCGTCCTGCTGGCGGACCGTCGCGACGGCCGGCCGATGGCCGAGCCCGTCGGGCCTTTGCGACTAATCGTCCCGGGCGACAAGCGTCCGGCGCGCTGGGTGCGTATGGTCGAGTCGATCGCCGTTCAGCAGGCGGCGGCCGTCGAGACTCCCCGCTGACGGTCGCCGGCAGAACCCGGATTTTCGGAGGAACCATTGATGAAGGCGGGCGGCGGGGGCCGATGCCTTTTCTAGCGACCGAGCGCGCCGCGAGCCGGAGCGTCGCGTCGCGGCTTGGCAGTTTGGACGAGCAGGCGCCGCCAACGTTCCAACGCGGTGCTCCCACTCGCCCCCCATTCCCGGGGGAGGCGAGACGTACGGCGGCGTCGGGCGCGTGCAAACGCGGCCGACGCACCGAGGCGGCGTCTGCTCTTCCTCCCCTTCACCTGAAACCGACCTCGGCGTCAGCTGTGCTCGCGGCCGCGGACGGTGATGTAGACTTCCTGGCAGGTCTCGGCGATCTTCTCGCCCAGGCCTTGGTGCTTGGTCTCCAACTGGGCGGAGTACATCCCCAGCACCTTGCAGAGGAAGGCCCCGTGGCAGGGGTCCCCCTCCTGGCCGAGCTGGTCCAGGGACTCCTCGATCTGGTCGGCCAGATAGAGCAGGAACTGGGCCTGGCCCTTGATCTCCGCGAGATAACGGCGGAGGTCCGGCGAGACCGGATCGGCCGGCGCGGCGCCCTCGTCGTGCTCCGGGGCGTCGTCGGGGCTGGGGAACTCGTGCAGCTTCGGGACGCCGTTCTGGGTCGTGGCGCTCATGAGCGATCTCCGGCCGGGAAGGCGCCGCGGGTCTCGGGGGTGCGAACCATCGCTTCCAGCTGATCGCACAGGTCCGCGATGGCGTCCATGTGCTGGCTTTCCTGCCGGAGGTTGGCCGTGTGCATCTCGACGAGCTGCTTGATGAAGATCCGAGTCCCCGGGTCGGGTTCGTCCTGGAACCGCTCGACGTCGGCGACGGCCGCGCGAACCAGGTAGTCCATGAACTGGAGTTTGCCGCGGATCGAGACCGAGAGCCGGGAGAGCGTAGAGCTGCCCGCGGCTTCCGGCGGCGCTGTGAGTTGGGTCATCCTTGGAGCGTCTCCGGGCCAGCGGCCGGACACCTAGTTGACGAGGCGTCAGCGTCCGTGCGTCGCATGAGTCGTGAGGAGGGTCCAAACCTGGGAATCCAGGTTCTCCAGGGAGATTACTCCGGTCGGCTGGAGGTTGCAAGCGGAAAGCCGCTTTGGCTGGTGTTCGTTTGAGCATTTGTTCCGAGGGCGAAACGATCTGCGCGGCGGGGCGGCGGGCCGTTCCACCGTCGGTCGGGGCGTTGTACAAGAGGAGGGTCGCACGGGATCCTTCGACTCGATCCCGGACGCCGGAAATCCCCCCAGGGTCACAGCCGCAACGCAGATGGAGGACGTCGACATGTCGCAGGATTCGAAGCTCAGCCGTCGTGAATTGCTCATGGCCGGCGCCGGTGCCGCCTGGCTTGGCGCCGGTGCGTTCTCGAAAGCTTTGGGGGCCTCGGCCCGGGCGCCCAAGAAGATCCTCTACTTCACGAAAAGCTCGGGCTTCCAGCACTCCGTGATCGCCCGCAAGGACGACGCCCTGTCGCACTCCGAGAAGATCCTCAGCGAGATCGGCAAGGCACACGGCTTCGAGGTCGTCGCCTCGAAGGACGGCCGCCTGTTCGAGCCCGACAAGATCGGCGAATGGGACGGCTTCGTCTTCTGCACGACGGGCGACCTGACCACGCCCGGCACCGACAAGAACCCCCCGCTTTCGGCCGAGGGGGAGAAGGCCTTCTACGAAGCCATCCGCAAGGGCAAGGGCTTCGTCGGCATGCACTGCGCCGCCGACACCTTCGGCCACTTCAAGCCGCGGGACAAGAGCGGCGAAGACGCCTACATCCGAATGATCGGCGGCGAGTTCGTCTCGCACGGGCCGCAGCAGGTGGCGACGATGGAAGTCGTCGACCCCAAGTTCCCGGGCATGGCCGACGGCTTCGGCAAGTCATCGTCGTTCAAGATCAACGACGAATGGTACGCCCTGAAGAACCATCCCGAGGACCTGCGCGTCATCCTCGTGCAGAAGACCGAGGGGATGAAGAGCGGCCCCCGCAATGAGTACGACCGCCCCGACTACCCGGCCACCTGGGCCCGCAAGTTCGGCGACGGCCGCGTCTTCTACACCTCGATGGGCCACCGCGAGGACGTCTGGACCAACCCCAACTACCAGAGCCTGCTCCTCGGGGCCCTTGCCTGGTCCACCGGCCTCGCCGACGCCGACCTGACGCCCAACATCAAGGAAGTCACGCCGGATTACAAAAAGCTGACGCGGTGATCGAGCGACTAGAAGCCACTTGGGCCCTCTCCGATCGGAGAGGGCCCTCGGAGCTGGCCGAGGGGTGGAACGCTGGAAATGGGTGTGACGAGCTATTGCTACGGGGAAGTTCTCCTTAATGAGACGTGGGTCTTCCCTGGAGGCATGGAGGCCAACCCCGAGTATTACCCAGAGGACGATGAGCCCGAATTCCGGCCTCATGCGCTGTTCGAGTCCAGCATCAAGGAGTTGACCGCGATCCTGAACGGATCGAACACTACCATTCGGTCGAACGAGCCGTACGCGTCCGTCACTCCGCGTCGAGGACTCCCCTCGGACCTTTCAGAGCCGCTTGAGAAATGGCTCAGACGCTACGAGCATGTGAACGGCTTTAACGCGAACTGGTTCACGCTTGCGGAGTCGAACACCTTCGGTTGGGAGTCCCGCTTGATGAAGCGGCAGGCGATGGTCGATCCGCGCGTCGCTGAGTTATTCCGCGGCTGCCCACGAGGCTTTCCCTTCGAGCGTTGGCCACGAGATCTTCCGATCAGCTACTCGTCGTGGCACCGAGGCGGCGTGGAAGTGGAGTGGACCGAGTCCTACGCTGAAATCGTTCCGGATTTCTATAAGGAAGCCATTCCCCGCTTGGCGATGCTCGGTCCTCCCGATCGCGTTCGGATGGTGGTCGCATCGTTCCGGTGATGCTCTTGAGCGGCCGCGTAGGACGCAGTTGGACTTTACGGCTGGCTCGCTTCATACGCCACGCCGCCATCGACGATCGTGTAGCGGATCTTCGAGGCGAGGACGTCCGACGGCGGGACCTTGAACAGGTCGCGGTCGAAGACGGTGACGTCGGCGCGGAAGCCGGGTTTGAGGACGCCCAGGCGGTTCTCGGCGAAGGCGGCGTAGGCGGAACCGGCGGTGAAGGCGCGGAGGGTTTCGTCGAGGCTCATTCGCTGGTCGGGATGCCAGCCGCCGGCGGGATAGCCCTGGGCGTCCTGTCGCGTGAGCGCGGCGTACACGCCCCACTGCGGGTCGACGATCTCGACCGGGAAGTCGCTGCCGAAGGCCAGCGGGACGCCGGCGTCGAGGAACCACCGCCAGGCGTAGGCGCCGTCGACGCGCCCGGGGCCGAGCCTCGCGTCGGCCCAACGCATGTCGTCGCTGGAGTGTGAGGGTTGCATCGAGGCGATCACCCCCAGCTCCTTGAACCGTTTCACGTCTTCCTTGCGGACGACCTGGGCGTGCTCGATCCTCAGGCGCGGGTCGGTTGCCTCGGGCACGGCCTTTCGCGCGGCGGCGAAGGCGTCGAGCACCAGGGCGTTCCCCTTGTCGCCGATCGCATGGACGGCGATCTGCCAGCCGTTTTTCAGGCCGGCGACGGTGATCTTCTCGAGGTCGCCCGGATCGATCAGGAACAGCCCCTTGTTGTGCGGGTCGTCTGCGTAGGGCTCGAACAGGAGGGCGCCGCGCGAGCCCATCGCGCCGTCGATGAACAGCTTGACGGCGCGCATCTCAAACCGGCTCGTCGTCGGCTTCTCGACGGGAGCCATGCTGAGGGCCTGGACCTCGCGACCCGACGGGAGCGACGCCATCGCGTAGACGCGGAGCTTCAGGGCCCCCTCCTTGTCCAGATCTCCAAAGACCTCAGCCTCTCGGCGCGAGACTCCTGCGTCGTGGATGCCTGTCAGGCCGAGCGAGAGGATGCGATCCTGGGCGGTGAGGATCTGTTCGCGAAGCTCCTCGCGTGAGGAGGGCGGGACGACTCGACCGACAAGCCCCATCGCGCCGTCGATGAAAACGCCTGAGGGCTTACCGTCGGGCAGGTGGTGGATCTGGCCGTCGGACGGGGGCTGGGTGCTCGCGTCGATCTTCGCCCGCTTCATCGCCTCGGTGCTGGCCCAGCCGGCATGGCCGTCGACCCGCGAAAGCCAGACGGCCCGCCCAGGCGCAGCGGCGTCGAGTGTGGAGGCGTCTGGGAACTCCCCGCCGGGCCAGAGGCTCTGGTCCCAGTTCGCCCCCAGGATCCAGGCGTCGGGCGGGAGCTTCTCGGCGTGCTCCTTCACTCGCTTCGCCACCTCGTCGAGCGACTTCACCCCGCGCAGGTCGAGTTGGAGCAGGCTGGCGCCGAGCTGCTGGATGTGGCCGTGCGCATCGACCAATCCGGGGGTCGCCAGCGTGCCGGGGGCCTCGATCACACGGGTCGACGGCCCCTTGTAGAGCAGGGCATCGGAACGCGAACCGACAGCGACGACCTCGCCCTCGCGGATCGCCAATGCTTCGGCCCAGGGTTTGGCGGAATCCCCCGTCCAGATTCGCCCGGGGATCAGAACGACGTCGGCCGGGCCGTCCTTTTTCAGTCGAAGCGCCCGACCAGGGAGCTTGTCGGCGTTCGTCGGGAAATCGGGCCGCTTCCCTTCGGAGATCACGGCGACGCCGTTGACGAAGACGTACTTCGCCCCCTCGGCGTAGACCTGCGGGTCCTCGAAGGTCGCCTTGTCGCGGAAGGTCTTGGGGTCGAAGACGACGATGTCCGCATAGGCTCCCGGACGAACGACGCCGCGGTCCGGGAGGCCGAGGATCTGGGCCGGCAGCCCGGCGTTGGCGCGGACGGCCTGTTCGAGGGTGATGACGTGCTCGTCTTCGGCGTAACGGATCTTGCGAGGGAAGGTGCCGAAGGAGCGAGGATGGGGGCGAGACTCGTCGTTGATCTCGCCGCGGGCACCGCCGTCGGAGGCCGTCGCGACGTACTCGGACTTCATCACGTTCCGGACCTCGTCCTCGCTCATGCTGAAGTTGATCGCCTGCGTCCCGCCGTGGCGCTGGACGTCCAGGACGACGTCGAGCGGGGTCGAGCCTTCCTCCTTGGCGATCGTCGCCAGGTCCTTGCCGACGCGGCTGGGCTTGGGGTTGTAGACGGTCAACCGGATGGCCGCGCCTCCCATGCGCTCGTCGAGCGCCTGGAGGATCTCCTCTCGAAGCTTGGGGCCCTGGACGGGGTCGTCCGCCATCTTGGCGAACTCTTCCTTGCTCACGCGGACGGCCCAGTGCGGGACGACCATCGCGCCCAGCGACGTGCTGGAGGCGACGTACGGATACTGGTCGGCCGTGGCGACGCGGCCCTTGGCGCGGGCCTCGGCGATCTTCTCCAACGCGACGGCGGTCTTGCCCCAGTTACGTCGGCCGCTGGCCTTCAGGTGCGAGATGTGCACCGACGCGCCGGACTGCTCGCCGATCGCCAACGCCTCGTCGACGGCTTCAAGCAGGCCGGACTCTTCGTTGCGAATGTGGCTGGCGTAGATGCCTCCGTAGCCGTGCACGACCTTCGCCAACTCGACCAGTTCGGGAAGGCGGCCGTATCGGCTGGGGACGTAGATCAGGCCTGTAGACATCCCCCACGCGCCGGCGTCCATCGCCTTCTTCGTCATCTCCTTGAGCCGGTCCAACTCCGCGCGGTTGGGCTCGCGGTCCTCGACGCCCAGAACCGCTCGACGGATGGCCCCGTGCGGGATCAGGTGGATCACGTTCGAGCCCGCGCCGGAGCCGTCGATCCGCTTGAAGTAGCCCTCGACGTCGATCGGCCCCATCCCGCAGTTGCCGGTGACGATCGTGGTGACGCCCTGGGTGATGTAGTTGAGGTTGAGCCGCCCCTTGGCGCCGACGATGCCGTCGTCGGAGTGGGTGTGGAGGTCGATAAAGCCGGGGGCCACGACCAGGCCGGCGGCGTCGATCGTCTTCGTCCGGGCCATCTCCGACAGGTCGCCGACGGCGATGATCCGGTCGCCCTTGATCGCGACGTCGGCCGTGCGTCTCGCGGCGCCGGTGCCGTCGACGAGGGTCCCGCCGCGGAGCACGACGTCCGCCGGCGCCTCATCGGCCGCCATCGTTCGGCCGCCGAGCGCCAGCAGAACCCCTAGCGCGAGGGTTCGCGCCCAATTCACCCATGACATGCTCATGCGACGATCCTCGTTCAGCTCGATCCATTCCCGCCGCTCGTCCTGGCTGCCGGCGGCGCATCCCCCGAGATTACCGGAGGCGGGACGACCGGCGGAAGAGGAGCCCGCGACGTGGCGGGGTGAGCGGGGGACGACGAACTCGCGGCGACGGCTCGTCGGCGGAGGCGTTCGCCCAGCGTCAGGCAGGCGGGGAGGAGCACCAGGTTTCCCAGCGTGCTGCCGGCCGTCGCCACGGCCACCATCGTCCCGAAATTGACGAAGGGCTCGAATTCACTGGTCCGAAGCGCCAGGAAGCCGATCGCCACCGCCAGGCTGGACAGCAGCACGCCCGGTCCCGAAACGGCGTAACTGGCGAACAGGCTCCGGCGGAATCCTCTCGTCTTGCGCAGCTTGTGGAACTGGATCAGGCAGTGGAACGTATCGTCCACCGAAAGCCCCAGCGCGACGCTCGCCACCAGGGCCGTGGCGATGTCCAGCTTGATCGAGAGCCAACCCATCAGGCCCAGCACAAAGGCTACCGACAGCAAGGTCGGCAAGAGCGCGAGCACCGCCAGGACGATGCTGCGGAAGGCCAGCGTGAGCATCACCAGGATGCCCAGCGCCGACCAGGCGAAGGTGCTCCATTGCGTGGCGACGACGCCTTCGGTCGTCTTCGTCATCAGGAACGACAGGCCCGTCAGGTGGGCCTCCGGGCCGAACTCGGCGCGAGCGGCTTCCTCGGCCCGGTGGAAGATCGACGCCTTGGCCGCCGCCGGCTGCTGTTCCAGGAGCCGGACGAGGATTCGCGTCTCCTTCGCCTCGGGATTCCAGAAGCTTCGCAGGAGCGACGCCTGCGGCGAGGCCTCGATCAACTCCAGCTTGCCGGCCAAAACGCGGGCTCGGGCTTGCTCGTCGAGGGCGGCGATCCGGCCGTCAGGATCCATGACCGTCGCCAGCGAAAGGACCTGGGCGATCGCGCGAGGATTCTCCGGTTCGAGGCCGCGAATCGTGCGGCCAACGCGGTCGAGCTTCGCGATGGCGTCGTAGTCCAGACCCTTGGGGCCGACCGGGGCCACGATTTCCACCAGGCCGATGCCGCCGAGCTTGTTCTCCACGGTCCCGTAGTCGCGAACGACCCGGGCCTGCGGCTTGAACAGGTTGATGTAGTTGGTCTCGTAGGTCAGCCTGAAGACGCCTAGCGACAGGGGCAGAGTCACAGCGGCGACCGTCGCGACGACGATCGTCGGATGCTGGTGGACCAGCACCGTCAGCCGGTTCATCAATCCGGAGACGCGCGACTTCGAGCCCTGTCGCACGGGGATCTCCAGCGGGAACGGCGGCAGCATGGCGATCGGCGCCAGGGCCATCACCAGGATCGCGGCGACCAGCGTGCAGGTCCCGAGGATCGCCCCGAACTGCTGGATCGGCAGGACGTCGCTCGTCAACAGCGCCAGGTAGCCGATCGCGCCGGTGATCGCCGTCCAGACGATGGGAGTCGAGACCTTGGAAAGCGTTTCGCGGGCGGCGTCACGCGCGGGGAGCTTGCGGCGGTCGTCGCGGAAGTGGATCGCCAGGTGGCTCGCGGCCGGCATCGTCAGGACGATGATCTGAGCCACAAGCGGCCCGCCCGAGAGCGACAGTCGGATGTGGAAGCGGCTCAGCAAGGTCTCGGTCGCCAGCCAGACCGTCCAGCCGGCGGCCATCGGCACGATCGCCCACCAGACGCTTCGCACGGCGGAGAGCGTCACCAGCGCGATCAGGATCATCCCCACCGCCGCCAGCCTGCGTCCGTCGACCTCGATCGCCGCGAAGCCGTCCCCCAGAAGCGCCGGCGGGCCCACGACCGCCGGCCGGGGCAGGTGATGACGCTCGGCGAAGGCGTCGGCCTTCTCGCGGAGCGCCTTGATGGTGGAAACGACGTCGTGGTCGTTCGTCTTCCGGAGCCTCGCGACGACGGCGGTCGTCGTTGCCGTCGAGTCGATCAGCGTGCCGACGAACATCGGGTTCTTGGTCAGCCGCTCCTTGATGGGGCCCAGCCGAGATGCGTCCGTCGAGCGGACGGCCCCGCCGACGGTCATCTTGTTGGTCTTCAGGTCGATGTTCTTCACCGCCCCGAGCGCCGCGTTCATGGCGGCCTTGCGCGCGAAGCCGGGGAGCCTGTCCACGGCCAGCAGGGCGTCGTCGATCGCCCAGACGAGGGGCATGGCGTCGATGGACTCGACGCGCATCACACCGGGAATCGACCCGCCCCCGACGGCCGCGGCCAGATCGGCGGCGCGATCCATTCCGGCCGGGCTGATCACGTCGGGATCGTCATAGACCAGGAAGACGAAGTTGTCGTCGCCGAACTTCGTCGCGGCGTCCTGGTACACGTTCATGTCCGGGTCGTCCTCGGCGAAGAACGACCCGATCGACTGCTCGTAGCCGACCTTCTCGCCGAAGACGATCAGATAGGCGAGCAACGCCAGCACGATCGACCCGACCACGTAGCGCGAGCGCAGCAGAAGTTCGATCACGCGTCCGACGATCCTTCCTGGTGAGTTCGATCCATCCACGGCCGCTCCGAGTTTCGGGCCGCCGCCAAAGATTGGCCAGTTTACCAGGGCGGCCGGGCTTTGAGAGCGCCGGGGGCTGCACCCAGGCCGGTCGTCGGCGATCAAAGTACCCTGCAGGAATTGTCGGCGAAGTTTCTTGACGTGTAGACCGAATGGTCTACTATTAGACCGATCAGTCTAAACGAGGGCGTCATGGCGGAACGAGTGGACGTTGGGGCGATTCGGCGGGCGCAGATCGTGGACGCGGCCTGTCGGGTCATCCAGCAGAAGGGCATCCAGGGGGCGTCGCTCTCCGAGATCGAGCATGAAGCCGGGATCAGCCGAGGCGTGCTCACGTATCACTTTCCGACCAAGGAGAGCATCCTGCTGGCGGTCTTCGACGAGACGATGACCCGGATCAAGGCCGTCGGCGATGCGGATATGGCGACGGCGGGTTCGGGCTGGGAGCGTCTGGAGCGCGGGCTCGACTTCATGATCAATCGGAAGCCCGCGAACGACGAGGTCGACGCCCTCAATTACACCTTT
The DNA here is from genome assembly GCF_011065895.1 of Paludisphaera rhizosphaerae. Lineage (NCBI taxonomy): Bacteria > Pseudomonadati > Planctomycetota > Planctomycetia > Isosphaerales > Isosphaeraceae > Paludisphaera > Paludisphaera rhizosphaerae. The sequence goes on along the minus strand of NZ_JAALCR010000005.1, from coordinate 41,907 downwards.
CTAGCCCAGATCTCCCATCGCGAGGACTTCCGGGCGCGGTTGGCGGCCGAGTACGTCGACATCCGGAAAATGATCGCCCGCGACCTATCCGAGCGAGCCCGCGAGGCGGGGTTGGCGGCGGGAGAGGTCGAGGCGCTCGCCGCGATCATCCACGGTGTGCTGAGCGGTCTGAACATGCAGCTCAACGTCGACCCTCAGGCCCTCGAACGGGCCGAGGTGGTCCGCACACTCAAGGTGATGCTGGAGGCGCGTCTGGGCGGGGGAGTGAAAAGGTCGCGAGCCGCGAAACAGCGACGGACGTGATAGTAGCTCAACGCCGACGAGGATTGAGCCATTCGACGAGGATTCCAACGAGGGCCGGATCATGTGGCGGATCGCACTGAAGATGCTGATGGGCGACACGGCCAAGTTCTGCGGAATCCTCATCGGGCTCACATTCGCCGCGCTGCTGATCATGCAGCAGGGCTCCATCTTCTGCGGCCTGATGAGGCGGACCGCTGGTCAAATCAACGACGTTTCAGGCGTGGATTTGTGGGTGATGGACCCGAACGTCCGCCACATCGACGACGTCAAGGCGATGATGGAGAGCAACCTCCACCGGGTTCGGGGCGTCGAGGGCGTCGAATGGGCGGTCCCGTTCTACAAGGGGTCGGGCCGGGCCAAGCTGAACACGACCGACGCCAAGGGCGATCCGGCGACGATGATTGAGTCGGTGATCCTGCTCGGCCTGGACGACACCACCCTCGTCGGAGCGCCGACCCCCGACAAGATCATCGCCGGCGAGTTGCTCGACCTGCGGATGCCCGACGCGATCATCATCGACAAGATGCAACTCCCCAAGTACTACCCCGGAGAGCCCTGGCAGGATCTCGAAAAGCTGGGCGACGCGTTCTACAACCGGTTCCTCGGTCGGGACATGGAGATGAACGATCACCGCGCGACGATCGTGGGCGTCTGCAAGGCGGCCCCCACGTTCGGCTCCAACGCGGTCGTCTACACGACTTACGGTCGCGCCAAGCAGTTCGTCGCCCAGGAGCGGAAGGTCCTCAGCTTCATCCTGGTCAAGACCGACCCGACGTGGAAATCGGCCGACGTGGCGACGAATATCCGGACCAAGACGGGCCTGGGGGCCTACAGCGCGGAGGACTTCGCCCGCAAGACGATCCTCTTCTTCCTGACGAACACCGGGATCGTGATCAACTTCGGCATCACATCGCTGCTCGGTTTGTTCGTGGGGACGGCGATCGCCGGCCAGACGTTTTACCTCTTCACGGTGGACAACCTCAAGCAGTTCGGCGCCCTGAAGGCGATGGGCGCGACGAACCGTAAGATCGTCGGGATGATCCTGCTCCAGGCGGCCGTGGTGGGGCTCATCGGATACGGGCTCGGGGTCGGGATCTCCACGTTCGTCGCCGACCGAGCGTCGGCGGGGGGCGGTGAGGTCGAGTTCTTCGTCTGGTGGCCTCTGCTTCCGCTCACGGCGGCGGTCGTGGTCTTCATCTGCGTCGCGTCCAGCCTGCTCTGTATTCGGCGGGTGATGGTGCTGGAGCCGGCGGTCGTTTTCCGGGGCTGACGGTCGGCCTCGGATCGGGAATCGTCGTCGATCGAGGCTGGTGGAGCAGGGGAGGGGCTCGAATGTCGCACGCGAGCGAAAGTCCGATCTTCAATCCGGCGGTTGAGGCCGCGTTCCCTCGAGAGACGGCCGTGCGGATCCGGGGCCTGTGCAAGCACTTCGGCTCGGGCAACCAGCGCGTCACGGTGCTCCGTTCGGTCGACTGGGACGTGTTCGCCGGGGAGATGTCGATGATCGTCGGCCCCTCGGGCTGTGGCAAGACGACGCTGCTGTCGATCATCGCCGGCGTTCTCGACGCCGACGAGGGGGAGGTTTCGGTCTTCGGTCGGGACCTCACGAGGATGAGCGACCACGCCAAGACGGTCTTCCGCGCCCAGAAGATCGGCTTCGTGTTCCAGCAGTACAACCTCCTGCCGGCCCTGACCGCCGCCGAGAACGCGGCCGTCCCCCTGGTGCTGGCCGGGTGGACCTGGAAGGACGCCGTGCGCCGGAGCAGGGACGTGCTGGAACAGCTTGGAATGGGAGGACGGACCGAGAGCCTCCCCAGGCAACTCTCCGGCGGCCAGCAGCAGCGGGTGGCCATCTCCCGGGCGTTGGTTCACGACCCGGCCCTGCTCGTCTGCGACGAGCCCACCGCGGCGCTCGACCACGAGACGGGGCACACGGTCATGGAACTGCTCCATTCGAGCGTCGTCCGACCTGACCGCGCCGTCATCGTCGTGACCCACGACAACCGGATCTTCCAGTACGGCGACCGCACGGTCCACATGGACGACGGCCGCATCACCAAGCACGAGCAACGATCCCAGTCTCCCGCCGCCTGAGCCATCCTTTCCACGTGTATAGGGCGATCGCCATGCTGACCCGTCGCATCATCCCGATTCTGGCCATCGCGGGCGTCGTGTACTCCATCGTCTCGACGGTGATGGGGGCGAAGTCGCCCGAGCCCTCGAAGCCCGTCATCCAGCCCCACCCGCGACCCGCCAAGGAACGGATGCTCGCAGGCTCGGGCCTGGTCGAGTCGCGTCGCGAGAACATCCCGATCGGCGCGAGCATCCCGGGCGTCGTCATCCAGGTTCACGTCAAGAAGGGGGACCATGTGAAGCAGGGCGACCCTCTCTTCCTTGTGGACGACCGCGAGGTCCGCGGGCAGATCGGCGTCAAGCAGGCTCAGTTGGAATCGGCCTGCGCCCAGCTTCACAAACTGCAGGCCGCTCCTCGTCCTGAAGACCTGCCGCCTCTGGAAGCTGCGGTCGAGGAGGCGCAGGCCAAGCTCGACGACGCCGAGACGGCCCTGGGACGCACCCGGCAACTCTTCAGTCGGCAGGCCGTTCCCTCCAGCGACCTCGACAAGGACAAGTTCGCCTACTACGCGGCCAAGGCGTCTCTCGACCGCGCTATCGCGGAGCTGGAAAGGGTGAAGAAGGGGAGCTGGCAGGAGGACGTCGATGTGTCGAAGGTCGCCGTGAAGCTCGCCCAGAGCGAGCTGGACAGTTGCAAACTGTTGCTCGACCGACATACCGTCCGGGCCCCGATCGACGGCGACGTCCTTCAGCTCAACGTCCGTCCCGGCCAGTTCGCCGCGACGAACTGGAACGAGCCGATGATCGTCCTGGGAGACGTCAACCGCCTGCACGTCCGGGTCGACATCGACGAGAACGACGTCCCGCTTTTCGATCATGCGTCGATGGCCGCAGCCTACCTCAAGGGCCGATCGCATGGTCGACTGGCCCTGAAATTCGAGTACGTCGAACCCTACATGATCCCCAAGCAGAGCCTGACCGGCGCGACGTCCGAACGGGTCGACACCCGGGTCCTTCGGGTGGTGTATTCGCTCCCCGACGGCTGCCAGGATCGGGTCTATGTGGGCCAGCAGATGGACGTTTACATCAAGGTGCCGAAGGACCGCTGGGACGCCGCGTTCGACGCCGTGGGGCGGCCCGAAGATCCGTTCGGCGATGCTCCGAAGCCGACGCCGGCTCCGGCCGTCCCGGCGACCGAGAAGGTCGGCGGATGAAGTTCAGCAGAGTCTTCCCTACGCTCATCCACTCGGGGCTTGAGAGGAGCATTCCAAATGGCGGCGGATCGACGAAAGATTGTGAAGAGGCGCGACCGGTTCGCCCTGGTCGGCCTTAGAGTCACTCTCGCTCTTGCTTTCGCGGCGTTGGGCTGTGGTTTGCTTCTACCCCGTCTGTCGGTGGAGCTGGAACGGGCGGGGGTCAGCCCGACGCTCCAATTGCTGCTCGGCGCGTCCCATTTCGCGGTGGCCGGGGCGCTTTTGGTCCCGCGCCTCGCCGCCGGCGTGATCTTTACACTGGGCTCGTTCGTCGTCTGGTCGGTGGCCTCGAACCTTCCCAAGGGTCCGCTCCCCACCTTCGCCATTCCGGCACTGCTGACGATCGCACTGTTCATGCTCGCCGTTGGCTGTGGGTTGCGCAGTCGGGCTCAGTCCCTGGCGTGGGGGCGGATGCTCGCCCGGTATGCGGAGGGCGGCGGATCTTCGGTTCCCTCGACGCGTCGGTCGAAGCCTGTTTGACGCCCTGTCTCTCGGCTGGATCGCGCGGAACGCGGCTCGAAGACCGGGAGATTGATATGCTACGATGACGTCCTCGACGGGGGCGGGTCCGGCCTGTGGGTCTGCGGCGTCCCCGCAACCATTGCCACTTGCTCGCTCGCGAGGACATCCATGATTCGACGTCTGGGCGCTGTCGCATTTCTTGGCCTCCTCGCCTTGCTGGCGACGGCCGTCGGTCGATCGGCCGCGGCCGACGACGAGTCGAACAAGCGGAAGCCCGTCGGGCAAGTTCCCGACCCTGAAACGGCGCAAAAGGCCCTACGGGTCCTCCCCGGGTTCAAGGTGGACCTGTTCGCCGCCGAACCAAACGTGGCGAACATCGTGGCCTTCCACGCCGACGAGAAGGGGCGGTTTTACGTCGTCGAGACCTTCCGCCACAGCGACGGCGTGACCGATACTCGCGGCCACATGAACTGGCTGGTCGACGACCTGGCCGCGCGGACGGTCTCCGACCGCGTCGCCATGTACCGCAAATTCTTCACGCTGCAGGAGTTCGCCGACTACCGCGTCGAGCATGACCGCATTCGGCTGGTGGAGGACCGCGACGGCGACGGCAAGGCCGACCACGCCGAGGTCTTCGCCGACGGCTTCAACCTTCCCGAGACCGGCATCGGGGCCGGCGTGCTGGCCCGCAAGGGGGACGTCTACTTCACCTGCATCCCCGACCTCTGGATGCTCAAGGACACGAATGGCGACGGCAAGGCCGACGTCCGCAAGCTCCTGCACAACGGCTATGGAGTCCACGTCGGCTTCCTCGGCCACGACCTGCACGGCCTGATCTTCGGGCCCGACGGCAAGCTGTATTTCTCGATCGGCGACCGCGGCTTCAACGTCAAGACGCTGGACGGCAAGGAACTCGCGGTGATCGACACCGGCTCGGTCCTCCGCTGCGAGCCGGACGGCACGAACCTGGAAGTGGTCGCGACCGGCCTGCGGAATCCCCAGGAACTCGCCTTCAACGACTCGGGCGACCTCTTCACCGTCGACAACAACTCCGACGGCGGCGACAAGGCTCGCTTCGTCCACATCGTCGAGGGGGGAGACAGCGGCTGGCGGATCGGCTTCCAGTTCATCAACAAGCCCAACGCCCGAGGCGTCTGGAACAGCGAGAAGATGTGGACGCCCGAGTGGGACGGCAAGCCCGCCTACATGATCCCGCCGATCATCAACTTCGCCGACGGCCCCTCCGGCCTGACCTACTACCCAGGCGTTGGCCTCAACGACGGTGAGCTGGGGCGATTCTACCTGAGCGACTTCCGAGGCGCAGCCGCCACCAGCGGCGTCCGCTCGTTCCTCGCCAAGCCCAAGGGGGCCTCGTTCGAGCTGGCCGATCCCAGGCAGTTCCTCTGGGGCCTTCAGGCCACCGACTGCGACTTCGCGCCCGACGGCGCGCTCTACGTGAGCGACTGGATCAAGGGCTGGGACAAGACCGGCAAGGGCCGCATCTGGCGCGTCTCCGACCCGTCGGCCGCTTCCGACCCCCGCGTGGCCGAGACCCGCAAGCTGATCGCCGAGGGCTTCGACGGCCGCTCCGACGAGGAACTTGGCCGGCTGTTGTCCTATCCGGATCGCCGCGTCCGCCAGGAGGCCCAGTTCACGCTGGCTGATCGCGCCAAGGCGGGACGCGGCAACGCCCAGGCGACGCTCGTCCGCGTCGCTCAGGGGGCCGACGCGAATCACTCGCGGTTCCACGGCGTCTGGGGGATCGGCCAGGTTCTCCGAGGCTCCGACGACGCCCGCCGTCGCGAGCTGTCGCCTGTCCTGCTCGCCCTGCTGAAGGACTCCGACGCCGATGTCCGCGCTCAGGCGGCGCGGGCGTCGACGGAATGGACGGCGACCCCGCCGGCCGCGATCCTTCCGCTTGTGCAGGATGAGAACCCCCGTGTGCGGCTTTTCGCCATGCTCTCCCTGGCCAGGCTGGCACCCTCGGCCGAAGTGGTCGGGCCGATCATGGATCGGATCGCCGCCGGCGACGGGCTTGACCCATACCTGCGACACGCGGCCGTCTTCGCGCTGGCCCGCGCCGCCGAGGACGCGAAGGCTCGCGAGCGAATCGTCGCCCGCGCTGGCGACTCCTCGGTTGAGGTCCGCATGGCGGTGCTGCTGACGATGCGAAGGCTCGACGACCCGGCCGTCGCCCGTTTCCTTGACGACGCCGTCCCGGCGATCGTGCTGGAAGCCGCCCGCTGCATCACCGAGCGTCCCGGAATGGAACAGGCGATCGGCAAGCTGGCGGCGATGGCGACGAAAGCGAACCTGTCCGAGGCGCTCTGGCGGCGCGTGCTGACCGCCAGCGAGGGCTTCGGCCGGTCCGAGGCCGACCCACGCCCTCTCGCCGCGATCGCCGCTCGCTCGGACGTTCCCGAATCGATCCGGGTCGAGGCTCTGGGGATGCTCGCCAAGTGGGGCGAGCCGTCGGCCTTGCATCCGCTGACGGGGTTGTGGCGGGGCGAGTCCAAGCGTTCGGCCGAGCCGGCCGTCGCCGCGATGACCTCGGCGCTTCCCAAGCTGGTTTCCGGTTCGTCCAACAAGGTCCGCAGCGCTACGGCTGCGGCCGTGGCCGAGTTGAAGGTCGCCGACGCCGGGCCGTCGCTCCGAGGTCTCGCCGCCGACGTCTCGCTCCCGGCTGGCTCGCGCGTCGAGGCCCTTCGCGCTCTCGATGCGTTGAAAGATGAGAATCTCGCCGAGTCCGTTGCCGCCGCCATGAAGGACCAGGCCGGCCCCGTTCGTTCGGAGGGCCTGCGGATCCTCGCCCGCCTGGAGCCGGAACGGGCCGTCGATGAGGCCTCTACCGTGCTCCAATCCGGCGCGGCGTCCGAGAAGCAGGCGGCCTTTGCCACTCTGGGCTCAATCCCTGGGGCGAAGTCCGACGCGGTCCTCGCGAAGTGGCTCACGAAGCTCCAGGCCGGCGAACTCCCTCCGGAGGTTCGCCTCGACCTGACCGAGGCCGTCGCGAAGCGGGAAGCTGCCGAGGTGAAGAAGGGGCTGGCGGGCTACGAGGCGCTCCGCGACTCGAAGGATCCACTGGCCGCCTATCGCGACGCTCTTGCCGGCGGCGACGCCGAGCGTGGCCGTCAGATCTTCCGCGAGAAGGCGGAGGTCCAGTGCATGCGCTGTCACAAGGTCTCTGGCGACGGCGGAGAGGTCGGCCCCGAACTGGCCGGCATCGGCCGTAAGAAGGGCCGGGAGTACGTTCTCGAGTCGATCGTCATTCCTAACAAGCAGATCGCCCAGGGCTTCGAAACCCAGGTGATCGCCCGCGAGAACGGCCAGGTCGTCGCGGGGATCGTGAAGTCCGAGGACGAGAAAGAGGTCCGTCTCGTCACGGCCGAGGGGAACACGGTGGTGATTCCCAAGAGCGAGATCGAGGAGAAGGCCCGCGGCGCCTCGGCCATGCCCGAGGACATCATCAAGGACCTCTCCAAGCCCGAGATCCGCGACCTGGTTGAGTTCCTCTCGACCACGGAGCCGTTCGGACAGCCGTGAGGCTGTTTCCCACATCACCAACCGCGGTGCGGCGATTCGCAGCTCCCTCTCCCGCCGGGAGAGGGCAGCCGCGCAGCGGCGGGTGAGGGTCATGGGATTTCGGAGGGCATGTCGGACGGAGGCGATCGAAGACCCGTCGCTAAGCCTACAGTCCGACGACCCTCACCCGGCCCATCGTTCCCTCTCCCGGCGGGAGAGGGAACGATGGGCTACCGGCGGCGACGGAGACGAGATCCACCGCCTCACGACTTCACAAAGCTCCTCGCCAGGTCGAACACGCTGTAGCCCGCAACGGCCGAGATGGCGATGAACGCGATCCAGGTGAAGACGTCGCTAAGGCGTGAGGGGCCGACGCGGGGGTCGTCGTCGCGGCGGCGGAGATAAATCGTCGCGCCGGCGATCAGGGGGAGCATCAACCCCTGGGCCATGCCGCCGGCTTTGACCAGCCCCTGGGGCTCGCGGACGGCGTAGTACAGCACCAGCGCCAGCAGGGGATAGACGACGCAGAAGACCTTGATCGCTCGCTCACGGCCAACCTCGCCCGAGGGACGCCAGAGGCCGGTGATCCCAAGGAAGTCCACCGTCAATCGGCTGTTGGCTGCGGTGGCGACGTACAGCGTCTTGAACAGAACGGCCCATGCACCCAGCAGGAAGGCGATCCTCACGCCGCCTCTCAGCGGCGCCAGCGGCGTCCCTTCCAGGGGGCCGAGGTACATTTGCGCCAGGGTCGGGATCATGTCCGGCCCCTTGGGGTCCATCCCCTGGGGATGCAGCACCGCCGCTCCCAGCATGTAGAACGCGACCGTGGCGATCGTGAAGACGACCATGCTGACCCAGGCGTCGAGCTGCATCACACGCGTCCAGCCCTGGGCGCGGTCGACCCATCTCGAATCGTCGCTGACGGGCTTAGGGCCGACGAATCGGGCGTATCCTTTCTCGATACACCAGTAAGGGTAGGCCACCAATTCCGCCGCGCCGACGCCCGTGATGCCGAAGGCCGAGAACGCCAGCGCCACGGCCGTCGCCGGCAGGGCGAACGTGAAGCCCGAGGCCACGTCCGCCAGACCGATGCGGAACCTCGTCCATTGGAGGATCGCCACGCTGGCGACGGTGAAGAGCGTTACGGCGGCTACCAGGATCGTCGTGATGAACTCGATCCGCCGATAGCCCCCTGAGAGCAGCAGGGCCGAGGCCGCGATCGTCGTCAGCGCCGCCCAGATGTACTCCTCGTGGGACTGGAGGAACGTCCCCCACGAGGGCGAAACCGCCGCCACGGCCTGGGCCATGGAGTCGGACGCTCCTGGGAAGGCCATGTGGGCCGCCTGGCCGACGGTCCCTTCCATCGCGGCGATCTGCGCCTGGGTCGCCAGCATCATGAACAGCCAGAGCCAGCAGACCCAAGACGCCCCCACCCGAGGCCCTGGAAGGGTGTCGAAGGCCGCCAGCGTCGTTTTGCCGTGAACGATCGCGTACCGCCCCAACTCGATCTGGACGAAGACCTTGACGACGCAACTGGCCAAAATCAGCCAGAGCAGCGTGAACCCGGCCTTCGCTCCCAGGCCCGTCGTGTTGATGAGTTCGCCCGTGCCGACGATCGCAGCCGCCAGGATCAATCCGGGGCCGATCCGCCCCAGCGCCTTCACCAAGGATCGCGGCGGTTCCTCCACGGATTCGGCCGGCGTGGCGTAGAGGTCGTTCTCCTCGTGCGCAAGCTCACTCATCGATCAGACTCCGATCCGACTTGACGACCCTTCAGCCTCGCGACGGCGACCATCCTAAAGGCCCGCGGCGGTCGACGCCACCGCCTGGTCGATGGTGCGGAAAGGCAGCATGCGTCGCGATTGGGCAACAAGCGTCGCCGGCTCCCGGCGGATTGCGAAGTCGGAGCCTAGCGTTGAATCGGGAGGCCGAATCGCGACGGCGCGTGGGCCGCGACTCGAAGACACCCAGGAGGCTCACCGACCATGATGATCGCGGCGAAAGATCCGGCGTCATGGGGCGTCTCTCCCAGCCCCCAGACAGGAATCGAGGTTGAGCCGAGCCTGCATTCCCACGCGACTCACCTTTTGATGTCGCGGCTGCTGGACGAACCCGCGGGTCTGGTTTCGGAGTCGCCCGTCGTTGGGCTGTCGCCGACGCCGACTCCGACGTCTTCGGCCCCGCAGCCGGCCATGCGGTTGCGGCCGTTTCAGCGAATCGGCGAGTATCGGTTGATCGCTCGGCTAGGGAGGGGGGCTCAGGGCGAGGTCTGGAAGGCCGTCCGCGGCGCAGGTCGACATCGGGTCGTCGCTCTCAAGATCCTCAACCCCGGATTGTCGATCCACCATCGAAGGCTCGCCCAGTTCCGCCGGGAGGCCGAGCGTGGGGCTCGGCTGGTCGGACCGTCGCTCCTCCAGGTCGTCGACGCCGGCGAGGCCGACGGCTTCTTCTTCATGGCGATGCCTTTCATTGAGGCCGTGACGCTTCACGACGTGATCCGCGAACGTCGGATCCGCCGTCAGGGAGATCCCGTCGAACCGCTCCATCCGATCGTCGACCTGGACGATGCGAGGTATTACGTGGAGGCGGCTCGCACGATCGCCCGGTCTTCAAGGGCCCTCGACCGCATCCACGTCCACCGGATCGTCCATCGCGACGTCAAGCCAGCGAACATTCTGCTGGAGCGGCGGTCGCCGTTCGGGGTCTTTCTCTGCGACCTCGGCCTGGGCCGCGACCTCGACCAGGCGACCCGCGAGCAGATGCGCGACGGCGCTGGGACTCCCATGTACATGGCGCCCGAACGGCTTCGCAAGGACCCCGCGGACGAGATCCTCTCCGACGTCTACTCGATGGGGGCGACCCTGTTCGAGGCCCTGACGCTTGGCCGCCAGTTCGAGCCGATCCGCGACGTTCCCCTGCCTGCGCTGGCGCCCATGCTCGCCAAGGCCTCGCCGCGGACTCCCCGGGCGGTTGACCCGAATCTCCCCGCTTGCTTCGAGCCGGTCATCCTCCGGGCCGTCGCCCCCGAGCCTCAGGATCGTTACCAGTCGGCCGGAGCGCTGGCCGACGCTCTCGACAACGCCGCGGCCGAAGCCCATCGCCGACTCAACACCGGCGTCAACTGTCATCGTCCCCGCCACCTTGATCCTCGCCGCCGCTCCGCCGACGTCCGCGCCGAGATGCGATAGAATCGCGGCATGGACGATCCCATTCGCCCCGCGCTCCTGATCCTCCACGGCCTGGGAGGCGGCCCTTACGAACTTCAACCCCTGCTCGACGCTCTCCTGGAGTCGGGCCGTCGCGTCGAGGCGCCGACGCTCCCGGGCCACGACGGGGCCGGCCCCGTCATGCCCGCCTCGACCTGGCCTGAATGGACCGATGCCGCCGAGCGTTGGTTCGATCAACTGGCCGCGGAGGGACGGCCTGTGGCGGTCGTCGGCTTCTCGACGGGAGGACTGATCGCCTTGCATCTGGCGACACGCCGGCCCGTCGAACGCCTGGCGCTGATCGCGCCCTTCTTCGCCGTCCGATACACGGACTGGCTTCCCTTCCGCGTCGGACCGATCGTTCGCACCCTCGCGTACTTTGTTCCGAACCCCCGCCGCCGATCGCCGGCCGTTCGCGATCCCGAGGCCCGCCGCCGCCTGGCGAAGCTCGACCGCTTTCGGACGTTCAGCCTCCCCGCCGCAGCCTCCGCCCTGGAACTGATCGAAGCTGTCGAGCCGACGTTGCCGACGGTCGCCGCTCCCACGTTGATCGTGCAGGGCGACCTCGACACCGTCGTTGAACCGGCCCGGGCGGCTCGCTTGCTTGAACGTCTCGGCTCATCACGCAAACGGCTTGTGGCGCTCGCACGAAGCGACCACCTGGCGCTGCACGACCGGGACCGCGACCAGGCGCTCGCCGAGATCATCGCGTTCCTGAACGAAGACCTGGGCGAATGAAGGAGCATCAGCCCGGTCGGTTTGGGCCGTGAATCGTGGCGTTCGGGCCGAACCGGATGTGCAAGTTGGCGTGGCCGGCGAAGCGGTCGCCGTAGATCGCTCTGACGATCGCCCAGTCCGAGAGGATCGCCGCCATCGTCGCAAGCACGCCCGCCGCAACGACCCGCCTCCAACGGACGGGACGACCGGCGAAGGTCTTTGGTGTCGGCGCTGGCGTAGTCTCGTCACGCGCCGGCGAGGCCGCCAGCAGGATGATCGAGCAGAGCAGGGCGTTCGCGTAGATGACGCCCTCGGTGATGAGTCTCTGATCGGCGAACTTGACGACCGCCTTCTCGAAGTTGCCGACCACGACGATCGCCAGCAGCATCAGGAAGAGCGCCTGACCTCGCCCCAGGGGGCTTTCCGGCACAACGGCGAACGGCCGGCGGTCGTGGCGGATCATCAGGATGAAAAGCGTCGCCGCGGCGAGCGTGAATCCCAGGTCGAACCAATGTTCGGCGGCGATCCCGTACATCGTGGCCGGTACTGCCTGGACGTCGACCCAGTGGCTGACGCTCTTCCGGAAGTTCACCAGCGGGATGATGAGCAACGTGAAGGCGACCGCCAATCGCTCCGGCCATCGCCGATCTGGGGGAATCGTTCCGTCGTCGATCGGCCCGGTCCGCATGGCGAGGCCCGCGACCGCCGCGGCCAGGCCGAGTCCATTGATGAGACCCGTCGTCTGTTCCAGCACGCTGTGCCAGTTGGTCTCGTAGCCGCTGGTCACGGCGACCAGCTTGATCATGGAGGCTCCGGCGAAACTGATCCCTCCTACCACACCCGAAACCGCCGCAGCCCGCGCTGTCTGAGGCAACCCGTTGCGCAGGCAGTAGACGAAGAGGCCGACGACCATCCCGGTCATGCCGGCCCAGTTGTCTCCCCGAGGCGGCGTCATCCTCAGGCCGAGCACCAGCACGAGCAGCACAAACCCAACCCACCAACCGCCCGCCATGTGAAGGATCAGCGAACAGGCCCGGTCGATTCGCCCTCGAACGGCTGAGTAGAGGAGCACGACGGCCGCCGCCGTCGCAACTCCCAACCAGTCGGAGTCGTACCAGTTCAGGTCGAAGCCCCTGCCGCGCAGCCAGGGCTCAAAGAGCCTTCCCTGAAACTGCCAGGCTGCGAAAACAGCGAGGATCGGGGGGAAGAGTTCGACCAGGCGACCGCGGTCGGCCTCCGCCGGTAAAGCCGTCCCCGCGCCCCCGGGCGCGGCCCAGAGGAAGCCGATGACGAAGAGGGCGGCGAAACCGTAGAGGACTGACAGCGAATGCCCGGAATGCGTATAGCCGATCACCTGCATGTACGAGATGCTGCCGCCAAACGACCACCCCAGCGCACCAAACAGCGCGAAGAACGGCAGGCGGTCGTACCAGTCGCGACGTCCGGAGAGCAAGACGGCCGCCATGGCCGCCAGCGCGCCGGGGATCAACGCCCCGTACTCGTGCCCGAAGTTTCCCCGAATCCCCCAGCCGATCGACAGCGCCATCGCCGTCGCAATCCAGAAGGCTGCACCCCGCACGTACTCCCGTTCCGGCATCGTCGCCCTCCCGTGGAACGTCGTCTTCGTCTCTGGACAGCGACGATCAGGGTACGACGCCCGGCAGCGTCAGGCAACGATCATCCCTCGTTGCAGCATCCTCCGATCCGCGGTTAGTCTGATCGCATGGATATCCTGCCGCGAGCGTTCTACGACCGAAACGCCAGGGAGGTCGCCCCGGAACTCCTGGGGATGCACGTGATTCGGACGATTAGGGGCGAACCCCGCGTAGGTCGAATCGTGGAGGCCGAGGCCTACCTGGGTCCACACGACCTCGCCGCGCATTCGTCGAAGGGGCTGACGAAGCGGACCCGCGTCATGTTTGGACCGCCAGGTTTTGCCTATGTTTACCTGATCTACGGGATGTATCACTGCCTGAACGCCGTCACTGGCCCCGACGATCACGCGTCGGCGGTGCTTATACGGGCGCTGGAACCCGTCGCTGGGATCACTGGGGCCACCAACGGCCCGGGGCGGCTCTGCCGAGCCCTGGAGATTGATCTCGGGCTGTACGGGCACGACCTGACTTCAGGCGGCGAGTTGACGATCGTGCGGCCGAAGGATTTCGGAGCCCCGTTCACCATTGAGGCGGGTCCTCGGATCGGCGTGGACTACGCCCGGGAATGGGCGCAGGAGCCCCTGCGTTTTACGATCGCCGGGAGTCCTTGTCTTTCGCGACGTTAGGACGATATCCCGTCAGCCGTAAGCGCAGGCCTCGCCCCAATCGGACCCGGATCGCGGAGGGAACGTACGGATGTTTCGAGGGGGGAGGGGCGTCGGCGGAGAGTCGTCTCCGGAACCCGCGTTCGAGTCGTTCAGAGCCTCCCGCCCGTGCAGAACGTGGCGAATGATCTCGCTGGGGTCGACGGGTTTCACGAGGTGGGCGTCGAAGCCGGCTTCGCGTGATTTCCGGAGATCCTCGGGCTGGCCGTATGCCGTCTGCGCCAGCAGGATCGGCGGATCGGCGAGGGCCGATCGGATGGCGCGGACGACCTCATAACCCGACATTCCCGGCAGCCCGATGTCGATAAAGATGACGTCATGCGGCTTTTGGGTTGCGAGTCGCAGCCCTTCCCAGCCGTCGTGCGCGACATCCACCCGACATCCATAGTATTGCAAGAGGCTGGCCTGCGAGAGCGCCAGGTCCTCGTTGTCGTCGATGATCAGGACGCAGCGTTCGGGGGTCGCCTTGTCCGTCGACTTGGTCTTCATGATGCTCCCTCCCGACCACTGTCTACGCAACATCTCTTCAAGCAACATCCGTGCCGCGGTCGCGTCTTCGAAGACCGGACGTGCGACGGTGAGGTCAAGGCTTGTTGGCGCCGGGCGCCTTGGCGAGGCGGTCCTTTTCAGGTGGGTGCTTCTCGTTGAAGCGGAAGAGTTCCTGCTGGGCGGCGGCGTCAAGCGGGTCGCGGCTGATGGCTAATTTGAGCCATCCACGGGCCTCGGGGATGAGTCCCGCCTGCGCGCAGGCGCGAGCCGCCTGACGGATCATGTCGGGGTCGTTGCGGCCGGCGGGCGTGGCCATCCGCTGGACGAGCGAATTAAACGCTTCCAGGGACTCGGCTTCCTTGCGGAGGGGGGCGGCCATTTCAGGCTGGCCGCAGAGTTCATAGGCATGGATGAGGCCGAAAACGGCGTCGCGGTTGGTCCGGTCGTCGTCATACGCGATCCGATACCAGCGCAGGGCTTCCGGCCCGTCGCGGCGGGCGAGAGCGATCCGCCCCTTGAGTCGGGCCAGTTCCGGGTCGTTCGAGCGGTCGGCGGCCAGAAGTTCCTCGGCCCGGTCTTCCTGACGACGTTCCATCAGGATCATCACTCGCAGAGCGAGAGCCCGAGCGTCGGTTTCCGGAAGTGGGGCCAGCGCCTCCTCGGCCTCGTCGTAGAGTCCCAACCGGCGGTCGTTGTCGGCCAGGGCCAGGCGGGATTCGCGGTCGTCTGGGTCGGCCGCGAGGTACTTGCCGAGGGTTTGAGCGACCTCGCCGGCCTCCCACTGGCAGTTTCGCATCAGGCACCAGTGGAAGAGGTTCTCGTACCGCAGCGCCGAGACCTCCGCCAGCGCGGCGAACTGCTCGCTCAACTCACGACGACGCAACTGCATCCCGTAGATGTAGATCAATTCTCGAAGCGGCTGGGCCGCCCTGGGATCGAGCCTGATCGCCTCCAGGAGATGTTTCTCAGCGAACCGAGCTCGGTCGCGCCGCAACTCGATCTGGCCGGCGAGCAGCCGGGCCTGAGACGCCAGCGGGGTGTCGTCTGGGATCTCCGCCAGCGCGGCGAGCGCTTCGTCGGTCTGTTCACGGGCGAGGGCGATCTGGGCTCGCAGCATCCAGTCGCGGGGAAGCGGCGCGCGCGCCTTGCCGAGACGCTCGAACAGGGCCTGCGCCTCGTCGAAGCGTCGCGCTTGAATGCTTGCCTCGGCGTCGCGCCAGAGTTGATCGGGATTCTCCGCGCCGGGGCCGTTGCAAGCGGCGAACGCTGCGGCTACAAGGATTCCCAGGCCGGTTCGGCGTCGTCCGTGCGTCGTTCCCATGGGCCGAATCGTTCTTGATCCTGTTCGAGGAGATGGGGACTCGACCCGATCATGGCCGACGCATCGGCCGGATCGCAAGCCCTCCCCTTGACGAGCCGGCGGTTTGCCGACATACTCCGACTGACCTCTCAAACCGGGACACGGATCCCCGCAGACTGAGCCGACGGACCGATCGCACCTTCAGCAGGACACGGATGTCATGCGCCAGGCTCTCCGCTCCCTCGCGATCGTCGCCGCTCTCCTGGCACCCATCTCCGCGGTCGCCGCCCCTGCCGATTCGGTCAGTCAGGCTCGACTGAAGATCGCCGCCAAGGATCTGAAAGGGGCCGCAGCTCTGCTGGAAGAGGCCCTCGGCAGTTCGCCCACACCCTCAGCCGAGGACCGAAAGGCGCTGGTCGATCTGCTCAAGGAAACCTACCGGGGCCTGATCCGCGACGCCCGGGCCGCCGGGAACTCGAAGTCCGCAGCGGCTTACGAAGACGATCTGGCGATCCTGGAAGTTACGACTCCCGCACCGGCGGTTGCGAGCCCCGCGCCGGCCCCAGCCGCCGCACCGTCTCCGGCGGTGACCGCTCCGGTCCGCTCGCTGCCGCCGATTCCGACGCCGGCCTCGACCCCCAAGGTTGCAGCCGAGGCATCCCCCAAGACGCTTCCTGCGGACGCTGAATCGACGGCCATCCCCCGCGTCGATCCTCCCTCGGATCCGCTGGCGGACCAGTCGACCGAACTCCCGGCGCTCGGCGGGCCGGCCTCGCCCCCCGCGAAGCCCGCGGCTGCTCCCTCGGCGAGGACGCGCGACGACCGCGTCGGCAGGGCCTCCGCCTCGACCCCCGCCGCCGCTCCGGATCCGGTCGAAACGCCCGCGTCGACCCCTCCCGCCGCCCGCGATGAACTGGCTGAGGCCGACGCCCTCTTCAACGCCAAGAAGTACGAGCAAGCGGGGAAGAGCTACGCGGCATTGGCGCGTCAGGGGAAGCTGCCGGATACGCGGGCCAAGGCCTGGGCGTATTGCCGGTGGGCCGGGATCGTCGCCCGGATCAACGCCGGCCCCAAGACCAAGCAGGAATGGGAACAACTCGACCGCGAGGTCGACAGCGTCCAGAAGCTGATGCCGGGGAACTGGTTCGGCGATTACCTCAAGGATCTTGTGGCCGAGGGTCGCAGCGGTCGGCGGCCGGTCGCCAAAGGGCCGAGCGTCTCCGTCCGAGGGGCTTCTCCCGACGAGCCCGAGACCGAGCCTATAACGCCCGCTCCGCGCAAGCCCCGGGTCGACCCTCAGGCTCGCAAGGCCGCCGCGCAAGAGCTTCAGCTTCCGGCCGCGACCGACGACCTGCCGGCACCCGCTCCGGTCCCGGCGGCACCCGTCGAAGAGCTTTCACCGGCTGCGCAGGCGGCTCCCGCTCGGAAGGCCGCTTCGCCCGTCTCCTGGCAGGTTCTGGAGACGGCCAGCTTCCGGATTTTTCACACCGACCCCAAACTGGCCGCGAGGGCCGCCGAGGCCGCCGAGGCCGTGCGAGCTTCGCAGGGCGCCCGTTGGGGCAGTCCCACGGCCCGGACGGCCTGGTCCCCGCGCTGCGACCTTTACCTCTACCCCACGCCGGCCGACTTCGCCAAGATGACCGGCCAGCCTGAAACCTCGCCCGGTTTCTCGACGATGGGCATCGGCGGCGGCCGGGTCGTCGCACGACGTGTGAACCTCCGGGCCGATCACCCCCAAATCATCTCAGCCATTCTTCCCCACGAGGTCACGCACGTCGTCCTGGCCGACGTCTTCACCGACCAGCAGATTCCGCGATGGGCCGACGAGGGGATGGCCGTCCTCGCCGAACCGGTCTCTGAGCAGGTCGGCCGCGCCGTCGAGTTGAACGCCCCGCTCGCCGAGGGCCGCGTCTTCGGGCTCGACAAGCTGATGACCATCGACTACCCCGCGGCCAAGGACTGGAATCTCTACTACGCCCAGAGCGTCTCCCTGACTCAATTCCTGATGTCGCAGGGAACTCCCGCGCAGTTCGTGACGTTCCTCAAGGACGCCCAGCGCCGAGGTCCCGACGCCGCTCTCCAGGGGGCGTACCAGATCGACGGCGTGGCCGAACTCGACCGCCGATGGCGAGACCACGCCGCCCTCGAAGCCTCACGCCTGGCGACGTCTGAAGAAGGCGTGGCGACGGCCAAGTAATCATCGGCGTTCAAACGGCCGCCATCTCTCGCAGCAGCCGGTCACGCTCGGCGTCGGTAATTGGGTTGCAACGCTCGGCCTTCAACTCGCCGCCGGTCGTGACGATCAGGAGCCACGAGGGGCCTAGCGGGCCGACATTCTTCGCTTCGAGGGCAGCCGCAGCGAGCGAGGCTCGCAGTCGGCCCCAGGCTTCGGGCTCTCCAGGGGCGAGGAAGGTCAAGGGCCGCCAGCGACGGTCCTCCCCGCCGCGGATCAGGGCGTCGGTCGAGCCTCTGACCGTGGTCGCGCCCTGGAGCACCCACGCCTCGGACGGGCGGACGTCGGCCGGCGACTGGACGGCGGCCCGGAGTCTGGTGAAGAACGAGCTGTCGACCCACGTTCGGAGCCAGGCGACGGCCTCGGCCTGCAGCGACTTCCCCGCGGCCGGCGTTCGCCTCGCGGCCAACCTGGCGACGACCTTCTGGGGATCCGCCCCCGCGAGCAACTCGGCGTCGACGGCCGCCGCTCGGATGATCTCGCCCAGACGGCTGGAGCGCGTGTCCGAGAGCCGGGGCGCTTCCAGGTCGACGAACCGAGGCGCGGCGGGCGGCGACGCTTCGACGGGTGTTTCACGGGGGGCGTCGAGGATCGCTCCCACGATCTCGGGGAGCTTCACCCATTCGGGGCGAGAACGCTCCTCAGTCGCTCCGATCGCGGCGACGTCGACGACGGCGACCTCGGGGTCGGGCCAGTCCTCGGGGATGACGGCGGTTCGGCGGCCGGTGCGACCGTCGAACCGCTCCCACAACAGGTTCAGCGCGGGCGAGAGCTTCGAGACCGAGGCCGCGACCTCGGCCAGCGGCTTGTCGAAGCCGGACGAGAGGATCAGGTCGTCGCGCGCCCGGGTGGCGGCCACGTAGAAGAGCCGCAGGGCTTCCTCGCGTTCTTCGCGTTCCTCGATCGCCCGGTACGCCAGCCAGCCCAGGCTCTCGCCGTTGCCGTCCAGGTTCTCCAACTCGGTCGCGAGGACTTGAGGGCGAAGGACGAGCCCAAGATCGCGGTCGAACCCCATCGAGCCGGTCCGGACGCCGGCGTCGCGGTTCAGGTCGGGGAGGAAGACGATGGGGAACTCCAGGCCCTTGGCCTGGTGAACGGTCATGATCCGGACGCTCTCGCCGTCTTCCTCGGTGGTCGACGCCTGCTCCTCGCGCGGCGGGTCGTCGGCGAAGGCGCGGAGGCGGCCGACGAAGTCCGCCAGGCCGAACCCGCCGCGGCGGTCGAACTCGCGGGCCGTCTCGACGAGCTTGCGCACGTTGGCCAGCTTCCGCGCGCCCAGGAACTCGCACACGATGGCCGCTGTGAAACCCGATTCGTCGAGCATCCGCGACAGCAACTCGGCCATCGGGACGTGATCCTTCAACGCCCGCCATCCGGCGAGCAACCGACGGGCGCGGCGGGCCTGTTCGCGGTCGCGGTTGGAGAGCCCAGGCACGTCGGCCGCCCGCTCCAGACCCCGGCTCAGGCCGCCCCCGCGCGAGAGCCAGAACAAACCCTCGTCGCTGAGGGCGAAGAACGGGCTCCGCAGGCAGCCGGCCAGAGCGGTCTCGTCGAGCGGGTCCTCCACGACCGAGAGCAGGTTGACGACGTCCAGGATCTCCTGCTGCGCATAGAAGGCCGATCCGCCGATGGTGTGGTACTCGAACCCCTGATCAGCGAGCGCTGTCTCGTAGGGCCAGACGTCGGTCATGGCTCGGAGCAGGATCGCCACGTCGCCGGCGTGGGCGTTGCGAGGCTCGCGCGCCTTGCGGTCGATCACCGTCCAGCCGGCGTCGAGTTCGGCGCGGAGCCATCGCGCCAGGGCGTCGGCCTCGCGGACGCGGCACTCCCGTGCGGAGGGCTTCGGCGCGGGCTCGCCGTCCGCGGCGGCGGGCGGCTCGACCCAGAAAAAGTGGACGCCCGGGTCGTCGGCGTGGTCGGGGCGGACGGGCGACAGCCGGACCGAGGCCGGGTCGGGCTCGGAGCCGGTTGAGAAGGAATCGGCGAACAGGGCGTTGACGAAGTGGATCAGCTTGGGGACCGTCCGGAAGTTCTCCGAGAGGCGCAGCCGGCCCGGCTCGGGGAACTCCTCGCGCCAGCGGCCGAAGACGGCCGGTTCGGCGCCCCGGAAGCGGTAGATCGACTGCTTGGCGTCGCCGACGACGAACATGCGGCCCTCGCGGAAGCCCTCGCGGGCCAGCAGGCGGAGGACGTCGCTCTGCACCTCGTCGGTGTCCTGGAACTCGTCGACCAGCACCAGGTCGATCGCCGTGGGCTCCACCTCCGGCTCGTCGGCGTCCTCCTGGGCGAGCGTCGCGCGGAGGGCCTCGCGGGTCAGGACGATCAGGTCGGAGAAGTCCAGACCGCGGCGTCGGCGCTTCAGGCGGTCGTACTCCTCGCGGGCGGCCTTCACGAGCCTCGCGAACTGCGCCGTCTCCTCGGCCGCGGCGAGCGTGACGTCCTCGTCCCAGGAGAGCTTCTTGCCGAGGTCGCGGATCTTGCCGCGAAGATCCTCGAAGACCTTCCCCACGCGAGCCTTCACGTCATCGTCGGGCCAGTCGTTCTTGCCGCGCAGGCCGGCGACCTTGGCGGCCTCTCGAAGGCGGTCGAGGTCATCGTCGCGACACGAGTCGGATTCCACGGCGTCGAGCGCATCAAGCACCTCGCCCCGCAGCGCCGTCAGTTTGGGACTGACGCCGACGAGCGGTTCAAGCGTGCGGCGGCAGGCGCGAAAGAGCGGATCGAGCCGCGCGAGGGTCGCCGGGCGGGCGCGTTTCGTCCAGACGTCCTGCCAGCGGGCGACGATCTGGGGCGGCTCCAGATCGCCGAGCGGATCGACCTCGTCGGGGGTCCGTCTCGCCAAAGCGTCCTCGAGCATCTCGCGGATCGCGCGTAGGCCGTGCGAGACCGACAGGAGCAGCATGTCGGCGTCGCGGTCGGCGATCAGGCGGCGGATCGTCGCGGCGACGGCCTGCGCCCGGAGCGCGCCGGCGACCACGTCGTCGAGGACGACGAACTCCGGGTCGACGCCGACCGCGCCGGCGCGAGTCCGCAGCACGCGGCCGCAGAACTCGTGGAAGGTGCCGATCGGGGCCGCTTCCAGGGCGCGGAGGACCGTCGTCCACCACGCCGGATCGGCCCCGGCGGCGAGCTTCGCCCGGCAACGGCCGCGGATCCGCTGGCGAAGCTCCCGCGCCGCCTTCTCGGTGAACGTCATGACGGCCAGCGACCGCAGCGCGCGGCCTTCGAGGCCGTCGATCTCCCCCAGGAACCGCTCGGTGAGGACGGTCGTCTTGCCGCAGCCGGCTCCGGCCGCCAGCGCCACGCTCGACCGCCGCTCGATCAACGGCCCGCGCTGCTCGCTTGTGAGCCGGACCTGGTCGTCGCCGACGTGTCCGCTCATGATCGGCCCGCCTTCGAGCGACCGGGCTTCTTTGCCGGCCGGCCGCTCAACGTCTTGTCTGTGGAGGGACCGGGGACGACCTCGATCGCCTTGTCCGCGTTGCGGACCTGGCGGATCCGGCAGACGCTCCGGTACTCGCAATACGACTCGCAGCCGTCCTTCTGGGGGGCGACCGGGAAGGTCCCGCTCTGGAGACGTTTGACGACGGCGAAAACGCGCTCGATCAGGGCCTCGCGGAATTCGGCCCACTGCTCCAGGAGGATCGGTTTGAAGCCCTTGTCCTTCAACCCCCAGTAACCGACGTCCAGGAGCGCCGCGCCGCCGTTCTGGTAGACGAGCCGTTCGACGGCCATCGCGTAGAGGGGGAGTTGGAGCATCCGTTGCTCGGTCACGTCCTTGCCGCTGGGGGCGTGGCCGCTCTTGTAGTCGATCACGCGGAATTGCGGGACCGGCCCGGTCTCCACCACGTCGACCCGATCGATCCGCCCCTTGAGCCGCACCACCTCCGCGCCGAGGGCCAGCTCGAACTCCGGATGCTCGGCTCCCGGCTCACCGAAGTTCAATTCGAAGTGCCTTGGGATCGGCGGCGTCTCGGACTTCGATTCGTAGTCGGAGCGTTGGCGGGCGTACTGTTCGATGACCCGACGCGTCTGGGCCTGCTCGATCTCGCGGAGACCCAGCTCCAACTCGCTGAGGTCGTTCAGCTCGTGGGCGAGCACCTTGTCGACGGCCTCGACAAGCAGCCGGTCGTCGGCGACGGCTCCGGCGGCCTCGATTCGACGCCGCTCGAACTCCTCCAGGATGTCGTGCAGCCGGCTGCCGCGCTCGGTGTAGTCCTCGTCCAGCTCGTGGCGTTCGATGATCGGCTCCAGGTGGAGGACGTGCCGGCTGAAGAACTGGAACGGGCAGAGGAGGTACGTCTCAAGCTGGCTGGGGCTGAACGTGTGCTCGGCCGGGCCGAACTCCTTGGCGAGCCTCCCCAGGGCGTCGGCGTCTTCCAAAAGCCCGTCGTACGAGCCGAACGGCATCCCCTTGCGACGGCTCTCCAGGGCGTACAGCGCCGCCGCCGCGCCCTCCAGCGGTTCGCGATGAGCCGGATCGCGAGCCAGGGCGCGGAGCTTCCCCATGCGGCCCTGTTCGGCGGCCTTCGCCGCGGCGAGCACGCGCGCGTCGCTGGGGGCGATGGCCAGGTCTTCGTCGCCGATCAAGGCGGGGTGGAACCGCGCCCGAGCGACGTGGCAGGCGGCGTCCGCGGTCGGCGACAGGGCGTTGACCAGGTCGTCCAGGAATCCGGCCCGCAAGAGCGGCTGACCCTTGGCGTCGGTGGTGGGGTAGAACAGGTGGGCCCCGCGGTCAGCCGCCCCGAGGGCGCGAGCGAATCGGAGCGCCTCGACGGCGTACTGGCGACGGGCGTCGGCCGGGATCTCCTCGCCGGGCTTCAGCGTCAGGAACGGCTGCACGGCCGGCCGGCGGGGGAAACTCCCTTCCACCAGACCGGCCAGGACGACGTGCCCGGCGCGACAGCCCGGCAGGTCGTCGACGAGCGTCGTGCGGGTTGACCCAGGGGCCGGGGACGTCGGCGTTGCGGCGGTCTCGGCGGCGAGGTCCGCGAGTTCGTCCACGAAGTCGACCCAGGCGATCTCAGCCCGGTCGCGGCCCAGGCGTTCGAGGACGTCCGCACGCTCCTCGGCGGCGTCCCAAAGGGTCTCCAACGCCCGACACTCGTTTCGGCCGATCCCCAGCGAGCCGACCGCGCGGCGAAGCTCGGCGACGTGCTCGCCCCGGGGGCGAGGACGGTTGAGCGTGTCGAGCGCGCCGATGAGGTTTTCCAGGATCGGGTGGGCCCGCATGGCCTGCTCGATCCGCCGCTTGCGACTGGCCTGCTCGGCAGGATCGGCCGCCTCCTCGCTGCGAGCGATCTCGCGCGCCAGGGCCGTGAGGATTCGTTTGCCGCCGCGGAAGACGTCCAGGCGGCGGAGGGTCGAAGCGGCCTCGGCGAGGGCGAAGCGGTCGATCCCCCCGTCCCAACTCGGCTGGAGCCGGCCGTTGCGGAGGAGGCGGACGACGGCATCGGCTTCCCATTCCTCGCCCGGCCGGTGAGCCGCCGGGATCCGCGCCGCCTGGAGTGCCGCGGCGACCCCTGGATCGCGGTCGAGCGCCTTCGGAGCGGCGTCGTGGATCGGCAGGCCGGCCCCGCGCATGGCCTCGCAGACGGCCTCCGCCTGGTCGTCCCAGCGTGGGAAGCCCACCAGGATCTCGTCGGGATCGACTCCCTGATCGTGCAGGCTCTTCACCTCTCGGGCGACCATCCGGCCCAGGTCCATACCGACGGGGCCGCCTCGGATGTGGAGTCCATCGCTGGTCTCGATCCGCAGGTCGGTCTCGCTGAAGAGCAGGGCGTCGACCGCCCGCAGCCCAGCCGGCCGTTGGGGGCAGGAAGGCACGGCCGATTCCGTCATCCCACGTTCGAGAAGCCGCTCGCGGAGGGAGGAGGCGGCCAGGTACAGCTCGGCGCGGTCCTCGGCGTTCTCGTAACAGAGCGTGACGTCGACGGATCGAGGGCGTTCGAGGACGTCGATGAGCGTCCGCCACTGCGCCGGGGACTCGTCGGGAAAGTCGAGGAAGACGAGGTGGTCGCCGTCGCCTCCCGAGCGGGCGGCGCGATCGCGGAGGCGGATCGACGCCCAGACGGCCAATCCGGCCTCGTCCTCGGCCTTCAACTGCTCCAGCAGGCGGCGGTAGCGGTGGAAGACCGAGCGCTCGGCGGCGGCGGTCTCGTCGGCCGGTTCGGCCCAGTCGCGGTCGCGATGGCGTTCCTGGGTCGTCCACGCGGCGATCCGGCGTCGCAGGCGGCGACGCCATCCCGCTTGGCCCGCCAGCGGGCCGAGCGGCTTTCGACGGCCGCCGTTCGTCTCGTCGCTCAGGGCCTCTTCGAAGACGGCCGTCGCGGCTGGTACCGAGAGGAGCCCCGGGGCGTCCTTGACGGACGAGGCCACCCAGCGCCAGAGGTCGGCCCAGCACCGGACGCGAGGAGACGCGCCGTGGGTTTCGCGCGAGGGCCGCAGGGCCAGCTCGCGGATCGTTCGATCACGGCAGAGGGGAGTCGGGACGATCCACTGGGCTTCGCGGACCGTCGGGTCCAGTTGCAGCAGGCGTTCGCACATCGCTGCGCCGGGAGGGCCCGTCCAGAGCGTTCGGTGAGGCGTCGCCGCCACTCCTGCCTCCCTTCGCCGAAACCAGCCCGAGCACCACCGCCGCGAGCAACACTAAGTATACAGAAAAATACCACATTTTCCCCGAGCGGACAACGCGGATCAGCCAGAGGATGGCCATGTAACCGACGAGTCCTGCGAGGACCATCGCGACCAGCGTCTGCGCCACGTTGTCGGCCGCCAGGCCCAGTTCTTCCGGGTGTTTGATCGCGTCTTTCAGCTCGTTGGCGACGGCTCCCAGGACGGCGGGGACGGCGATCATCAGGCTGAACCGGACGGCCCAGACGCGTGAGAGCCCCAGCAGCAGGGCGGCGACGATCGTCGTCCCGCTGCGGCTGACCCCGGGGAGGGGGGCCAGCATCTGGGCCGAGCCGATCACCAGGGCGTCGACCCAGGTCGTCTCCGACGGGCCTCGGCCGTGGCCGTCAGGGCCCCGCATCTTGAACGAGACCAGCGCCAGTACGGCCGCCGAGATCAGGAAGCCGATCGGCGCGGCGACGTCGCTCTCGAACAGGCTGTCGACCCATTTCTTCAGGAACAGCGCGAACGGGACGAGCGGCAGAGTGGCGACCAGGGCCAGCAGGACGACGTGCATCACCTTGGGCCGGCGGAAGTCCGGGCCGACGTCGGGGTCGTCGCTGAGCAAGCCGCGGATTCCGAGTCGGATCGGTCCGCGGTAGTGGTAGAGGATGGCGGCTGTCGTCCCCAGGTGGAGCATGACGTCGCGGAAGATGTTCGCCGCGCCGCCGCGGTCGACGCCTGTCAGCCAGGAAAAGAACTGCTGCGTGACGAGCAAGTGGCCGTCGCTGGAGACCGGGAGGAACTCCGTGACGCCCTGGACCACGCCGAGGACCAGGGCCTCGATCCATTCGATCAGCATTCGGCGGCCATCCGACTCATGAGGAAAGCGGGTGGGTCAACGTCCCCGGGCGGCCTCGGCCCTGAGGGCGGGGCCTGCACCCCAAAGATAGCTCGCCCCGCTGTAGACGGTCAGGAAAACGGCGATCCAGGTGAAGCCGTCGCGCAGGATCGTCAATCCCTGATGCGGCGTGACGAACCAGAGGCAGAGCAGGGCGGCCGAGATCGACAGGCACTGGAAGAGGGTCTTCAACTTGCCGGCCATCTTGGCGCCGAACGCCTGGCCCTGGCCTTCCAGCAGGCTGCGGAGACCCTGGATGAGCAACTCGCGGACGACGATCGTGGTGACCATCCAGGGGAAGATCCCGGTGCCTGGGATCGCCGCCAGGTAGATGTACGCGCCGGCGACGATCACCTTGTCGATCAACGGATCAAGCTGGCGGCCGAGGGGCGTATCCTGGTTCAGCAGGCGGGCGAAATAGCCGTCGAGGGCGTCGGAGAGAGCGGCGACGACGAACAGGCCGAAGGCCCAACCGTACCACTCCATCGAGATCGCCGCGAACACGAAGACCGACAGCACCAGGCGGCCGACGGTCAGCGTGTTGGGGACGTTCCAGAACCGGCCGGCCGGCCGCGCTGGGGCGTCGGGCTCGGCGACGGCGGAGGTCTCGGGAGGCATGGCGGGTATCACCTTGGCTTCTTACATTCCGTCGAGGATGGTCAGCGACGACCCAGGCCGCTTGCGGGGGCGGGGACGGGCCCGCTTCCGCCGCGTGGGGAGGGCCAGCGAGCGTCCCACGAAGTCGTAACCCTGGGTGCCCAGGATCTCGCAGGGGACGAAGTCGCCGGTCTGGAGGTTGGGGTCCGGGATCAGGACGACGCCGTCGACGTCCGGGGCGTCGGCGTAGGTCCGGCCGATCCAGAGGTCGTCCTGGCCGGGCGCGCGGCCGTCGATCAGCACGTCCAGCTCGTTGCCGATGAGGGTCTTGTTGAACGCCTCGGCGATCGGCTGCTGGATCTGCATGATCCGCTCACGCCGAGCGTTTTTGAGGTCGTCCGGCAACTGGTTCGGGAGCTTGGCGGCCGGCGTGTCGGGCTCGAGCGAGTAGGTGAAGACCCCCAGCCGCTCGAACTTCGCCTCAGCGACGTAGTCGGCCATCTCCTGGAACTCGGCGTCGGTCTCGCCGGGGAAGCCGACGATGAACGTGGTGCGAAGGACCAGGTTGGGGATCGAGGATCGCAGCCGGTCGACGATCGTCGTGGTCTCCGCCCGGGTGTGGCGGCGGTTCATGACCTTGAGCATCCGGTCGTTGATGTGCTGCAAGGGCATGTCGAGATACGGGATGATCCGCTTGGCCCCGGCGATCGTCTCGTACAACTCGTCGGTGAAGTGCCGGGGATAGTTGTAGAGGATCCGGATCCAGTTGATGTCCTCGATCTGGTCCAGTTCTCGGAGCAGTTCGGCCAGGCGGGGCTCGCCGTAAAGGTCCATGCCGTAGTAGGTCATGTCCTGGGCGACGAGGATCAGCTCGCGGACGCCGTCCCGGGCCAGCTCACGGGCCTCGTCGACGACCATCTCGATCGGCTTCGTGACGTGCTTTCCGCGCATGTAGGGGATCGCGCAGAAGGTGCAGAGCCGGTCGCAGCCCTCGGAGACCTTCAGGTAGGCGAGGTGCCGCGGGGTGATCCGGAGCCGGGCGCGGTCGTCCTGGGCGTTGACCGGAGCGGGGTTGAACAGCGTGCGCTGCTCGTGGAGGCCGCCGAGGATCCGATTGGACACCTGGGCGATCTGCTCGCGTCCGAAGACCCCGACGATCTGGTCGACGTCCGGGTATTCTTCCAGCAGGACGTCTTTCTGCCGCTCGGCGAGGCAGCCGGCGACGATCACGCCCTTAACGCGGCCTTCGCGCTTGCGGTCGAGCATCTCCTCGATGACGCCGCACGATTCCTTGCGGGCGGCGTCGATGAAGCCGCAGGTGTTGACGATGACGAGGTCGGAATCCTTCCCCTCGGGCACCAGCGCATAGCCTTCCTGAGCCAGCAGACCGAGCATCCGCTCGGAGTCCACGGTGTTCTTGGAGCAGCCGAGGCTGACGAACGAGATCGTCCCCCGGACTTCGGGATCGGTCGAATGTTCTGGCGTCATGGGGCTCGTGGTGGTGTTCGATCGTGGGGCCGAGGCGCGCACGAAGGGGCTCGGTCGGACCTCATTATATCCCTCCGCCCCCCGTTCGTGGCCCCCCAATCCGGGGAAGATTCCGGGATCGGGCACGAACCTGGATGATCCCCCGGCCGTCCGAACGAGGCGGAATCCATGAGTCGATCTGTTGCCGAAGCCGGTTCCTTCGGTATACTCATCCCCCACAGGCGCCCGTAGCTCAACGGATAGAGTCACTGACTTCGAATCAGAAGGTTGCAGGTTCGAATCCTGCCGGGCGCACTTCTCAAACCTCGCCGTTGACGCGATTTGCGTCAGCCCGCCGCTTGCGGCGATGACGGCCACTCTCCGGTTGTCTACCGGAATCGAGCTGTCGCCGAACGCCAGATCGCCTCGCTCGATGGTCTCAACAGATCCGTCGCCTCGCGCCAGGAGCGTGGGAGAGGTTCCGGAACCGACCTCGGCGACTCGCACTTTGGAAGGCCCATGGAACGGGAAGAGCTTCAAAAGGTCTTCGACCAGAAGCGCGCTTCGGGGTATGACCAGCAGTGGTCGAGGATGGCCCCGCTGAGGGACGCCCTCCACCTCCTCATCGGGGCGGTGCTTTCGGGATTGAAAACCGACGCGAGGATCTTGTGCGTCGGTGCGGGGACGGGCCCGGAACTGATCTACCTGGCCGAGCGTTTCCCAACGTGGCGATTCGTCGCGGTCGAGCCGTCGGGGCCGATGCTCGACGTCTGCCGCCGTAAGGCCGAGGAACGCGGGTTCGCCGCCCGCTGCGAGTTCCACGAGGGCTACCTCGAGACGCTCCCTCCGGGAGAGCCGTTCGACGCGGCCACGTGTCTCCTCGTCTCGCAGTTCATCCTGGATCGCGAGGCGCGGATCGGTTTCTTTCGAGGGATCGCCGATCGGCTTCGCCCTGACGGGTTGCTGATCGACTCGGATCTGGCGTCCGCCACGAACCCGTCGGCCTACCAGAGCCTGCGCGACGTCTGGTTTCGGGTGATGCGGGACGGAGACCTTACTCCCGAGGCCATCGAGAAGATGCAAGCGGCCTATGACCGGGATGTGGCCGTGCTCCCTCCGGACGAGGTCGGGGCCGTCATTTCGGCCGGCGGATTCGAGCCGCCGATCCAGTTCCTCCAGACCGGTCTCATCCGCGCCTGGTATACTCGCCGGTCGTAATCCCAGGAGCGGAATCTGGGTCGAGGTCGACAGGCGTCGTCGCCGACGATTGAGGAGCATCCCATGGTTTTGAGTTCGATCTCGCGGAAGGTCCCGCTGGGAGCGAGAGGCGTCCTGGCGTTGGGGCTGGTGATCGCGGCGACGATCGTCTCCACGGGTTTGATCCACGTGGCGATGGGGCAGGTTCCCGGTCAGCCCCTCCTTGATCAGAAGTCGAAGTACTCGCACATGAAGGTCACGCGCGACGGCGACGTCCGCACGCTTTGGTTCGTCCGGGCCAACGGCCAGCACGTCGTCGAGAGCAAGGTCGACCTGAGCCGGCCCGACGACCTGCTGGTCGAGTACACCCGCTTCATGTTCCTCAGCTACGTCTTCAACCCCCAGCCCAAGCGGGCGCTGATCGTGGGGCTTGGGGGCGGGGCGATGGTCCACTTCCTCAAGGCCAAGGATCCCAGCCTCAAGGTGGACGTCGTCGAGATCGACCCCCTGGTCGTCAGCGTCGCCGATCGCTTCTTCGGGGTCCGAACCGAGGGGAACGTCGACGTCAAGGTGGGCGACGGCTTGCTCTACCTGAAGGAGGCGAAGGAGAAGTACGACGTCATCTACATGGACGCCTTTCTCCGCCCCTCGGCCGGTACTGACCTGGTCGGGGTGCCCAGGCACCTGAAGACCGAGCAGTTCTACGACACGATCGTGCGTGAGCGGCTCAACCCCGACGGCGTCGTCGTCTTCAACCTCAACCCCCACCCGGATATCAACCAGGACATTCGGACCATCAAGAAGGTCTTCCCGAACACCTACGTGTTCCGACTCACCGGATACGAGGGATTCGTCGTCGTTGCCTCCACCTCCCAGAAGAAGTGGGACGAGGCCGCCATCGACGAGGAAACCGACCGACTCGACGCCCGCTTCAACGCCCCGTTCCTGTTCCACCCGATGGTCGGTGGTCTTCAGTCGCGTTGAGGGTCCCCCCGCTCGTAGGCCGGTTTTCTTGGGCGGTCTTCCGCTTGAACTGCATCCGAGGGAAGGGCGATGGGCCGGATCGTCGCGATTCTCACATCCCCAGCCAGCGGCTCGCCCGTGGGCGACCACCCGGCGGTCGAGGTGCTGGCAGGTCGCGGGATCGTCGGCGACCGCTATGCGACGGGCCAGGGCTTCTATTCCGGGATGGCCGAGTGGGACGCCCAGGTGACGCTCATCGAACGCGAGCCCTTCGATGCGCCGGGCGGCGAGGGGTTGGAGCCGATGGACCTGCGGCGGAACCTCGTCACGCTCGGGGTCGACCTGACCTCTCTGGTTGGTCGACGCTTTCGGATCGGCGAACGGGTGGTCCTGTACGGCCGCAAGCCCTGGCCGCCGTGCATGCACATCGTGCAGACCTCCGGGAAGGTCGCGATCTTCAAGCACCTCGGCCGCCGTTGCGGGATCGGCGCCGACGTGCTCGAAGGGGGGGAGATCCGCGTCGGAGATGCGATCGTCGTTGAGAATGAATGAGGCCGAGGCCTTTCCGTCCCTCATTTCCGGCCGATCTGGCTGGTGATGGTGGCGTCGGTGATCTTCTTGTCATCGGCGAGCATCAAGGCTTTGCTGAGAATGATGGAGAGGACGTTGTCTCCTTCGAAGGGGAGGAAGACGCCCTGGCCCTGGGGTTCGGGCGTGCTTCGTTTGGGGACGATGCAGAGGTACTGGTCGTTCGGTTCCATCAGGATGTTGCCGCTCCCCAGGTGGATCTTGTAGGTCCGGATGTCGCCGCGGACGACCAGGAACTTGTCGCTGAACGAGCATCGGGACGCGATCTTCAGCCGAGGGATCAAGCGCTCCAGCACATCCTTGCGGGTCTTGCCGTTGGCGTTGAGGTCGCCGAAGCTGTAGCTCTGCCAGTAGTCGACGTGGCGTCCCTGGGGGCCGCCGTCGGACCAGTTCGGGTCGTTGCCGACGCTCGCCACGCCGACGAACAGGTCGACGTCGCGGAAGATCTCGCTGAGGACCAGCGGCGGAATGCGGTCGAGCGGAACGGGCTCGGCCTGGGCCTGTCTCCAACCCGCCGAGTACCCTCCGCCGCCGGCGTGGGCTTCCACCTGAGGGGCCGCGATCTCGTAGAACCGGACCTGATCGGTGTTCAGATAGGCGTACGCTCCGGAGTCGGTCATGTTGTCGCCGATCCCCTCCACCCAGAACTCGGCGCGGAGGCCCCACTCGGGGAGGTCGCGGCTGGTCGGGGGATACGAGTCGTCCACCATCATCCGAAGCCGGTTCCGCCATCCCCGGGCGGCGCAGAGGGCGTGGTACTGGTGCTGCCGGAGGATGTGGGCGGCGAACCGATTCGAGTACACCCGTGTGTTCCGCTCGGCATCGGTGAGGACGTAGACCTCGCGATACGCCTGCTTGAAGGGCTGGCGGACCTGATGGCGGTCGAACCAGTCGCGCCAGGTCGACACCTCCTCGACGGTCCTGTCGATCGGGTGCCAGAGCGAGACCCTCGTCGAATCGCCAAGCCCCTCCATCGCCGCGTCGTCGACGCCGACGATCCCGTCCTTCAGCCACGCGCCGGCGACGGGCTTGCCGTCGTCCTCGAAAACCCAGATCAGCCTTCGCGCGATCCCGCCGACGAGGGGGTGGTTCAGATACCGTTCCCGCCAGGCCGCGAACGGCCAGGACTTGCGAGCGAGGAAGAGGCCGTCGATCCGCTCGCGCTGGGCGGTGAGCATCTTGCCCACGTCCTTGACGGCGGCCTGCAACTCCTTGACCTCCTCCGCGTGCTCCTTCTTCAACGCGGCCGGGACCGACTTGATCGGCTTGCCCGCCTTGCTCCATCGCAGGTGAGCGTCGGGGCCCTCGACGACGATCTCGGCCGTGTAATCCCCGAACGTCTCCACACGGCGGCCGACTTCGGTCAGGCCGTAAGTCGGAACGGCCAACTCCTCGATCTCGCTTCGTGGAAGCTTCTCGCGTTCGGCGGCCGCGGACAGGGCCTTTTCGATCTGCTTCTGGGCGGCGGGGAGCTTGACCTTGAGCTTTAAGACGGCAAGTTGGCCGATCGCGTCCAGTCCAGGCATCATCCCGAGGGCCGTCGCGACGGCGGTCCCCAGCGCGAGGATTCGCAGGTCATAGGCCGAACGCGCCAGTGCGCCTAACGCTCTTGCGAGTTCTCGGTCGGCTTCGAGCCCCGCGCACCAGGCGAGGCCTTTCCAGAGGTCGACGTGCGGCGGGATGACCGGATTGTCATAGGGCGACGACCATTCCGACGGGTGCCTGTCCAGGCTTGGCGGGTTCTTCCCGACCAGTCTTCCCCAACGGATGAACTTCGAGCGGAATTCATCCCGACCGATGGCCTCGATCAGCGGTTTGACCGACTTGATCCACTTCGCCGTCGGCTTGCTCCCCGTGCCCCCCTGCTGACAGGTCGCGAGCAGGACGGTCCAGGCCGACCGTAGCTCCGGAGACATGGAAGCGAGGTCGGCGAGTGCGGCGTCGGACCAGCCCTCGCCGGGCTCGATCTGGATCGGTTCGTCGTCGGAGATCAGTCTCACCAGCTCTCCGAGAGGCTTGCGAATATCGGAGTTGAGTACGACCTGCGTCTTCAGACGATTCACGGCGGCCTGGCCAGCGTGCTTGACCTTCTCTCCCGGCGAAGAGCCGCCACTCAGATTCTCGACGGCCTTCGCAATCGCCCCGAGGGGGTGAGTATGTGGGCCGGGATCGGGGTATTGAGCGATCCAGTTCAACAGAGCGACGACCGTTTCCTCGGAGAACGGGAGCCTGCGACGCATCAGGGCGACGAGGCCCAGGAGGAGAAGCCTCCGCTCCTCGTTGAGTTCTCGCTGCTCAGGGCTCATCAAGAATACCGCTGAGCGAGCAGCCGCCTTCGCCAGCATCAAGGTGCGTTGATCGACGTCGATGAGGCGTTCCACGAGGCGATCGACGGCCTTGGCCTGCGCTTCGCGATCCAGGGCGATAAGCCGCTTCCCGCTCTCAAGGTCAGCCAGTTCGATTCCGTACCAGCTGTTTTCGTACTTGCCGGTCGGCTTCTCGCTCAGAAGCGTCTCGATCAACTCGTCCAACTCGTCAGGCGATCTCAAGTCAGCCCTGCCCATGATCGCCTCCAACGGAATCGCCAAGGAAGGAATCCACCGACTGTACCTCCCCGTCCTTTGATCATCCCCCGACCAGCAGCGTCAGCCTCAAAAAGGTCACGGCCGTCGCGGGGCCGATGGTGAAGGTTTCGTCGAGGGATTCGGCCTGGTTGTCGTCAATGAGGATGAGGATGCGGTTGGTCTCGAACGCCTCGACGGCTTTCTCGTACTGCTTCTTCCAGTCGATCGGGCGGAACGCGTCGGCCGGTTTGGGGGCATTCAGCGCCTTCTCCAGGCCTTCGGGTTGGACGAGGCCTCGGTAGGGGGCCGTGGAGTTGCGCTTGAGGTTGTAGTCCTGGACTTCCTGGTAGACGCGCTCGCGGATCAGGTCGCGGACGGTGATGGTCTCGGTCAGGAATTCCAGGGACCAGGCGTCCGAGACTGCGCCGGCGGGCGTTTCGTCGCGGATGGTGAGGGTGGCGGCCATGGATGGACCTCCCGGTTGGGTTGGAGTCGATTCCAGGTGCTTATTTAGCCTAGGATAGGTCCGTCCGGGGCGATTCGCGACGGCCTCGGTCGCCGACTGGACGGAACCTACTTCGCTTTGAGGACGCCGATCTTGCTGGTATCGTTCGCCTTGATCGCCGTGGATCAGCCGAGTCGCTCGTTCATCCGCCCCTGGTTCGTGGCGCTGGCCTATCTGGTCCTGGTCGGCCTGGCCCTCTGGGTCTGGAGGCGCGACGGACTTCGGAGGCCTTCCGGCTCGTGGCTATGGCCGGGCCTGATGATCCTCTTCGCGGTTCTGGGGGCGGGCAAGCTGGTGGACGCCCAAGGGGCGCTGACGGACCTGCTGAGGCAAGAGGCGATCCACGAGGAGTGGTATCACTTTCGAGGCCCGGTCCAGGTCGGCATCATCGCCGCCTCTATCGTCGCAGCCGCTTTGGGCGTGCTCATGGTCCGTCGACTCGCCACGGGCCGGGAATCCCGTCGCGATCTCGTCATCCTTGCGCCGGTGCTCCTGCTGCTGGCTTTCTACGCGATCCGGGCGACGTCGTGGCACAACGTCGACGCCCTCCTCTTCCGGTTCGTGGCCGGGACGAGGATCAACACCTGGGCCGAACTGACGATCCAGGGACTGATCGCCCTGGCGCTGCTGGAGCAGGGGGCTCGACGTCGAGCGCCCGGCTCGGCCCTGAATCCAAGGGAAGAAGCCGTCGTCGGGTGATGGACGGCCCCTCCCAGGATTCGGCTGAGATCAGTTCGCGGAAGCGACGTCCTGGGGCAGGCCGTGGTCCGCCATGAACGGATAGCCCGGGGTGAACGTGGGCGGAACGACGACCTGGAGCTTGTCGGACGACCAGATCCCGTGCCGCTCGTTGCCGGGGAAGAAGACCTCCTGCTCGAAGGTCAGCGGGCTCTTGAGCGCGAACTGCGAGGCCTGCGCGATCCCGATCATCTGCACAGGGAACTCCGCAGCGCGTTCCATGTCGCCCAGCCGGATCGGGTCGGAGAGCTTCAGCCCGGCGTGACGGAACGCCTTCTCGGTCAACTCGATGCAGTACAGGGCCTTGTCGTCCAGCCCTAGCTCGTAGTCGAACGGAACCTGCTTTTCAAACACGTCGTGCACATAGTCGACCACTTGCGGGATCTGAGACCGGTATTCCGGCTTCAGCCGCTTGACCCCGAAATGCCCGACGTTGTCCAGAATCCACACACAGAACGGCTGGCGGGCGACGCTCGTCCGCGTGGTGTCGTAAACGAACGGCTCGCCGTCCTCGACCGACACCACGCCCGTGTGTGAGAACTTACTGTTACTGGCATTGGCCAGGAACCGGCTCATCGGAAACCAGCCCTTCGCCACCCGAGCGTCTCCAAGGCGGAAGACGATGTCGCCGCTCCGGAGGTTTTTCCGACCCCATTCATCCCAGCGCTGCATTTGAGGGGTCAGCGTGATCTTCGGTAGACGACCATCCTTACGGGCCTCCGTGGCCGCGGGTCCCCAGTAATTGCCGTGGAAGCCGGCGGGGACCATTCGTTCCGTCATCTCCCGCTCCTCGGGTGGGTTCAGAATCCATGGAGCGACGAGAAGCAGAAAGGTAACCATGGGGCCAATCTCCGGTGTATTGGATCGCGGCGGCGCACCCGCGCGTTTTTTGGAAAACGTGCCGGAAGGCCGACGAGTGACGCCGGCGTCGACGTCCAATACGTAGGATTATATCACATGGGAAAACTGGGGTGCGCCGTCGTTTCCATAACGCGACTGCACCGCCCCCTTCGACGCCCCTCTGGATCGTAACCCACGAGGATTTCCGGGCGCGTCCTCCTCCCTTTCGCAAGAATCAAGCCGGCCTCGCTCGCCGCCGGCTTCGTTCGTCGAGGATGAATCCGCCCAGAATCCGCAAGTCATGATTGGAGCGTGGTTTACGGATCCAAAATTGGGTTCGTTCGACGCTTTTTCGAGCCCCTCCGAGTGAAGAGGCCGGCCTGTCGACCAAGACCTCCGCGAGAGAAGACTCTTCACTCCCTTCGTCGATGCCAGGGGGAAGGTTCGTCGTAGGCCGCTCGACGGTTGTGGTCGACTTGCCGCAGATCCTCCCCGAGTCCCGGCTTCGATTGGCTTCCCTCGCTTTCGACGACGATCGGTTCATGATACGCAACTTGTTTGTTGAAAGCGATTTGAGTCAGCGCGGTCGCCCCTGACGGCGGGTTCGTTCGACCATTTTCCTCTCGGGCCGAGGCCGCATCGACTGCCTCGCTTCAACACCGCATCACGAATTGTGAAAGATCGTCCTCTATCCAATAA
The DNA here is from genome assembly GCF_011065895.1 of Paludisphaera rhizosphaerae. Taxonomy (NCBI): domain Bacteria; kingdom Pseudomonadati; phylum Planctomycetota; class Planctomycetia; order Isosphaerales; family Isosphaeraceae; genus Paludisphaera; species Paludisphaera rhizosphaerae. The sequence goes on along the minus strand of NZ_JAALCR010000005.1, from coordinate 6,358 downwards.
CATGGCGCAGGATCGGGTTGGTGGGACGAGAATTCGGATTGGGGCGACGAGAGCGATTGGGCTGGCGGCGGACGGGCGGTCGAAATTTTGGATCGCCGTCCTCCCCATCGGAGCTGCCGCAGCCTTCGACCGGGTACGCCTGTCCCTACAGCCGTTCAGCGGGAAGCGGTAGGATCCCGGAATCGATCCCTGGCTTCCGACCGTTCTCGGCTCTTCGAGCGTTACCGTGAAGCACCCCATCGGACGGCTTCCTCTTTTGAAGGGTGTTGTCGCATCCGCGGCGGCGGTTCTGGCGTTGCTCTATCTGGTCGACCGGTTGCGGGCGACTTTCCCGCGGGGCGACGAGGCACCCACCCCGGTGGCGAAACCGGCGCTGCGCCCCCCGGAAGGGCCGCCCGTTCGCATCAACCCCGACGACCTGCCCCGGGCTGGGAGGGAGCGGGACGACAACGGGCTGGGGATGAGGTTCTGCTGGTGTCCTCCCGGATCCTTCCAGATGGGGCGGCTCCCGGACCAACTGGGTCGATTTCGGGATGTCGCCATTCCCGTTGAGGTGACTCTTCGTCACGGCTTCTGGATGGGCAAGTTTGAGGTGACCCAGGCCCAGTGGCAAAGCGTCATGGGGGCGACCCTGCGCGAGCAGCGGGCCAAGGACCCGACCCAGCCCCGCCCCGTCGGGGACGGCACCACGCGCGACCACGTCGGCGAAGGCCCCGACCATCCCATCTACTTCGTCAGCCACGCCGAGTCCGAGGAGTTCTGTCGCAAACTCACCGAGTCCGAGCGCCGCGCGGGTCGGCTCGAGCCGGGGTGGGAATATCGGCTGCCGACCGAGGCCGAATGGGAGTTCGCCTGCCGAGCCGGAACCGCAACGGCCACGGCCTTCGGCGACCAGCCCAGCAGCACCCAGGCCAACTTCGACGGTTCCCGGCCCGTCAACGGCGCGCCCGCCGGCCCCTATCTCCGCGAGACGACCCCGGTGGGCCGCTACCCCGCCAACGCCTGGGGCCTCCACGACATGCACGGCAACGTCTGGGAATGGTGCCTCGACGGCTACCTCCCGCAGCCTTCGGGAGGCGTGGACCCGCTCCAAACCTCCGACTCGCCAGACCGGGTGATGCGCGGCGGTTGCTGGCACAACTGGGGTTCCATGTGCCTCTCGACGTCGCGAGGCTCGGGAAAGGCCGACCAGCGCGGCTCCGGCCTGGGCTTTCGAGTGGTTCTGGCGCTGGTCGGCCCCTGAACGCGAGGAAGTCCCTCCGGCCACATGCCCTCCCCACGGAGGACCGTCATGACATGCCTTTAATGACCCCCAAATGCCCGGGCTTGTGGCGGTCTCGACAAGTTCTGATCGGCCTGGTTCGCGTTTTCAAACGGCTGTGGAAGCTTGACCGATGACCCTGAGATTCCCTGGGCTTGGCATCCTGAGCATCACTTCTGCGGCGGCTTCTCTCGCTTGTAGACGATCAAGGTCCGTCGATCACCGGGTTGGGTGGCGAACGTCGACGGTCGGTCGCCCGGGCTTCCCAGGCAGACTTTGAATGCGTCGCCATCCAGTTCATAGATCCCAGGGACGACGACGCCTCCCAGCGTCTTGAAGTCGTAGTGTTTCGGCGTCTGTTTTGGATCGAGTTTGACGGTCCCCTGTGTCTCCGGCTGCCTCCGGCCCGCCTGCGCCAGGACCTCGTCTTTCTCAAAGATCAACTTCACGGGGAAGAGCGGATTCCTGGGCTGCTTCCGGCCTTCGTTTTCCATTGAGGCGACACTCCAAGTCCCCTGGATCGCGTCGAGATCCTTCTTTTCAGACGGTTCTGGATCGATGAGCAGCATCGCGACGAAGGCCGACAGCAAAATAGACATAGAGGAGTCTTCCAAAGAATGTAGGAATGCGTGCCGTGAGCACGTCCCAGAAATCAGTTTGAGTCTTTGATCTGAAAGCGTTCGGTGCCAGCCCGTTTTTCCCAGAGAGAAGGAGTAGGCGATCGGATGAAGGAGTTGTTCTGGTCCTATCTTCTCTACGGTCGTGAGATCGGTTCACCCAGGGAGCCAGGCGGGAACGGGTTCGACAGCGGGTCCATCGGGCGGATGGAGCCGTCGGGGTTGAACTCCATGCGGACGAGGCAGACTTCTCGTTGATAGCCGCTGCCGTTGGGGATCGCGTGTCGGTGGTAGGCGACGTACCAGCGGTCCGTCCCCGGGACGTTCACGACGCCGTGATGCCCGGTGCCGACGGCCGGGCCGTTCTTCTTCAGAACGATAAAGCCCTCGGTCGGCGATTGGACCGGGCCGAAGGGGGTGTCGGCGACGCCCCAACCCACGCGGTAGTCCGGGCTGCGGGCGTCGTCGACCGACCACATGAAGTAATACTTGCCGTTTCGCTTGAAGACGACGATGCCTTCGCGAAACTCCTTGAGCGGGATCCGCGTCGGGTCGCCGTCCAGGGTGATCATGTCTCGCTTCAGCCGGAAGACCTGGGCGAAGGGACCGTTGCCGAAATAGAGGTAGGCCTGACCGTCGTCGTCGATAAAGGCGAAGGGGTCGATGGTCTGGTGGACGTCGACCTTCCCCCCCTTGCGAATCAACGGACGCCCCAGCGCGTCCTTGAACGGCCCCGTCGGCCGGTCGCTCGTCGCCACGCCGATCATCCCCTCGGCGCAAAAGTAGAAGAAGTACCTGCCGTCGCGCTCGATGCAGTCGGGGGCCCACGCCTTGATCCGGGCCCAGGCCAGGTCCTTGGTGACGTCCAGGATTTGCCCCTCACGCTTCCAGTCGATCAGGTTCTTCGAAGACCAGACCGAGAAATCCGTCGTCAGCCAGTTCGGCTTGTCGGATGTCGGGTAGACGTAATACGTGTCCCCGAACACCCGGATGGACGGGTCGGCGGTGAAACCGTCGAGGATCGGCCGCGGCGCGGCCACTGCGGCGTGGACGGCGGCCGTCGTCGGCGTCTCCTGTCCAACGGCCTCATTCCAGAAATCCAGGGGTAATAACGCGACGGCGAAAATGAAGCGAGTTTTCATGGCGTCCTTCGGGTTGAGGGCTTTCACCTCGACCTGACGCGAATGGCGAGCGACCGACGACCCGCCCGCCTTTCGCCATGAATCAGCCTCGCATCTTCAACTCCGCACCGCCACCGTCCGCTCCTCCAGCGCCTGGATCGACCGCTCCAGGATCTCCTCCGGCTTTCCGTCGGCCGATACGCGGATCAGGCGGCCGTCCTTCTCGTAATAGTCGGCCAGGGGGCGGGTGCTCTCCTCGTAGGCTTTCATCCGGACCCGGATCGACTCCGGCCGGTCGTCCTCTCGCTGGATCAAGGAGCCGCCGCAGGCGTCGCAGACGCCCTCCTTTTGGGGAGGCCGAGCCGTGACGTGGTAGACAGCCTTGCACTTCGAGCAGGTCCGCCGACCGCTCAGGCGATCGACGATCTCCGACAGCGGCAACTCATACGAGAGGACCGCGTCGAGCTTCACCCCCTGTTCGTCCAGCAATTCGTCGAGTGCCTCGGCCTGCATGACCGTCCGGGGGAACCCGTCCAGCAGGAACCCGCCGCAGCACGACAGGCAGACCGATCGCTCCTCGACCATCGTCACGACCAACCCGTCCGACACCAGATCCCCCCGCTTCATCGCGGCGAGGGCCGTCTGGAGCGCCGGGCTCGGGTGATCCTGGCAGGCCGCCGCCCGGAAAACGTCGCCCGTGGAGAGATGGCAGGTTCCCAGCTTGTGGCAAAGCAACTCAGCCTGCGTTCCCTTGCCTACCCCCGGCGGACCCAGCAAAACCAACCGATACGCCCGCTTCCGAGCCTCCGGCTTTACGCTGCAATGGGCTTCGCCGCCCTGAAACCACGCCGCCCGATCGTTGTGCTCGCTCATGCCTCTCGCCTCGATTACGTCCCGGAGTCGCTTTGTCGGGACCCCTGGGAACTTGATTCCAGTCTAGAGGCGGTTGGACGCTAGATCCATCTGATTCGGCGATTGCAGCGGTTGGTTTCGTCGAAATCGTCGAAACCAACGAAATCGGCCGGCGTCACCAGAAGATGATGTTCAGCGCGACGAGCACGATGGCCACGACGCTCGCCCAGAGCTTCGGCGACCGATACCACGGGGCGGGTCCGTCGTCGGGCAGGGGGGTGAGGCCCATAACGAGGTTGTGCAACTCAGATTCGGGCTTGGGGGTCGTAAACAGGCTTACGACAATCAGGACCGACATGCAGATGAGCAGCGTCCACATGGAGCTGTAGACGTTGACCGCCATCGGCTTGGCTTTCTCGGACCGGGCGATGTACTTCGCGTGAGCGGGGTTGAACTCGGCCGGATTGAAGGTCTGCGTCACGTCCGAGGCCACCACCCGCACTCCCGGCTTCAAGACCACGTCCGCCCCCTCCGCGCCGAACTTGTCGGCGGCATTCGAGTCGGCCAGGGTGACGCCGGGCGCGATCAGGCGAACGGGGACCGTCTTGTCTTTCTCGGTCACCTTCGAAGGCGCGGCGGCCTCCTTCTCCAGCGTCTTGTCTCCTGCCGCCCACGGGGTCTCGCCGGGCGCCTCGATGGGGACGTTGGTCGTCCGGACGGTCCCCTTTTCGACGATCACGCGATGGATGACCGCCGCGTCGCCTTCGCCCGTTTTCTCGACCCGCACCACCGCGCCGGGGTCGAGGAACGCGGTTGGCGAGGGTCGGTGGCCGTCGGGGAAGGTGTGGACGAAGGCCCACATCGCCATCGACGCCAGGATGGCCGTCAGAAAACCGACGAAAGCCCCGGTCGGCGTCGCCTTCTTCCAGAGCATCCCCAGAATGACCACCCCGAACAGCGGCACGATGAAGAAGAAGATCAGGACCTGGAGGAACTCCAGGATGTTCGAGAAGTAGAACAGCGAGTACGCCGTCCCCACCGACATCATGATCCCCAGCAGCGAACACCACCGCCCCATCGCCAGATAGTGAGCGTCGCTGGCGTTCTTGCGGATCAGCGTCCGGTAAACGTCGTAGGTCCAGACCGTCGCGAAGGCGCTGGCGTTCCCCGCCATCCCCGACATGAACCCGGCGATCATCGCCGTTACGCCAAGTCCCAGCAGCCCGGGGCCAAGATATCTTCCCATTAATAAAGGAAGCACGTCGTTGTACGTCCGATGCGTGATGTTCGCCCGGGGGTCGGCCTCGGAGACGAGCACCATCGGCGATCCGTCCGAGTGCAAGAGCACCGCCAGCCCCAGCAGTCCTGGCAGGGTGACGATCAATGGCACGCACATCTTCAAGGCCGCGCCGATGATCGTCCCGTTCTGAGCGGCTCGCAGATCCTTGGCCACGATCACCCGCTGCACCTGCAGGAAGTCGGTGCACCAGTAGCCGAACCCCACCCCGACCGCCAGGCCGAAGACGATGCCGATCCAGTCCACCCCCATCGGGTTGGCGTCGAACGAGCCGAGGTTCTGCCAGAGGCTCGTGAAGTTGGCGTTGGCCACCGTGGGATGGATCACCGGCACGTTACGCTCAATCTTCTGGACCAGCCCGCTCCAGCCGCCGGCGTCGATCAGACCCAGGATCGGGATCAGCAACGACCCGAACCAGATCAGGAAGTACTGCAAGACCTCGTTGAAGACCGCCGAGATCAGGCCGCCGAGCGTCACGTACACGGCCACCGTCAGCGAGGAGACCCAGATGCTGACGTTCATGTCCCAGCCCAGCAGCAGGTTGAGGATCTTCGCCATCGCGAACATGCTCGCCCCGCTCACCAGCACGGTCAGGAACGAGAACGAGATCCCCGCCAGCGCACTCGTCCTCTCGTCGAACCGCAGCTTCAGATAGCCGGGAACCGAGTGCGTGTTGCAGATGTAATAGAAGGGCATCATCACCACGGCCAGGAACAGGATCGCCGGCACGGCCCCGAACCAGTAGGCGTGCGCGCCCAGCATCCCGTACTGATAGGCCATCGCCGACCAGCCCATCGTCTCCAGCGAACTGAGGTTCGCCGAGATGAAGCTCAACCCCGCGATCCAGGCCGTCATCTTCCGGCCGGCCATGAAGAAGTCCTCGCCCGTGCTGACGTACTTCTTCAGATAGAAGCCGATCCCCAGCACGACGACGAAGTAGATGGCGATGATCGCCACGTCCAGCGGGCCCATCGAGATCAAAGGGGCGGCCGCGGCCAGAAGAGGAACCGACGTCACGAGCAGCCTCCCCACGCACCCGCCTCGCCGCAGGCGCTGACGATTCAAGAGATGCAGCACGACTTATGAGAATCGACCGACATGGTAGAAGGGCCCAGGAGGCGACGCAAGGACCCGCCGAGAGCCCTCTGAGAAAAAATCGGGGAGAAACCGGGGAGGATTGTTGACGTCCGGCGATCTCCTGATACTATTA